>NZ_AP023356.1:7007500-7317500 GCF_018324205.1 Actinoplanes ianthinogenes
AGGGCCCTGTCCCGTGCCCGGATAGGGCCGCCAGGACCAGCCGGACAGTCTCCGGCTGGTGTTCAGGGCCCTGTCCCGTGCCCGGATAGGGCCATCAGGACCAGCCGGACTGTCTCCGGCTGGTGTTCAGGGCCCTGTCCCGTGCCCGGATAGGGCCACCAGGACCAGCCGGACAGTCTCCGGCTGGTGTTCAGGGCTGTCCCGTGCCTGGATAGGGCCATCAGGACCAGCCGGACAGTCTCCGGCTGGTGCTCAGGGCCCTATCCCGTACCCGAATAGGGCCACCAGGACCAGCCGGACTGTCTCCGGCTGGTGCTCAGGGCCCTGTCCCATGCTCGGATAGGGCCGCCAGGACCAGCCGGACAGTTTCCGGCTGGTGTTCAGGGCCCTGTCCC
Organism: Actinoplanes ianthinogenes; assembly: GCF_018324205.1. Lineage (NCBI taxonomy): Bacteria > Bacillati > Actinomycetota > Actinomycetes > Micromonosporales > Micromonosporaceae > Actinoplanes > Actinoplanes ianthinogenes. The sequence continues at coordinate 7,007,896 of NZ_AP023356.1, forward strand.
ATGCCCGGATAGGGCCACCAGGACCAGCCCGGGTTTGGGACGGCGAAGGGCCCGGCGCCTTTCCCGAGCGCCGGGCCTCGTCCCCAGGGGATCTATTTGGTGTATCTCTGGAGGAAGAGCGCCTCCGCGAGGGCCAGATTGGCGATCTCGGTCGGGTCGACGCTCTCGTTGGGGGCGTGGATGAGGGCCAGCGGTTCCTCGACGCCCATCAGTACGATCTCCGCGTCCGGATACGTGTCGGCGAAGACGTTGGACAGGGGGATGGAGCCGCCCTGGCCGAGAGTGCTCATCTCCCGGCCGTAGGCGTCGCGCATCGCGCCGGCCAGGGCCTGATATGCCGGGCCGCCGGTGCGGGCCTCGAACGGCTGCCCGAGGGCCTCCTTGACGACCTCCACCCGGACGCCCCACGGCGCGGCCGCGTGCAGGTGGGCGATCAGCGCGTCCTGGGCCTTGACCGCGTCCATGCCCGGCGGCACCCGCAGGTTGAGCCGGGCCCGGGCGTGCGGCTGGATGGCCGCGGCCGAGCCGACCACCGGCGGGCAGTCGATGCCGAGCACGGTCACCGCCGGACGGGCCCAGATCATGTCCGAGACCGATCCGTCGCCGAGCAGCTCGACGCCGTCCAGCAGGCCGGCGTCCGACTTGAACTGCGCGGTCGGGTACGGCGCCCCGCCCCAGGTCTGGTCGTGTTCCAGCCCGGCGATGGTGGTGTTCCCGGCCCGATCGCGCAGCGTGGACAGGATCTGGATGAGCGCCGCCAGCGCGTCCGGGGCGGCGCCGCCGAACATGCCGGAGTGCAGCTCCCCGTCCAGCGCCGAAACGCTCACCACCACGTTGACCAGGCCACGCAGCGTCACCGTGGTGGCCGGCTGGCCGACCGCCGCGTTGCCGGTGTCGCAGACCAGGATGGTGTCGGCGCGCAGCAGCTCCGGGTTGCGCACGACGAAGTCCTCCAGCCCGCCGGTGCCCTGCTCCTCGGAACCCTCGACGATCAGTTTCAGGTTCACCGGGATGTCGTCGCCGAGCGCCCGCAGCGCGGTCAGGTGCATGACGATGTTGCCCTTGCAGTCGGCGGCGCCCCGGCCGTACCAGCGCCCGCCGACCTCGGTGAGCTGGAACGGCGGGGTCCGCCAGGCCTGCTCGCCGAGCGGCGGCTGCACGTCGTAGTGCGCGTAGAGCAGCACGGTCGGGGCGTCCGGCCGGCCGGCCGGACGGTACCCGTAGACCGCCTTGCTCCCGTCACTGGTCTCGTGCAGGCCCAGGTCGGTGAAGCCGACCTGGGCGAAGTGGTCCACCACCCAGGTCGCCGCGCGCTCGCACTCCTGGGGTGGGAACTGCCGTGGGTCGGCCACCGAGCGGATCGCCACCAGGTCGGCCAGGTCGGCCCGGGCCCGTGGCATCAGCTCGCTGATGCGCTCTCGCAGCTCCACGCTGTCACACCTCGGCCTTCTTGACGTCGTCGATGATGTCCTGGAAAGCGTCGATGTACTGCGGGCAGTACACCTTGATGATCAGCAGCTGGCCCTGGAGGACCCGGTTGTCCACCAGCACCGGACGCAGGCCGGGGCCGGCCGCGCCGTTGGTGAGCATCCCGTACAGGACGCCGCGCCGGAGCGAGTCGCCCGGGTCGTAGCAGATCGCACCGCCGTCGTCGCCCAGCACACGGGCGATCTGTTCGGTGGACGGCACCCGCAGCCCGGCCGACTGAAGCTCGGACTGGAGCTGCTGCGCCTTGGCGTTGGCCTGCTCGGTCTCCTTCTTGCCGTGGTATCGGACCAGGCCCACCCCGGCGAGCAGCACGAACAGGATGCCGCTGATGAGATAGATGAGGAACCGCTTCTCGCTCATGCCGCGACCTCCGCCTCGTCAGCCGTAGCGGTCTTCCAGGAGGGTTTGCGGGCTCGGTAGAACAGGTAGGGCACCAGCAGGCCGAGACCGAGCGCGCCGCCCGCGACGATCGCCAGGTAGGCCCAGACGCTGCCGCCGCCGAACTGCGAGGACGGGACGAAACCGATCAGCAGGGCGGCGAGCGAGGCGGCGAAGCCGACCCCGCACAGGGCGGTCAGCATCGGGGCCTTGTAGCCACGCGGGTGGTCGGGCTGGTTGCGGCGCAGGCGTACCGCAGCGACGAACATCAGCAGATACATGATCAGGTAGACCTGGGTGGTGATCACCGAGAAGATCCAGTACACGCTGGACACGTCCGGGATGAACGCGTAGGCCAGCGCGATCACGGTGGTGACCAGGCCCTGGACGACCAGGATGTTCTGCTGCACGCCGTGCTTGTTGAGCTTCTGGAGGTACGGCGGCAGGTAACCCTCGGTGCGGGAGATCAGCAGCAGGCCCCGGGACGGGCCGGCCAGCCAGGTGAGCATGCCACCCAGGGAGGCGGCCACCAGCATGACGCCGAGGATCGGGGTGAGCCACTGCGAGTCGAACGCGGCGAACACCGCGTCGAACGCCTGCATCACACCGGCGGTGAGCGACAGCTCGTCGGCCGGCACGATCCAGCTGATCGCCAGCGCGGGCAGGATGAAGATGAGCAGCACCAGGCCCATGGCCAGGAACATCGCCCGCGGGAACTCCTTGCCGGGCTTGCGCAGCGAGGAGACGTGCACCGCGTTCATCTCCATGCCCGAGTAGGACAGGAAGTTGTTCACGATCAGCACCAGGCTGGACAGGCCCGCCCAGGTCGGCAGCAGGTGGTCGGCGGTCATCGGCGCGGCCGACTCGTTGCCCTGGCCGAGGAACGCGATGCCCAGGATCACCAGCAGTGCGCCGGGGATCAGGGTGCCGATGATCAGGCCGCCGCTGGCCAGGCCGGCGACGCCCTTGGTGCCGCGGGACGAGACCCAGACGCCGGCCCAGTAGCAGACCATGATCACGATCGCGGTCCACAGGCCGCTGGACGCCAGATCCGGGTTGATCACATAGGCCAGCGTGCTGGCCACGAAGCCCAGCAGGCTCGGGTAGTAGAAGATGGTCATCGCGAACTGGCACCAGACCGCGAGGAAGCCCATCGGCTTCGACAGGCCCTGGCTCACCCAGTTGTAGACGCCGCCGTTCCAGCCGGACGCCAGCTCCGCCGAGACCAGCGCGGTCGGCAGCAGGAAGACGATGGCCGGCACGATGTAGAGGAAGATGCTGGCGAGGCCGTAGACCGCCATGGTCGGCGATGGGCGAAGACTTGCCACCGAGCTGGTGGTCATCAGCGCCAGCGCCACCCAGGAGATGTAGGACACCGCTCGCGCGGATTTCGGCGGCTGTGTCGCTTGGTTTTCCGCCTCAGCGCTCACGCTGCCTCCCTTCGGGTAGTCGTAATCCCGGCGGAATCATCGGCGTGCCTGGATGTGGGTCGCCTCATCCCTGGAGAGCGGTTCGGATCGAGACGGCCGCCGTACCAGGACGCGGCAAGAGCTGACAGGCAGCCGAGAAGTTCGAGCAGGAAGAGGCCGGGATCGACGGTGCGGTCGCTGGTCCGTACCCGGATCATCACGAGCACCGCGAAGAGGAACAGCACGCCCAGGTCGGCGAGCAGGATCGCGGCTCGCGGGCGCCCGACCACGGCGGCGAAGATGCCGCCGGCCAGACCGGCGAGCACATTCCAGTACGCCAGAGTGCCCACCATCGACGGGGCGCCGGCCAGGGTGGCCAGGTCCAGGATCGTCGCGACCAGGAACAGGCCGAGCGGGAACATCAACAGCACCGGCTCCACCGGGTTACGTCTCCGCATATCACCCAAGGGTCCGGATTTCGCCTGGTGAAAGCGTCACCCCGGACGGATGAAACGTCCTACCGAAGCCGCCCCGACGAGCATCCCGACCGCGATCGCGACCAGCAGCGACACCATGTCGGCGAGCCCGGTCACCCCCTGGATCGGGTCGCCGCCGATCCAGCTCTCCAGCCCGCGCAGGCCGTGCGACCCGGGCGTGAGCACGTAGAAGGCGCCCAGGTAGAGCACGTAGGCGGGCGGCATCCCGGGCCGCCGGCCGAGCAGCAGCGCGGTCGCCATCATCACCACGGCGCCCAGGAACGTGCCGGCCGGATCGCCCAGCGCGCGCGTCCCGGCCTCGACCACGGCGGCGGTGAGCAGCACCAGCCCGAGCGCCCACGGGAAGTCCCGCGGCGCCATCGAGAAGGTCAGCATCACCCCGGCCGCGAACAGCACCCAGCCGCCCCACACACCGGCCGGGCCGAGATTGCCTGGCACGGTGGTGTCGAACAGCCGGCTCTGCGGCACCTGGAGCAGGACCGTCGCCATCAGCGCGCCGAACGCCAGGACCAGCAGCACCACCGTGCTGTAGACCAGCCGGGCCGCGCCCGCGGTCATCCGGTTCACCGCCAGCTCCAGGGCGGCCGCGCTGATCGCGTCCCCGGGGATGAAGTAGAACAGCGCCGGGACGATCAGCTGGATCGGGCCGCCGTCGATCAGGCCGTGCTCGTAGATCGTCAGCACCACCGTGGTGACCAGCAGCGAGGCGAGGAACGGCTCGATCAGGACCAGGCGGCGGTGGCGGTTGCCGGCCACCACCAGCAGGCCGATCAGCAGGCCGGTCAGGGCCGAGACGCCGACCTGCTGCCAGGTGGCCTGCACCGAGATCCCGAAGCCGACGGTGAAGGCGACCAGCCCGAGCACCCGCCACGGCCGCGACCAGCGGCCGGGCTCGCGGCGGATCGCCGCGAGTCGGGCGGCCGCGTCCGGCGCGGACAGATCGGCCTCGCTGATCTCGCGCAGGAGGCCCTTGATCGTGGAAACCTGGTGCAGGGGCGGGACGCCGGGCTCCCGGGCGAAGGACAGCGTACGGTCCCCGACGGTGACCAGCGCCGCGTCGGCCAGAAAGGTCGCCTCCACGGTGTGCCCGTACGCCGCGGCCACCTCCCGGACGATCGCCTCGCACCGCATCGTCCCCTCGAAACTGGAGCTGAGCAGCCACTCGCTCAGCGGCCCGAGCAGTCCCAGCAGCTCCTTCTCGGTGGTCATCGGGTCATGGCCCGGACCAGCGGGTGCCCGCACAGCACCCCGAGCGCGATGGCGACCATCGTGCCGATCGAGCCGATCACGTCCTGCACCCCGCGTACCGTGTCCTGCCCGAGGTACTCGGTCACCCCGATCAGGGTGAGCGCGCCTGGCACCAGCAGCCAGAACCCGGGCAGGAACGAGACCAGCGCCGGTGGCCCCGAGGGCCGGCGTTCCACCAGGTAGGCCACCACGGTCAGGGCCAGCGCCCCGACGAACCCGCTCAGGTAGCCGCCGAGCAACAGATTCCCGAGGTACTGCGCGAGGTAGCCGGAGTAGAGCACCAGCAGCAGCCAGCCGAACGAGCGTGGTGGCCCGGCGTGCAGCAGGTAGTTGCCGATCCCGACGATCAGGACACCCGCCCAGGGCGCCCACCAGCCGACCGTGTTCGGCGCCACGTCGCTGGGCGCGGCCGGTGCCGGCACGCCGGTGACGTGCGCCGCGCCGATGATCCCGAAGGCGAGCAGCATGAGCTGGAGGGCCCCGGCGACCAGCCGGCTGGAGCCGGTGATCATCTCGTACGCGGACAGCTCCACCACGCCCATGGTCAGCATCGCCCCGGGCAGGAAGGTCACCAGCGGCGCCACCATGGCTCGCAGGTCGGCCTCCAGCCACCCGCCGCCGGCCAGCACGAAGGTGATCGCCGAGACGGCGAACGCGGCGATCACCGGCATGATCATCTGGACGCTGGCCCAGCGGCCGCCGACCAGCCGGAGCACCCCGATCAGCACCCCGAAAAGGCCGGCCAGCGCGACGTCGCCCCAGGTGGGGGCCAGGATCAGGCAGATGCCGACGATCAGCACGGCGTGCCCGGTCACCCGCGTGACCGGCCCGAACCGCGGGGGCATGTCCACCGCGGCGAGCACCTGGCGGCTACCCGTCGCGGGCGGCACCTCGCCCCGCTGGGCGACCCGGAGCAGGTCGAACAGGGCGGCCGTCTGGTCCAGCCGGAGGCCGCCGCGCAGCTGCCGGGTCGGCTCCAGGGTGGCCGGCCGGCCCGGTTCCAGGGACACCACCACGTAGGTGGGCAGCACGCTGAACCTGGCGTGCGGGGCGCCGTACGCGGCCGCGACCCTCGACAGGTGCTCCTCGATCTGGTTGACCGCCTCGCCGGCGGCGGTGAGCGCGCTGCCCAGGAACAGCAGGAACTGTTGCAGATCCTGCTCGTCAGCGGGGGTGAGCGGCATGGTCGATGCGGCCATGGGCTCCGAAGGTAGGCGGTTCCGCGGCCCGGCGATTCATCCGGCACGAACGATGCCGGTACGCGCCGGCGCCGGAGAGGCTGGCGGCATCGAAAGGGAGGGGCGGCCCATGGCGGCGACGGATTCACCGGCAACGACCAACCGCGCGGCAGGACTCGGTGTCCTGCTCGCGGCCTGTGTGTCCGCGCTGGTGGTGAACGCCAACACGTCCGCCGTGACGATCCTGCTCCCGGCGATCAGCGAGGACGTCGGCGCCTCGGTGGACACGCTGCAGTGGGCGGTGACCGGGTACATGCTGGTCGGCGCCGCGGTGATCGTCACCTCCGGCGCGCTCGGCGACGTCTTCGGCCGCCGCCGGATCTTCCTCGGCGGCCTGGTCCTGTTCGTCCTGTCCTGCGCGCTGATCGCCCTCTCCTCGGCGGCGGCCGGGGTGATCGCCGGCCGGATGATCCAGGGCGCGGCCGGCTCGACCATCCTGGCCTGCGGGATGAGCCTGCTCTCGGTGGACTCGTCCGGCGCCGGGCAGATGAAGGCGATCACGCTGTGGGGCGCCGCGTCCGCGGTCGGCGGCGCGGCCGGTCCGCTGCTCGGCGGCGTGCTGGTCGACTCGACCGGCTGGCAGGGACTGTTCTGGATCGACGCGCTGATCGCCGCCCTGTGCATCCCGCTGACCTGGTTCACCGTGAAGGAGTCCCGCGACCCGGACCGGCCCCGGCAGATCGACGTGCTCGGCACCGTCCTGGTCGCGGTCCTGCTGGTCCCGCTGGTGCTGGCGCTCAGCGAGGGCGGCGACTGGGGCTGGTTCTCCGCGCCGACCGTCATCTGCCTGGTGATCGCGGTGCTCGGCGGCGTCGGGTTCGTCTGGGCCGAGCGGCGCGCCACCGCGCCGCTGGTCGACCTCCAGCTGCTGCGCAACCGGGTGCTGGTCGGCGCCGCGCTGGCGATCCTGCTGGTGGCCGGCGTGATCAACGCGCTGATGTACCTGCTCAGCCTCTACTTCCAGGACCCCAACGGATTCGGGATGACCGCGCTGGAGGCCGGCCTGGCCACGCTGCCGGCCGCGGCCGCGATGATCGCGATCACCCCGGTGATCACGCCGCTCGCGGTGAAGATCGGCCCGAGGTACGCGGTAGCGATCGGTTTCGGACTCTCCACGGTCGGCTGCGCGGCGCTCATCTTCGTCAGCCCGTCCTGGGGCTACGGCGCCTTCGTCCTCCCGCTGATCGTCCTCTCGGTCGGTCTCGGGCTGGCCAACGGCCCGGCGTCGTCCGCCTCGACCAGCGCGGTCGACGCCGACGAGGTCGGCCAGGCCTCCGGCATCTCCAACATGGCCCGCTACGTGGGCGGATCCCTCGCGGTCGCCGCCGCGGCCACCGTCTCCGCCGCGGCCACCGCCGGCCGGACCACCCCCGAGGGGATCTCGGACGGGCTCGGCGCCGGCGCGCTGCTGCTGGCGCTGATGTCCGCCGCCGGGGTGGCCCTGGTGCTCCTGCTGCGCCGGCACAGGTCCGAGCCGGCCACCGCCGTCCACCTCGCGGCCGCAGCCGCGGCGACCAGCCACACGATTCCGACCCGGCCGCAGCCGGCGACTACCGGAGGTGCTCGATGACCCCGTTCACCAGCAAGGACTACGTCCAGCGGATGGAACGCGCGGTGGCGCAGGCGGCCGAGGCCGGCCTCACCGGGCTGCTCGTCACACCCGGTCCCGACCTGACCTACTTCACCGGGTACCAGCCGACCGCGATCACCGAGCGGATCACCATGCTGGTGCTGGACGCCGACCACGACCCGCACCTGATCGTGCCGGTGCTGGAACGCCCGGACGCCGAGGGCGCCCCGGTGGCGATCACCGACTGGGCGGACGGGACCGATCCGTACGCCGCGGCGGCGCGCCTGCTGGACCCGAGCGGCCGCTACGCGATCTCCGACTCGGCCTGGGCGATGCACCTGCTCGGTCTCCAGAAGGCGCTGCCCGACTCGTCCTACACGTCGATGACCGGCAGCCTGCCGATGCTGCGGGCGGTCAAGGACGCCGACGAGGTGGACCGGCTCGCGGCCGCCGGGGCCGCCGCCGACGCGGCTTACGAGCAGATCATTTCGGTACGCTTCGAGGGCCGCACCGAACGCGAGGTCGGCAACGACCTGGCCCGCCTGCTGACCGAGCACGGGCACTCCCAGGTGGACTTCACCGTGGTCGGGTCCGGTCCCAACGGCGCCAACCCGCACCACGAGATGGGCGACCGGGTGATCCGGCGCGGCGACATGGTGGTGCTCGACTTCGGCGGGCTCAAGGACTCCTACGGCTCGGACACCACCCGGACCGTGCACGTCGGACCGCCGACCGCGGACGAGCAGGAGATCTTCGACGTGGTCCGGCGGGCGCAGCAGGCCGCGTTCGAGGCGGTCCGCCCCGGCATCCCGTGCCAGGAGGTCGACCGGATGGCGCGGCGGGTGATCGACGAGGCCGGGTACGGCGAGTACTTCATCCACCGGACCGGGCACGGGATCGGGCTGACCACGCACGAGCCGCCGTACATGGTCGAGGGGGAGGAGCAGCCGCTCGTCCCCGGGATGTGCTTCTCCATCGAGCCGGGGATCTACCTGCCCGGGCGGCTCGGCGTGCGGATCGAGGACATCGTCACGGTGACCGAGACCGGTGGCCGGCGCCTCAACAACACCAGTCACGACCTCCAGGTCGTGGCCTGACCGACTTCTCCTCATGGAACGCCGCGGCCGATGGGGGTCGTCCGTGGCGTTGCGGGGCGCCGGCCGTAGTGCCGCCACTTGATGGGCCGGCGCCCCGCCTCCCCCCTTGTTCTCTCGTGCCGGCTAGGAGTGAGGAAGCGATGGAGTCTCTGCGAAATCGGCGCCCGGTCGCGGCGCTCGCGCTGGCCGGGCTGCTGCTCGCCGGTCCGGCGGCGTGCAGCGGGGAGAACAAGCCGGAGGGGCTGCCGTCGAACCGCCCGTCCGTGGAGAACACCGCGGACCGGACCCGTCCGACGCCCACCGGGGACGAGACCACGACGACCTCGGAGCCGGAGCCGACCCGCACCCGGGAGAGCCGGACCGCGGAGCCGACGAAGACGACCGAGAAGCCGGAACCGACCAAGACCCAGGAACCCACCAAGACCCAGGAACCGACCAAGACCCAGGAACCCACGAAGACCCAGGAACCCACGAAGACCCAGGAACCCACCGAGACCGAGGAGCCGGAGCCGACCGCGACCTCCACCTCGGCCGTCGTCGCCGAGCCGGCCGCCGGTGAGGACGAGAGCAGCGGCGGGGCCTGGGGCTGGCTGCTGCTGATCGCGCTGCTCACCGGCCTGGTCGGGGCGCTGCTCTACGGCCGCAACCGGAAGGTCACCGCCTGGGACGGGGAGACGCGCGGGCTGGCCGGGGAGACCCGGACGGTGCTCGGCGTGCGCCTTCCGCCGGTGCTGACCACGGCCGACCCCGGGCAGCGGGGACTGGCCTGGCCGCCGGTGCGCGACGACCTGACGTCGCTGGAGGCGCGCTGGGCCGCCGTGGTGGCGACGGCGCCGGACGAGGAGCGGTCCTCGTACGCCGGTGGGATCGGCGGGATGCTGCGCGACCTGGTGATCGCGGTGGACGCGGAGAACGAGGCGGTGGCGAGCGGGCGGGACTGGCAGATGCTGCGGCCGCGGCTGGACGCGATCCTGGCGGCGCTCACCGCCGCGCTGGAGCCGGCGCCCGGGCCGGCCACCGTCTACGCCGCGCAGCACGCGGCGCCGGCGCCGGCGGAGGCCGCGCCGCCGCCGGCCACCAACGCCTACGGGGAGCCGCTCGACGAGGAGGATCCGTACGACTACCCGCCGCCGCCCCGTCACGCGGCCCCCGGCTCCGATCCCGGTCGTGGTCCGGCACCGGGATACCCGACCCAGCCGCAGCCGGGACAGGCGCAGCCGGGCTATCCCACCCAGCAGCCCGGTCCCGCCCAGCCCGGCCAGCCCCAACCCGGCCAGCCGCGCCCGGGCGATCCGGGTCCGGCGCCCGGTTACGCCGACTACACCGACCCGGACGATCTCGGCCCGAGCGGGAACTCCCACCCGGGGTACTGAACCGCCCGCTCTCCGATGTTTATGCTCTACCGGAGAGCATAAACATCGGAGGGGGTCACGGTGGATCTGTCGGACATCAAGGCCGTACTGCTCGACATGGACGGCACCCTGGTGGAGTCGCACGCCGCCGTGGAGCGAGCCTGGCGCACCTGGTCGGCCGAGCACGGCGTGGACCCGGACGCGGTCCTGGCCGTCGCCCACGGCGCGCCCGCCGAGACGACCGTCCGCCGCTTCCTCCCGGCCGCCGAGACCGGCATCGCCGCCGCCCGCCAACTGGCTCTCCAATACGACGACCTCTCGGACGTCACCGCGGGCCCCGGCGCCGCCGAGCTCCTCGGCACCCTCGCCCGCCGTGGCCTCCCCTGGGCGGTCGTGACCAGCGCGGACATCCGCCTCGCCAACGCCCGGCTGGCCGCCGCCGGCATCGTGCCGCCCGTGCTGGTCACCGTCGAGGACATCGCGGCCGGCAAACCCGCCCCGGACGGTTACCTCAAAGCCGCCGCCATCCTCGGCGTCCCGCCCGCGACCTGCCTGGTCGTCGAGGACGCGGAGGTCGGCGTCCGGGCCGGCCGGGCCGCCGGCGCCCGCACCGCGGGCCTGCGCGGCCTGGAAGCCGACCTCACCGTCGACACCCTGGCCGACCTGGCCCGCCTCCTGGGTTAGATCTCCCGGACCACCCACGGACCCCGGCTCGCGCGGGAGCATGCGGTCCGTACCCCGGCGGACCCGCGTATATAAGGATCTTGAAGTGGGTCCTTCGCGGGAAGCCGCCGCGCGATCCGCCGTGGCAGGATGCGGGAATGAGCAGATCGGGGGCACCGGAACGGCTGCGTGACCTCGTCCGGCTTCGGCGCGTGCGGGATCGCATCGACCGCGATTACGCTCAGCCGCTCGACGTCGAAGCCCTGGCCCGCGGGGCGAACATGTCCGCCGGCCACCTCAGCCGGGAGTTCAAGCTCGCCTTCGGCGAGTCCCCTTACGGCTACCTGATGACCCGCCGCATCGAGCGGGCCATGTCCCTGCTGCGCCGCGGCGATCTCAGCGTCACCGAGGTCTGCTTCGCGGTGGGGTGTTCGTCGCTGGGCACCTTCAGCACCCGGTTCACCCAGCTGGTCGGCGTCTCCCCGAGTGAGTACCGGAAAACCCAGTCCGGCGCCACCGAGGGCATTCCGAGTTGCGTGGCGAAACAGGTGACCAGACCGGTCAGGAATCGAGAAGCCCGCCAGGCTGCGCGTTCCTAGCATGGGCGGCATGGACATCACCATTCACGCGAGTTTCCTGCCGCACACCGACCCGGAGGCGTCCGTCGCCTTCTACCGTGACGTCCTCGGTTTCGAGATCCGCAAGGACGTCGGTTACGGCGCCATGCGCTGGATCACGGTCGGACCGAAAGGCCAGTCGACCTCGATCGTGCTGACGCCGCCGGCCGTCGATCCCAGCATCACCGAGGACGAGCGGCGGATGATCGCCGAGATGATGGCGAAAGGCACCTACGCCGGTCTGATCCTGGGGGCCGAGGACGTCGACGCCGTCTTCGAGCGGCTGGTGGCCGGTGGCGCCGACGTGGTCCAGGAGCCGGCCGACCAGCCTTACGGGATCCGCGACTGCGCCTTCCGCGACCCGGCCGGCAACATGATCAGAATCAATCAGCTGTAGGAGCGCCGGACGTCACGGTGCCAGGATCCGCATCACCTCGCCGGCCCGGTCCTCGAGCCGCGCGATCGTCTCCTCGTCGAAGACGTCCGACACGTCGGACATGATGAACAGCGTGCCGGCCACCACGCCGTGCCGGCGCAGCGGCACCCCGGCATAGGTCCGCATCGCGCCGAACAGTGCCGACGGCGGAAAGAACCCCCAGGTCCCGGCGTGCAGGTCGCCGATCACCAGCGGGCTGTCGTGGCCGGCCACCCGGCTGCACGGCGCCCACTCGGCGGGCATGCCGCCCGGGTCGTCGAGGCAGGCCGGCGCGCCGGTCGCGGCCGCGAACAGCACGGCGTCCTCGCGGACCAGGTTGATCCCGGCGATCGGGGCCTTCAGCTCCCCGGCGACCTCGTCCAGGATCTCCTGCAACCGGTCCCGGACCAGCAGCCCCGCCAGGAACAGGTCGGTCACCGCGGCGGTCCGCGTGTCCACCAGCACGTCCAGCGAGCAGGTCTCGAAGGCCGTCACCGACATGGAAGATCCTTTCAACCGAGGGCACGCCGTCGCCCGGATGTCGTCCGGAACGGCGGCGCGGTGAACCCAAGGTGCGGGCCCCCGGGTGCCATCGGGTGCGCCGCCGGTTGCCGCCCGGTTGTTGATCAAAACCGGTTTTCGGTACGACCTGAGCGCCCCGAATGAGCATCCCCTCCGCCTTTACGCGTTATGCGTGTTCATGCACGCCAGTCGGGGCCCCGGCCGGTCGGGTCACGCCGCGGCCTGCGGCACCGTCCGTACGTGAGCGTTCACAACGCGGTGATGTCACGTTTCGCCCCGATTACGGTTAGGGGTCTTGACAGATAACGAGCGTCGATGGGTGAATGTGTGAGTTCCTGATCGGACAAGTGAGTGGTCCACCACCGTTTGCGTGTGAAGCCGTTTGGCTTTGAGGGGGCTCCATGTTCAATAACGTCAGTTCCGTGCGCCCGAAAACCGTTGCCGCCACCTTTGCCGCCGCCGCGCTGCTGCTCGGCGCCGGCGCCTGTGCCAAGAGCGAGGACTCCGGGGCGACCGGCGGCGGCTCCAGCGCGGGCCCCGCCGCCACCCAGGTCGTGCAGTCCGCCGCACCCAACGCCGCCACCTGCACCTCCGACCAGTACGGCGCCTCCAAGATCGACTTGAAGACGGCGCAGGTGGGCTTCTCCCAGTCGGAGAAGGAGGCGAACCCGTTCCGGATCGCGGAGACGCAGTCCATCAAGGACGAGGCCGCGAAGCTGGGCATCACCAACCTGAAGACCACGAACGCGAACTCGCAGTTCCCCAAGCAGATCGCCGACGTGGAGCAGATGATCGACGGCGGCGTCCAGCTGCTGATCATCGCGCCGCTCAACTCGGACGGCTGGGACTCGGTGTTCGCCAAGGCGTCCGCCAAGCACATCCCGATCATCACCATCGACCGGAAGATCAACGCCACCGCCTGCAAGGACTACCTGAGCTTCATCGGCTCGGACTTCGCCGAGCAGGGCAAGCGGGCCGCCGACGCGATGGCCAAGGCGCTGGGCAACAAGGGCGAGGTGGCGATCCTGCTGGGCGCCCCCGGCAACAACGTCACCACGCTGCGGACCAGCGGCTTCAAGGACGAGATCGCCAAGGTCGCGCCGGAGATCAAGGTGACCTTCGAGCAGACCGGCAACTTCTCCCGGGAGGACGGGCAGAAGGTCGCCGAGCAGCTGCTGCAGTCCAACCCGAAGATCAACGGCATCTACGGCGAGAACGACGAGATGGCCCTGGGCGCGATCACCGCGCTGAAGGGCGCCGGCAAGAAGGCCGGCGACGTGAAGATCGTGTCGATCGACGGCACCAAGGGCGCGGTCCAGGCGATCATCGACGGCTGGATCTACTCGGTCATCGAGTCGAACCCGCGTTTCGGCCCGCTGGCCTTCTCCACCGCGACCGACTTCTTCGGTGGCAAGCCGGTCGGCCAGGACATCATCATCCAGGACCGGTCGTACGACGAGAGCAACGCCAAGACCGACATCACCAGCGCGTACTGAGCGATACGCCGGCGCCCGGCCCGCGAGGCCGGGCGCCGGTCCGGCACGGAGGAGGGCGGCGCATGGCGCTGCTGGAAGTGGCCGGTGTCTCCAAGATCTTCCCGGGTGTGCGTGCGCTGGACGGGGTGTCCTTCACCCTGAATCCGGGTGAGGTGCACGCGCTCGTGGGGGAGAACGGCGCCGGCAAGTCGACGTTGATCAAAGTACTCACCGGGGTGTACCAGCCGGACGGCGGCGAGCTGCGGTACCGGGGTGAGCCGGCCCGGTTCGGCACCCCGCTGGACGCCCAGCGCGCCGGGATCTCGACCATCTATCAGGAGGTCAACCTCGTCCCGCTGATGAGCGTGGCGCACAACCTGTTCCTCGGCCGCGAGCCGCGCAACCGGTTCGGCCTGCTGGACGAGGCCCGGATGGTGCGCGAGGCCACCGAGATCCTGTCCGGTTACGGCGTCCGCACCGACGCGCGCCGCCGGCTCGGCACCCTGCCGCTCGGCGCGCAGCAGATGGTCGCGTTGGCCCGGGCCGTGATGATCGACGCCAAGGTCGTGGTGATGGACGAGCCCACCTCGTCGCTGGAGCCACGCGAGGTGGAGACCCTGTTCGGGGTGATCCGGGACCTGCACGCCCGGGGGATCGGCATCATCTACGTCTCGCACCGGCTCGACGAGCTCTACCGGATCTGTGACACGGTCACCATCCTGCGCGACGGCAAGCTGGTGCACACCGGCCGGATGGCCGACCTGGAACGCCGCAAGCTCGTCTCGCTGATGCTGGGCCGCGAGTTCGGCGAGGACTTCACCAGTTTCACCGAGGTGCCGGTCCGTGACGAGGCCGGCGAGCCGGTGCTCCGGGTGACCGGTCTGACCAGCCGGCCGCGGCTCGACGGCATCAGTTTCGAGGTGCGCCCCGGCGAGGTGGTCGGGCTCGGCGGCCTGCTCGGCGCCGGCCGCAGCGAGACCGTCAAGGCGATCGGCGGGGCCTACCCGGTGGACGCCGGCGAGATCGAGGTGGACGGCGTCAGGCTGACCAGGCCCAGCACGGTACGCGCGGTGAAGGCCGGCGTGGCGACCCAGCCGGAGGACCGCAAGGCCGAGGGGATCGTCCCGGGGCTGTCCATCCGGGACAACATCGCGCTGGCCATCCTGCCCCGGATGACCAGGATGGGCCTGGTCAGCGACCGGAAGATCGACGAGGTCGTGGACATCTACATGAAGCGGCTGCGGATCAAGGCGTCCAGCCCGCACCAGGTGGTCGGCGACCTGTCCGGCGGCAACCAGCAGAAGGTGCTGCTGGCCCGGCTGCTCGCCACCGGCCCCAAGGTGCTGCTGCTGGACGAGCCGACCCGGGGCATCGACGTCGGCGCCAAGGCCGAGGTGCAGGCGCTGATCGACGAGCTGGCCGGCGAGGGGCTCGGCGTCGTGCTGGTCTCCTCGGACGCCGAGGAGCTGGTCGAGGGCGCCCACCGGGTGGTGGTGCTGCGCGACGGCGTGGTGGTCGGCACGCTGACCGGCGACCGGGTGACCACCGAGGACCTGATGGCCACGATCGCGGAGGCCGCGGATGACCACTGAAGCTCTCGCCCGCCCGCGGTGGGCGTTCGACAAGGCGTGGCTGCCCAAGTACGGGGTCTACGCCGCCATCCTGCTGCTGATCGCGTACAACATCGCGTTCACGCCGTACTTCCTGACCCTGAGCAACCTGCGGATCCAGCTGATCCAGGCGGCGCCCGTGGTGATCGTGGCGATGGGCATGGCGCTGGTGATCGGCACCGAGGGCATCGACCTCTCGGTCGGCTCGGTGATGGCGCTGACCGCCGCGCTGATCCCGCTCTACCTGGGCTACGGCGTGGTCGCCGCGATCGGCGTCTCGCTGCTGGCCGGGGTCGCCGTCGGGCTGGCCAACGGCCTGCTGGTGGCGAAGGTCGGCCTGCAACCGATCGTGGCCACCCTGGCGCTGTTCGTCGGCGGCCGCGGTCTGGCCGTGGTGATCTCCGGTGGCCAGCTCAAGGACATCCGCAACGAGGACTTCCTCTACCTCGGCTCCGGTGACCTGCTCGGCGTCCCGGTGCTGGTGTGGACCGCCGCGCTGCTGGTGCTGGTGGTCGCGTTCGTGATCCGGCGCACCGTGTTCGGCCGGCGGCTGCTCGCCATCGGCGGCAACCGGCCCGCGGCCGAGCTGGCCGGCCTGCCGGTCAAGCGGGTCCTGATCGGGGTCTACGTGCTCTGCGCGGTGCTCGCCGCGATCGCCGGCCTGCTCTCGGTCTCGCGGATCCAGTCCAGCGACGCCTCGGCAGTCGGCCTGCTGATCGAGCTCTCCGCGATCACCGCGGTGGTGGTCGGCGGCACGCCGCTCACCGGCGGCCGGGTCCGGGTGCTCGGCACCGTGGCCGGCGCCCTGCTCATGCAACTGGTGGTCGCCACCATGATCAAACACGATCTCCCGCCGTCCACCACCGAGATGGTGCAGGCCGTGATCATCCTGGTCGCGGTCTACGTGGCCCGGGAGAGGAGGACCCGGTGACCATGTCCGCCACACTTCCCGCGAGCCCCGGCCGGATGTCCGGGGTGGTGCAGCGCCAGGGTGCGCTCGCCGTGCTGTTCGCCGTGGTGGTGGTCAGCCTCGCCCTGTTCCCCGGGTTCCGCAGCGTGGACAACGCCGGGACGATCCTGGTCGCCGCGGCGCCACCGATGCTGATCGCGCTCGGGATGACCTTCGTGATCATCACGGGTGGCATCGACCTGTTGGTCGGCTCGCTCTACGCGCTCGGCGGGGTGGTCGCCGCCTGGGCCTCCCAGTACGGCTTCGCCGCCGCGCTGGCCGCGCCGCTGCTGGTGTGCGGGGCGATCGGCGTACTGAACGGGGTGTTGATCTCGCGAACGCAGATGGCGCCCTTCATCGTGACCCTGGCCTCGCTCCTCGGCGCCCGCGGTCTGATGCGCAGCATCAGCGACCAGGGCTCGACCACCTACCTGGTGGAGAGCGACGCCTTCCACCGGATCGGCACCGGCTCGCTGCTCGGCGTCGGCGTCCAGGTCTGGCTGACCGCGGTGCTGGTGCTGCTCGGGGTGCTGCTGCTCAACCGCACCCGGTTCGGTCACGGCGTGCAGGCGATCGGCGGCAGCGAGGACGCCGCGGCGCTGATGGGCCTGCCGGTACGCCGGATCAAGGTCGGGGTCTACCTGCTCTCCGGCCTGCTCGCCGGCCTGGCCGGTGCGATCAACGCGGCCAAGCTCGGCTCCGGCGTCACCGTGCTCGGCGGCGGCATGGAGCTCGATGCCATCGCCGCCGTCGTCATCGGCGGCACCCTGCTCACCGGTGGCGCCGGGTCCATCGCCGGCACGGTCGCGGGTGTGCTGCTGCTCGGCGTCATCCAGAACCTGATCAACCAGAACGGTGACGTCAACAGCAACTGGCAGCAGGTGATCAGCGGCGCCTTCCTCGCCGCTGTCGTGGTGGCTCAGACCTACCTCGCCCGGGTCCGACGCACCCCATCCCCCTAAGGAGTCAGATGCGCCGCCTCGTCCTCCGAGCGGTGGCCGCATTCGCGCTGGTCGCCGGTGGCATCGCCGCCACCGGCAGCCCGGCCGCGGCCGTCACCCCCAAGACACCCCCGCTCACCACCCCGTGGACCAATCAGGTGTCCACGACCAACCCGCTCCCCGAATATCCGCGCCCGCAGATGACCCGCCCGGACTGGCAGTCGCTCAACGGCGAATGGCAGTTCCTCAACCCGGCGACGGTCGACCGCAACGCCGCGCCGCCGGTCGGGCAGACGCTGCCGGAGCGGATCCTGGTGCCGTACCCGGTGGAGTCGGCGCTCTCCGGGATCATGCGCAACGACGACCGTGACCTGATGTTCTACCGCCGGACCTTCACCGTGCCGGCGGCGTGGAGCGGCCGGCGGGTGCAGCTGCACTTCGGCGCCGTCGACTACGAGGCCACGGTCTGGGTCAACGGCCGGCAGGTGACCACCCACAGGGGCGGCTACGACCGGTTCGAGGTGGACGTCACCGACGCTCTGAACGGCGGCACCAACGAGATCATCGTGCGGGTGTACGACCCGACGGACGGTCGCGGGGAGAAGCAGCCGATCGGCAAGCAGACCAACAACCCCAGTGGCATCTTCTACACGCCGACCTCGGGGATCTGGCAGACGGTGTGGCTCGAGCCGACCGCTACGTCCTCGTTGTTCTCTGTCGATATTTATCCGAATATCTCGGGTAAGACGGCGCGAGTTCGCGTCTTCACGCGCGGAAACGTGTCCGGTTACAGCGTGCTCGCCGAGGCGCTGGCGGGTTCGACGGTCGTCGGCAGCTCCGTCGGTGGGTTCACCGAATTCACCGTCCCGGTGCCCAACCCGCGCCTGTGGTCGCCCGACGATCCCTACCTCTACAACCTGCGCGTTTCGCTGCGCAACGCGTCCGGCGCCACCGTCGACCAGGTGACCAGCTACTTCGGCATGCGCGAGGTCGGCACCAAGCTGGTCAACGGGGTGCTGCGCCCGACCCTGAACGGCGAGTTCGTCTTCCAGGCCGGCACCCTCGACCAGGGCTTCTGGCCCGACGGGCTGTACACCGCGCCCACCGACGCGGCGCTCGCCTCGGACCTGCAGAAGCACAAGGACCTGGGCTTCAACATGGTCCGCAAGCACATCAAGGTGGAGCCCGCCCGCTGGTACTACTGGGCGGACCGGCTCGGGCTGCTGGTCTGGCAGGACATCCCGTCGACCATCCCGTTCGACGCGAACCGGACGGCCGCTCAGATCGCCGAGTACGAGACCGAGGCCCACGAGATCATCGACGAGCACCGGGCCTTCCCGTCGGTGGTCACCTACGTCCCGTTCAACGAGGGCTGGGGCGAGTGGAACCTGGCCGACACCCAGCGGATCACCCGGGACCTGGAGAGCTACGACTCCACCCGGCTGATGAACCCGCACAGCGGCTTCAACTGCTGCGCGTCCAAGGGCGACCCGGGCACCGGCGACATCATCGACTGGCACATCTACACCGGACCGGACGCGCCGGCGCCGACCGCGTCGCGGGTGTCCATCCTGGGCGAGTTCGGCGGGCTCGGCCTGCGCACGCCGGGGCACGAGTACAGCCCGGACGGCAAGTTCTTCGCGTACGAGCAGATGTCGTCGAACGCGCAGCTCAACGACCGGTTCACCGGGATGATCCGGGACTCCGAGCGGCTGATGACGTCGAGGGGCCTGTCCGGATTCGTCTACACCGAGATCACCGACGTGGAGGGCGAGTACAACGGGCTGTTCACCTATGACCGTCAGGTGCAGAAGGTGGACACCGGCCAGGTGCGGACCGCGCTGACCAATCTGATCAACGCGTCCAAGAACCAGAACGCGGCGGCGCCGCTCACCCTGGGGCACGTCCGCTCGTTCCAGGTGACCAACGCCGGGCTGACGAACCGCTACCTGCGGCACGCGAACTCCCTGGCCCGCACCGACGTGATCAGCGGGGACACCGCGCGGCAGGACGCGTCGTTCCGGACCGTCGCCGGTCTGGCCGACCCGCACTGCTACTCGTTCGAGTCGGTCAACTTCCCCGGCAAATTCCTGCGGCACGCGAGCGGGCAGGTCCGGATCGACGCCGACACCGGTGGTACGTTCCGGGCCGACGCCACCTGGTGCTCGCGCGCCGGGCTGGCGACCGGCGGCACGTCGTTCGCGTCGTACAACTTCCCGGGCTCGTTCCTGCGGCACCAGTCGGACAACGTGGTGCTGGCGGCGAACGACGGCAGCGCGCAGTTCGCCGCCGACGCCACCTGGAACGTGACCAACCCGGCGCAGTGGCGCAGCTCGGTGATCCTGCCGTTCGACGTGCGGCGGTCGCTGCAGGTCACCACGTTCGGCTTCACCGACCGGTACCTGCGGCACGCGGACAGCCAGGGCTGGACCGAACACGTCGACGCGGGCAGCGGCGCGCTGCTCAAGCAGGACGCCACGTTCACCCTGCGGCACGGCCTGGCCGATTCGTCCTGCTACACCTTCGAGTCGGTCAACTACCCGGGCCAGTTCCTGCGGCACGCCGACAGCCGGATCCGGCTCGCCGCCAACGACGGTTCGGCCCTGTTCGCCTCGGACGCCACCTTCTGCGCTCGCCCCGGTCTGGGCGGCACCGGGGTGACCTTCGAGTCGATCAACCTCCCGGGCAACTACCTGCGGCACTACGACTCGCAGGCCTGGATCTCGGCCGGCGTCGGCACCGACCGGAACCGTCCCCAGCAACTCTCCGCGGACAGCAGCTGGAACGTCGCCACCGGCTGGGCCTGACCGCAACCACCGAACGGCCGTCCAGGGGAACAGCCCTGGGCGGCCGTTCGGCCGTGGTCATCAGGCTGGGCGTGGTGGTGGTGTCCCGGGCTGGATGACCACCATCAGCGCGAGCCGGTGGTTCGGATCTCGGCGGTCAGAGGCAGGCGGCGGGCCGGCAGGAGTGTGGTGGTCACCACAGCGGCGCACAGGATCGGCACTCGGCGGTGTTACCTTATTTCGCATGCGAAATAACGAGACGGTGCGCATCCCGGTCGCGACGGGTGGCGCCATCGTGGCCACGGTGTTCGAGCCGTCCGTCGCCGACGCCGTCCTCGTCCTGCACCCCGCGACCGCCACCCCGCAGGGCTTCTACGCCGCGTTCGCGGATTACCTGGCGGAGCACGGGATCGCCACGGTCACCTACGACTACCGGGGCACCGGCCGCTCCGGCCACCCGCGCGACCACCGCGACCTGGGGATGCGCGACTGGATCGGTGCGGACGCGCCGGCCGTCGCGCAGTGGGCGCGGCAGCGGTTCCCCGGGCTGCCCCGGCTCGCCCTCGGGCACAGCCTGGGCGGGCACGTCATCGCGCTCGGCGCGGCCGGCACCGACCTGGCCGCCTCGGTCATCGTCGCGTCGCACGTCGCCGCGATCCGCACCATCCCCAGCCGCGCGGAGCGCTTCCGGGTGCGGCTGCTGCTGCACCTGCTGGGCCCGCTCGCCGGCCGGTTCTACGGCTACGTCCCGGCCCGCCGCCTGGGCCTCGGGGAAAATCTGCCGCTGGCCGCGATGGCCGAGTGGGGCGGCTGGGCCCGGATGGACAACTACTTCTTCGACGACCCGTCGATGCGCGCCCGGGAGCGGACCGCGACCCTGACCGGCCCGGTCCTCGCCGTCGGCACCTCGGACGACCCGTGGTCCACGCCGCGCCAGATGGACGCGCTCACCACCCACCTGACCGGCGCCGAGGTGGAGCGGCGGACCTACACGCCGGCCGCCGCCGGGGTGCCGGTGATCGGGCATCACGGGCTGATGCGCCGCTCGATGCGCGAGGCCGTCTGGCCGGAACTGCTGGCCTGGTTGCACACCCACGCGGCGAAGGCGACAAGATGACCGCGTGCGCCTGCCTCGCCTGATCTTCCTGCTCTTCAATGCCGACCGCGCGGTCCGGCGCTGGATCGACGCCCGTTCCGGGGACACCGGGATCGGCGCGTCCGGCGCCGGCGTGCTCTTCTACCTGGCCGGACACGAGAACGCCCTGATCGGCGACGTGACCGCGGCCCTCGGCGCCTCCCCGTCCGGGATGAGCGGCCTGGTCAACCGGCTGGAGCGGGGCGGCTGCGTGACCCGCTCCCCGGACCCGGCCGACGCCCGCGCCGTGCGGCTCGCCCTCACCCCGCGCGGCCTCTCCGCGGTGTCCCGTGCCCGGGAACTGGTCGACGACCTGAATCAGCAGCTCACGGCAGGTTTCAACGAGGCCGAGGTGGCGGTGGTCCAGCGCTGGCTGGAGCATGTGACCCGGGTCTCCATGCATCGGGAGTGACCGATGCCGGGAGGAAAACCCGGCGCTTTCCTCAACCCCGGCCGGGGATGGCCGAAGGAACACGGCGTGGGCGCCCACCGGGTACCCGCGCCGCTGCCGTCCGACCCGTCCGAGGAGACCCATGACTGACTCCGTCGTCTTCGACCAGATCCCCGTCGTTCGCGCCATCGGCCGGGGCACCACCTCGCTCGCCGCGTTCCACGACGCCCTGGTGACCATGGAGTGCGGTTTCTACAACCTGGTCCGGCTCTCCAGCGTCATCCCGCCCGGCACCGCGGTCGACCCGAGCGGCAAGGCGCCGGTCCCGGTCGGCGCCTGGGGCGACAAGCTGTACTGCGTCTACGCCGAGCAGCACGCGACCCAGGTGGGCGAGGAGGCGTGGGCCGGCATCGGCTGGGTGCAGCGGCGCGACGGGAAGGGTGGGCTCTTCGTCGAGCACGAGGGGACCAGCGAGGCGTTCGTCCGCGAGGCGATCAAGGCCAGCCTGCGGGACCTGGTAAAGGGGCACGAGGACGAGTTCGACGGACCGGACTTCGTGGTGCACGGTGCGGTCTGCGACGGGGAACCGGTTTGCGCGCTGGTGCTCGCGCCCTACGAGACCGCTTCCTGGCGCGGGATCCGCGCGACCGACCCGCCCGGCATGAACTGACTCTTTCGGTACGCGAATCCGCGCCGCTCCCGGCCGGTCTCGCTCTGGTTCTCCCGTGGACAGCCCCGCTCCGGTTCGGAGCGGGGCTTCTCGTGGTCAGGGCTCGCGCCCCGGCCGGCCCTCAGGGGCTCGCGCCCCGGCCGTCC
This sequence comes from Actinoplanes ianthinogenes, assembly GCF_018324205.1. Lineage (NCBI taxonomy): Bacteria > Bacillati > Actinomycetota > Actinomycetes > Micromonosporales > Micromonosporaceae > Actinoplanes > Actinoplanes ianthinogenes. Next base: position 7,030,493 of record NZ_AP023356.1, read on the forward strand.
CTCAGGGGCTCGCGGCCAGGCCGTCCCTCAGGGGCTCGCGGCCAGGAAGAGGAACGCCGCCAGCAGGCTCAGGTGGAGGCCGCCCTGGAGGACGTTCGCGCGGCCGGGGACGACGGTGAGCGTGCCGATCACCACGGTCAGGGCCAGCAGCACCGTCTGGGTGCCGCCCAGGCCGAGCAGCAGCGGGCCGTCCAGCCAGAACATCGACACCGCGATCGCCGGGATGGTCAGGCCGATGCTCGCCATCGCCGAGCCGAGCGCCAGGTTCAGGCTGGTCTGCATGCGGTCCCGGGTCGCCGCGCGGACCGCCGCGATCGTCTCCGGGAGCAGCACCAGCAGCGCGATCACCACGCCGACGACGGACTGCGGCAGGCCCGCGCCCGCCACGCCCGACTCGACCGCCGGGGACACGCCCTTGGCCAGGCCGACCACGCCGGCCAGGGCGAGCATTAGCAGGCCGAGACTGAGCAGGGTCGCCCGGTTCGTCGGCGGATCGAGGTGCTCCTCCTCGTCGACGACCCGGCCCTCGGTGGTGATCGGCAGAAAATAGTCCCGGTGCCGGCGCGTCTGCACGGTCACGAAGAGCAGGTAGAGCCCGAGCGACGCGATGGCCGCGAAGCCCAACTGTGCCGGGGAGAACTGCGGGCCCGGTCGGCTGGTGGTGAAGCTCGGCAGCACCAGACTGAGCGTGGCGATCATCGCGACCGTGGCGAACGCGGCCCCGGTCCCCTCCGGGTTGAAGACCGCGATCCGTCGCCGCAGCGCGCCGACCAGCAGGGACAGGCCCAGAATCCCGTTGCAGGTGATCATCACGGCGGCGAAGACGGTGTCCCGGGCCAGCGACTGGGACTTCTCGCCACCACTGATCATCAGCGTGACGATCAGGGCGACCTCGATGATGGTCACGGCCACCGCGAGCACCAGGGAACCGAACGGCTCACCCACCCGGTGCGCGACCACCTCGGCGTGGTGCACGGCGGCCAGGACGGCGCCGGCGAGCAGGGCGGCCAGCAGGGCGACGGCGGGTGGGGGCAGGTCGCGGCCCCAGGTCAGGACGAGGGTGGCAACGGCGAGCACCGGAAGGTAGACCGTCCAGTGCGACAGATAGGACCGAATCTTGGGCGTCATCCGCCAACTCTGCCAGAGGCTCCGCCGGCCGGCCCGGCTTCCGGAAATGCCACCGAGACTTCCGCGGTCCGCTTCTCGATCTGTTCGAGCCGCTACCTCGAGCCGGGATTCAGCCCGGCGGGCGCCGGGCGGTCCGGTGTGCGGCGGGCCTCGCGGTTAGCCACGGATAGTCTGCGTAGAACGTACAAAATCTGGGTTTTTGGCGGTTTGCCACAGGGTGAGCGCCAGGAGGAGTTCGCCGAGATTGCCCAGCCACGGGACGGCCGCGCCGACGCCGGCCGCGATCAGCATCGTGAGGGAGCCGATCAGCAGCCAGGGGTGGCGGGTGGTGATCTGGACGGCGATGCCGATGGCGATCAGTACCCCGATCGCGACGATGGCCGGGATGGGCGGGCCGGCAGCGGCGGCGTTGGTGTATCGGATGGTGTCGGCGTAGGTCTTGGGCTGGAGGTCGAGGGCGGCCACGTCCTGGAACACGCCGAGCGCGATCATCAGGGCGGTGAGTGCGCCGAAGGCCGCCGGGGCGGTGCGGCGCTGGAGCCAGCCGACCCGGTGACGGCGGCCGAGACCGACACCGACCATGATGAGCAGCGGCACCAGCAGGGCGTGCGTGACGAATCGCGGGATCGAGAGGGCGTGCAGCAGCGGGCCGGCGCCGAGCAGGCGGCCGCTCGCGATCACCGCGTTGTCCCCGATCAGGGCGACGAGCACGAGGATCAGCAGGGTGGGCACCCAGCCGCGGGGCAGGCGGAGGAGCAGGGTCAGAAGGACGAGTTCGGCCACGGCGATCAGGGCGAAAAGCGTGCTGACCATGCGAGCTCCGTTTCTCACTCCGAAACGCTGTTCGTCAACCTAAGGGTCGATGCCGGGGTGGGCAAGCATCCGGCCCGCGGCCGGGCATACTCGGGCGTTGTGAGTGAGCGGACGCCCCGGATCGAGATCGAATACTGCACGCAGTGCCGCTGGCTGTTGCGGGCGGCGTGGCTGGCACAGGAGTTGCTGACGACGTTCCCCCGGGATCTGGGCGAGGTGGCGCTGGTCCCCGGCATCGGCGGCGTGTTCGAGGTGCGCCTCGACGACGAGGTCCTGTGGACCCGCAAGCCGGACGGCTTCCCGGACCTGCCCCAGCTCAAGCGACTGGTCCGCGACCTGGTAGCCCCCGGCCGCGACCTGGGCCACTCCGACCGTGCCGCTTCCGCTTCGGCCGCTCCGGCCGCGCCGGACGCTTCCGCCGTTCCGGCCGCGCCGGACGCTTCCGCCGTTCCGGCCGCGCCGGACGCTTCCGCCGTTCCGGCCGCGCCGGACGCTTCCGCCGTTCCGGCCGCGCCGGCCGCTCCCGCCGCGCCGGCCGCTCCCGTCGCTCCCGTCGCTCCCGCCGTTGCGGTCGCGCCCGCCGCGCCCGCCGCGCCCGCCGCGCCCGCCGCGCCCGCCGCGCCCACCGATCCAGCCGCGCCGCCGGGTAAGAGTTAAGTTCCGAAATAACCCTTACTGCCGCGGGTCAGAGGTCGGGACTGTCCAGCGGGGCCATGATGCGCAGCGCGTTCGGGTCGACCGCGATCCGCATCGGGGTGGCGCCGCACGGCTCGCCGTCGACCTCGACCGCCGCGGGCCGGTCCGTCTCCAGCCAGAGTTCGCGGACCGCGAGGAACGGGCGTTCGTGCAGCGTCCGCCTATGTCCCGTGGCCGCGTTGCGAGCCGTCTCGCGCAGCAGCTCGCGCCGCGCCGGACCACCGACCGGGTACGCCACCAGCAGCCGGTCGTCCGCGTGCGCGTCCGCGGTGATCGGGCGCCCGGCGTGGAACCCGCCGTTCGCCACATACACCTGGTGGGTGTGGAAGCGCAGCTCCCGCCCCTCGGCCCGGATCGTGGCCCGCAACGGCCGGTGCCGGGCCAGCAGCCCGAGCGCGGTGAGCGGGTAGGCGACCCGCCCGGCCAGCCGCTTCAGCCCCGGCGGCACGCTGATCATCACCTCGGCGGACAGCCCGATCCCGACGTGATTGGTGAACGGCCGGTCCCCGGCGACCCCCAGGTCCACGTCGATCACCTTGCCGTCGACCAGCGTGGCTATCGCGGTGTCCAGGTCCGGCGCGATACGCACGGTCCGGGCGAAGTTGTTCGTGGTGCCGAGCGGCAGCAGCCCGAGCGCGACGTCCCGGTGCGCGAGCAGCCGCCCGGCGGTGCTGATCGTGCCGTCGCCCCCGCCGGCGATCAGCAGGTCCGGCCCCTTGCCGAGCGCGTCCTGAAGCAGCGTCTCCAGCTCGCCGGACTCCTCCATGGCATATGTCCCGAGGAGCTCGAAACCGGCCGTGAGCAGCCGGTCCCGAGCGTCCTCGTAGAGCTGCCGCCCGCGGCGGGACCGCGTGTTGACGACCAGCGCCGCCCGGCGGTCGCGGCGGATGTCATCGGTGAGCTGCTGCTTGCTCCGCACCCCGCGACCCTATCCGCCGCCGGTCCGCTCAGACCGTCGAGATGAAGTCCGGGTGGCTCAGCAGGAAGCTGTCGATGGTGTCTCTCTTGACGGCCTGGAGCAGTTTCATGCTGTCGTCGCTCAACAGCTCGACACTGCCCACGTTCGGCACGTTCTGCGAGTTCAGCTTGCCGGCGTTGGTCTTGATGGTGACCAGCCGGTCGGGTTTCAGGTCGCGCATCCCCAGCGCCCAGTCGACGAGGCTGATGCCGCCCTTGTCCACTGTCATCGACTTGCCGAACGCGCTCAGCAGCGCCGGGAGTTTCGTCGGCGAGTCGAGCCCGTCGGACACCGCCTGGTTGATGATCGCCTTGAAGAACTGCTGCTGGTGCCGCTGCCGGCCGTAGTCCAGCGACTTGTCGCCGAGCAGGTCGCGCTGCCGGACGAAGTCGAGCGCGTCAGCCGGCGTGAAGCAGTGATCGCCCTTCGTGTAGACCTTCGGTTTCACCCCCGCGATCCTGGACCGCAGTGTGCCGTCCGGGTTGATCACGAAGGGGGCGGCCGGCTTGCCGTTGGCGTCGGTGCCCCGGTGGATCGAGGTGGTCTGGGTGTCCACATACATACAGACGCGGCCGAGCACCTTGACCACGTCGCGGAAGCCCTGGAAGTCGATGATCGCGCCGGCGTCCGGGGTGATCCCGGTCAGCTCCTTGATCGTCATGGTGAGCAGCTCGAAGCCGTGTTTCAGCGCCTCGGTGCCCTTCAGCCCGCGGGTGCCGAAGGCGAACGCGGCATTGATCTTGAACTTGCCGCCCGCGAACGACTGCGCGCCGTTGTCATAGGCCGGGATTCGCACGTAGCTGTCCCGGGGCAGGGAGATCAGATAGCCACTCGAATGATCTTTGTTGATGTGCAGCAGGATGATCGAGTCGGAGCGCAGTGCCTCGCCGTTGATCTGTGAGGGGCGCTGGTCGATGCCGACCAGCAGCACGTTCTTCGCGCCGTCGAGATTGACGTTCTTCTTCTCCTCGACGGGTTTGGCGTTGCCGAGCAGATCCTCCTGGCCGACCTCGGAGGTGGCCGCGGCCACCGCGAAGCGCACCCCGACCGCGCCGCCGCCACCGACCACCAGCAGCGCTGCTCCGAGGACCACGGTCCAGAAAGCCCAGCGTGGCATGCGGCGTCGTCGGCGCCTGCTGATCCTGCGCACGGGAGGTCTCCTCTGGGTCGACGGTCATTCCACCCATGAAGACGGGAGCGGCCGCTCGAAAGATTGCGCCGACGGCTGTGAATTTTCTCCAGCCGCCGGCGACCCGCTTACTTCCGTTCACTGTCGCGCCTTCGACCGTCCCTAGCGTCCAGATCACCATTCCCCGCCGTTAAGCGAGTCGACATGTCCCCTCAGCCGGACGTCAGCGTGGTCATCCCGACGTGCAACCGGCCGGAGCTGGCGGTCCGCGCCGCCCGCAGCGCGCTCGGTCAGACACACCGGAACCTCGAGGTCCTCGTCGTCGTCGACGGCCCCGACGACGCCACCACCCGGGCCCTGGCCGAGATCGGCGACCCCCGGCTGGACGTGCTCGTGCTCCCGCGGCGCGGCAAGGCGCCGAACGCCCGCAACACCGGCGCACGGCACGCCCGCGGCCGGTTCACCGCGATGCTCGACGACGACGACGAGTGGCTGCCCACCAAGCTCGCCGTGCAGCTCGACCTGGCCGCTCAGGCCGGGTCCGCGACGCCGATCGTGGCCTGCCGGATGGTGAACCGGACCCCGCGCGCCGACTCGGTCATGCCGCGCCGGCTGCCCGCGCCGGGCGAGCCGATCAGCGAGTACTTCACCGTCCGCAAGGGCTTGTTCTACGGCGACGGGTTCATCCAGACCTCCACCATCATGGCGCCCACCGAGCTGTGGCGCGCCGTGCCGTTCACCGTCGGCCTGCGCCGGCAGCAGGAGCTGGACTGGGCGCTGCGGGCGCTGCGCGAGCCGGGCACCGAGTTGATCTACGCGGCCGAGCCGCTGGTCCTGTGGCACCAGGACGAGGACCGCGAGCGGATCAGCCTGGAGAACCCGTGGCGCGAGCAGCTGGAGTGGCTGCGCGCCAGCCGCGAGCTGTTCACCCGGCGTGCCTACGCCGCCTTCACGCTCAGCGTGCTCAGCTCGATGGCCGCGCCGACCCGGGACGGCAAGCTCTTCCGTGAGCTGCTCGCCGAGGCCCGCCGGCACGGTCGCCCGGGCCTGCTCGACTACCTCACCCACCTCCAGATCTGGGCGCTTCCGCCGAGCCTGCGGCACCGGCTGCGCGATCTGGTCGTCGGCCGCCGGTCCGTGAGCCGGCCGGCCGAGCCGGCGCCGCAGGTGCACGCCGATGTCGACTGAGCGCCGGGTCGCGATCTGGCGCAGCGCCATGCTGCCCGGATCCGAGACGTTCATCCGCAACCAGGGCGACGCCCTGTCCCGCTGGACCCCGACCTACGTGGGCGCCACCCGGATCGAGTCGGCGCTCTCCCGCCCGGACGACGTGATCGCCTTCCCGGACCACCGAGGCTTCCTGCGCCTGCGCTTGACCGGGGCTTCGCCCCGGCTTCACCACACCCTTCTTTCGGTACGCCCAGAGCTCCTGCACGCCCACTTCGGCGGTGACGGCTGGCTGGTCAGCCACACGGCCGCCCGGCTCCGTGTGCCACTCGTGGTGACCGTGCACGGCCACGACGTCACCCGGCAGCCGGCCGGCCCCGGCGCCAAGGGCCTGCGGTACCGCCGCAACCTGCGCACCGTCTTCCGCCGGGCCACCACGGTCATCGCGGTCTCCGAGGTGATCCGGGAGCGGGCGATCCGCTGGGGCGCCGACCCGGCGAAGGTACGCGTGCACTACACCGGCGTGCCGGTCCCCGCGGCCGTCCCGATGGTCCCGAAGCGCTGGGACGTGGTGTTCGTCGGCCGCTTCGTCGCCAAGAAGGGCGTCGACGACCTGCTGGCCGCGCTCGCCCGGATCGAGACGCCGCGCCCGCGCGCGCTGTTCATCGGCGACGGCGAGCTGATGCCGGCGATGCGCGCCCGGGCCGAGGAGCTGCGGGTGGACGCCACCTTCGTGGGCAGCGAGTCCCCCGAGGCGGTGGCCCGGCACCTGTCCGAGTCCCGGATCCTGGCCTGCCCGTCGAAGACCGCACCGGACGGCGACACCGAGGGACTGCCCACCACGATCCTGGAGGCCGGCGCGCTGGGCCTGCCGGTCGTCGCGACCCGGCACAGCGGCATCCCGGAAGCGGTCGTGGACGGGGAGACCGGTCTGCTCACCCCCGAGGCGGACCCGGCCGCGCTGGCCGCGTCGCTGACCCGGCTGCTCGGGGACGCGGAGCTGCGGCACCGGCTGGGCACCCAGGCACGGCGGCGCATCGGCACGCACTTCGACCTGGGGGAGCAGACGCGGCGGCTGGAGCGTCTCTATGACGAGTCGACAGCGGGCGCTAGGCTGACCAGTCAGCGCTGATATCCGCTCACTGCTCGATGCCCGCTCGTCCGCTTCGAGGGGCCGGGTCCGTCCGGGGCTGGTCTCCGCTTCGGCCGGTCTCCGCTTCGAGGCTCGCATCCGCTTCGAGGCCCGTGCCCGCTTCGAGGTCCGTTCATCCGCGCGACCTGCCCGGCGCCGGGTCCGCGTCGCGGCTCATGGTGGCGCTGATCCCATCCGGGGTCCCGGCGCTCAGATCCCTCCGCGCAGTGCCGATACGCAGCGCCGACGGAGCACGGGAGAGGCAGCATGACCTGTACACATTGCGGTTCCACCGCCGTACCCTCCACCGGCGTCTGCCCGGCCTGCGGCCACACCACCACGCCGCCCAGCCAGACCGACCCGAGGTACCCGGCGACCACCGCCATGCCCACGTCGCCCTACGGGGTCCCGGCCGACCCGTTCTCCGGTCCCACCACGGCCGACCCGTTCACGCCACCGCCGGTCACCCCTGACCCGTTGAGCGCCGCCCCGGCCCAGCCCTACAGCCCGCCGCCGCCGAGCGCTCCGCCGGCTTACGGTGCGCCGCCGTCGAGCGCCCCGCCCGCTTACGGTGCGCCGCCGTCGAGCGCCCCGCCCGCTTACGGTGCGCCGCCGTCGAGCGCTCCGCCGGCTTACGGTGTGCCGCCGTCGAGCGCCCCGCCGGTTGCCTCGACGCCGCCGTTCGGTGGGCCGCCGTCGAGCGCTCCGCCGGCTTCCGCCGGGCCGTTCCCGCCGGCCGGTTATGGAACGCCGCCGCAGACCGGGCCCTATGGTCAGTCGGCGCCGAGCCCTCCACCCGCGCCCTACAGCCCGTCGCCGACCTACGGCCCACCCGGCCCGCCCTACGGAGCGCCGGGCACTCCGCCGCAGCCGTATACGCCGCCCGGCCAGCCCTACCCGCCGGCCCAGGTCTACCCGGGTCAGCCGCCTTACCCCGGCCAGCCGCCCTATCCAGGCCAGCCGCCCTATCCAGGCCAGCAGCCCTATCCAGGGCAGCCGTATCCGGGCCAGCCGTCCTACGGCCCCTCGCCCTACGGCCCCTCGCCTTACGGCCCCTCGCCTTACGGCCATGGATATCCGCAGCCGGTCGCCCAGGGGAACACGCTCAGCGTGATCGCGTTCGTCCTGAGCGCCATCGCGGTCTTCCTGGTGCCCCCGCTCTTCGGCGGGGTCGCCATATTCCTGGCCAGCCGTGCGAAGCGCAACGGCGAGCGCCTGGCCGCCACCGCCATGAAGGTGGCCACGATCTGCCTGATCGTCGGCATCGCCTTCAGCATCCTCGTCCGCATACTCTGACCGGCCGCCGCCTCCTCAGGCTTCCGGACGGAGGCGGCGGAGGGCGGCCCGCGCCACCCGCTTTCCGGTGCGCAGGCCACCGGCCATGGCGGTTGCCGCCCGGCCGGGTGCGGTGGCCTTCAGTGCGGTGATGATGCGGTTGGCGCGGATCAGTTCGGCGTCGCGCTGCGCCACTCGCTGCTCGCACCAGTCGACCTGGGCGCGCGCTTCGGCCAGCTCACGGCGTAACCGATCCCGCTCGGCCACCGTCTCCCGCAGTGTCGGCAGATCCACGTGCGATCGCTCACCGCGGCCCGAACTCTGGTGCCTTTCGGTGTCTGCCTGCCGACCGGCCATCTCCGCCAGGAGGGCGGCGACTTCGGATTCGTCGGCGGGAGCCGGCCAGAGGTGCGCGAGTCCCTCGTGGAACATCGCCGCGGCGAATCGCCGGAGCGCGGTATCGGCCTGTGCGACCGAACCCATCGGTTCGACGGGAGCAGCAGATCCGGGGTGTCCGGCAGAAGCCAGGGAGCCCGGTGATTCGATCGAATTCGGAGTGGCGACCTGATCGACAGTTTCCGGCGAATCGGTTGTCTCGGTAGGAAATGCCGCCGAGGGATGCAGGGTTCCGTCCGAGCCGACGATGAGCTCATCCGCGTCCATTTCGGCCAGTTTGCCGCTTTGCCAGGCCGTCAACAGGCGGCGCGCCGTCGGCTGATCATGACGTCGGAACGCGGTGATCAACACGTCGTGCAGGCATCGGCCCGCCGGCAGCGGGGATGCGGCGCCGGAGCACATCCACCCGTGGACCGGATCACGGTCCACCCGGACGAGCAGCGATGTTCCGTCTGGCGAGCGGTGAAGGCTGAGGTCCTCCGCAGCCGGCGGAGCGGCCGGCGGACCAGGCGGCGGAACGGTTGGCGGAGCGGCCGGCGGACCAGGCGGCGGAACGGTTGGCGGAGCAGCCGGCGGACCAGGCGGCGGAACGGTTGGCGGAGCAGGCGGCGGAAGGGTTGGCGGAGCAGCCGGCGGAAGGGTTGGCGGAGCAGCCGGCGGAACGGTTGGCGGAGCAGCCGGCGGAACGGTCGGCGGAGCGGCCGACAAGATCGCTGGGGGTGGCGCGCCGATCAGGGCGTGCGGCAGATCCAGAACCGGTGGACCCGCCGGCCCAAGCGGGGCGGTCGGGCCCTCGGGTGGTGCCGGGATCCAGGAGACGCTCGGGGCTGGTGGATGCGCCGGGACGGCAGAGGCACCGGAGACCGGCCCCGGATCCGGCCGGGGGCCGGGGCGGGTGGCGACCAGGAACCAGGCGGGTGCGGTTTGCAGGGCCAGCCCGGATCGCAGGAGGCGGGCGGCCACCGGGCGAGGGTCCGCGAGCAGCGGAGATGTCGGGACGAGAGACCGGCGCAGGGTCGACTGCAGGAATCCGAGCATCGCCGGGTCGGCGAGCAACTCCGCACTGACCAGCGCGGACGGCGCGCCCGGCGCGGGGAACCCGGCATAGCCACGATCCACCTCCAGGCCGGCGGAGCACAGCGCCGCGACGAGCCGGGAAAAGCCGGCCGGAGCATCCTCGGCCGGGGCGGACCAGTCCGCCGGGGACGGCTCGGCCGGCAGGGCGACCAGGTGATGCAGGCCGGCCGGATTGTCCACCCCGAGCACCAGCCGTCCACCCGGGCGCAACACCCCCACCACCCGGGACAACGCCTCTGACCAGCGCAGGTCGGGAGACTCCGTGGTCCCGGCCCGGTCCAGCCCGCCCAGCGCCAGCACCGTGTCGAACTCCGGCCCGGCGGGAAGCCGGTCGAGGCTGCCACACCAGACCTGGGCGCCAGGGCGGCCATCGTGCTCCCCGCGTACCAAAAACGTCAGCTCGCGGTCGGTGAGCTGAGCGACGATCTCGGGCCCGTGCGGTCCGACGACCAGCGTCCTGCCGTGCGTCGCGGCCGCGAGCGCGGCCAGCGCCGGACCGTGCGCGCCGGAGCCGGCCGGTTCCGACCAATGTGGCATCTCGCCGCCGATCACGAGCACGCTCACCGAGCCGCTCCTTCCGGGTGGGGGGCCGGCCAGTGGAAGAGGCGGCGGAGCTCGGCGGGGGAGAGCAGGCGATCGGCGCCCAGCTCGGCGACCGCGACGGCCCGCGCCCGCACCGGATCGGGGTGCACTCCGTGCAGTGACGCCCACTGGCGCTCGATCCGGGACTGCCCGCCGAACGACGAGCGTTCCCCTTCGAGCCGCATCGGATCCCCGTAGACCGCCGGTTCGCAGCCCGCCAGGATGCCGTAGAAGATCGCGCTGCACAGCCGGTTGGACGCCACCCGGCGGTGCCGGCGCTGCTCGGCGAGCTGCCGCTGGAGGAACCGCGGGTCCAGGTCCTTGTACCAGCCGCCGCGATAGCCGTGGCAGACCACCCGGAAGCCGGCCCGTTCGTAACGGCGGCGCAGGCGGGCCGACCGGTACTCCTGCCAGTACAGGCAGACCGTGACCGGCCCGTCCTCGGTCGCCCGGATCTCCTCGATCAGCCTGCCGTGGTCGCCGACGATGTGCTGCCCCTCCCAGCCGTGGAAGGGGTAGTAGATCGTCCCCTCCCGAGGGGCGGCGGCCGGGATCGGGTCCATGGCCAGCAGGTACGCCCACGGCGCCCCGATCACGTGCACCGGCCGCCGCCCGAGCGACCAGGCCCGGCGGCGGACCTGGTCGCTCCAGACGAACAGCGGGATGCCGGGCGTGAACTCGTGGTCGGGCGCCATCCCGTCCCCGATGTTCCAGCCGTGCTGGAGGTACCCCCGGATCCGGTGGACCTCGGCCGGGTCGAGCCCGCAGTACCGGGCCAGCACGTGGGAGTGCCCGTAGTAGTGGTTGGCGTGGTGCACGGTGGCACATCCCACCCTGCTCCGGCGTCCGGCAGGCGAACTCGCCGTGTCCGGCGGCTTTACATCGTGGCGCGCACCCGCCCGCGCATCAGCACCGTGTACAGGCCGCCGGTGACCAGGATGCCGACCGGCAGCGACAGGTCGATGCCGGACAGGGCCCGCGCGACCGGCCCGAGGTAGACGTCGGTGTCCGCGCAGAGTGCCGCCGCGACCATGCCGGTGAGCAGGGCGATCGTGCCGTGCCAGTTGACCCCGGCGGAGTACCAGAACGGGGAGCCCGGCGTCTCGTCGCTGAGCTGCTCGCCGTCGTAGTCGTTGCGGCGCAGCAGGATGTCCGCGACGTAGATCGCCACGCTCGGCCCGACCAGCACGATCGACAGCTGCAGTGCCTGGCTCACGGTGTCCAGGAAGTTCTCCGAGACGAACAGCGCGTACAGCGTGACCAGGATGCCGACCGTACCGTCCAGCAGCACCGACACCGACCGGCGCAGCTTCACCCCGATCGCCTGCAGCGCCAGGCCGGAGCTGTACGCCGTCATCGCGTTGTTCGCGATCAGCCCGAGCACCACCGCGAGCAGGAAGACCGGGTAGAACCAGCCGGGCAGGATCGCGCGCAGCGTGGTCTGCGGGTCGGTCATGTCGATCACGGTCCCGGCCAGCACGCCCAGCCCGGAGATGATCGTGCTGGGCAGGAACGCGCCGAGGAAGGTCCAGCCGGCCACCGACCTGGCCGAGGTGCTCCGGGGCAGGTAGCGGGCGAAGTCCGCGCTGTTGAGGTAGGAGAGCGGGCCGGAGCCGATGATGGCGATCCCGGCCATCCAGGCGGCGATCAGGGCGGCGCCGTGCAGCGGCTCGGCCGGCCGCCAGTCCCAGTTGGTGTGCGTCAGGACGTAGCCGCCGAGGATCAGGAACGCGCCGCCGAGCACCGCGGAGAACGGCTGGTAGAGACGGGTGATGGTGGCGTGCCCGTAGACGCTCAGGGTCAGCGTCACCGCGGCGATCACGATGACCAGCGCCACCTGGGCGGGCTTGCCGGGCTGCCAGCCGAAGACGTCGGCCAGGGCGAACGCGGCCAGCGCGGCGGCAGCCAGGTTGAGGGCGATGTAGGAGACGCAGAGCAGCCACCCGGTGATCGCGATGTTCACCCGGTTCCCCCGGATCCCGAACATGGTCCGGGAGACCACCTCGCTCGGCGTGCCGGAGGAGGTGCCGCTCGCCGCGAGGATGCCGATCAACACCCAGAGCAGGTTGCCGAGCACGGTGATCACCAGCCCGGCCTGCCAGCTGAGCCCGAGCAGCCCGGTCAGCATCCCGCCGAGGGTCAGCGAGACGTAGTTGACGTTCGGCGCGGCCCAGAGCGCGAACAGCTCGCGGGGACGGCCGTGCCGTTCGCCGTCCGGCACGTACTCGATGCCGCGCTGTTCGATCTGCCCTGCTCGGTCACCCGGCACAGTGTCGATAGACGTCATGGGACCTCCGCAAACGGCTATTGGTCATGCGCTCAATTGCTTATTGGTCACACACCCAATAGCCTGCGATGCATGACGTCAAGCCCCTCTCCGTCACGGACACGTAAAACCGCGGAAGACCGCCGGGCCGAGATCGTCCGGGCGGCCGGCGGCGTCGCGCTGGCCGAGGGCCTGGAGAGCGTCACCCTCCGCCGGGTCGCCGACGAGCTCGGCGTCCGCCCCGGACTGATCAGCCACTACTTCCCGGTCGCCGAGGAGCTGGTGGCCACGGCGTTCGGCGCGACCGCCTCGGCCGAGCTCGACGAGCTCCTGCCGCCCTCCGACGCCACGCCCCTGGAGCGCTTCCGGCGGTTCTTCGAAGCTGCTATCGGCGAGATGTTCGACGACGTGAGCCGTCTGTGGCTGAACGCTCGTCACCTCAGCCGCTATCGCCCGGTGCTCTCCGCCGAGGTCAACCGCCAGCAGGACAACTGGCACGAGCGGCTGACCGCGGTGATCGCGGACGGGATCGCCACCGGCGCGTTCGTGGCCGGGGACGCGGCGGTGGCGGCCACCCGGATCCTGGTCGCGGTGGACGGCGTCAGCACGTACGTCAATGTCGGTCGGATCCCGCCGGAAGCCGCCGCCTTCGCCGTGATGACCGCCGAGCGTGAGCTCGGCCTGCCCGCCGGATCGCTCTAGGAGCCGTGGTGTCCGATCTCGTCCTGCTCAATGCCCGCCTGCTCGACCCGGTGACCGGCCGATTCCTCCCGCACGGTGCGCTCGTCGCGCACGGCGGCGAGATCGTCGCGGTGGGCGACGAGTTTTCGGTACGCCCCTTGATCCGCCCCGCCACGACCGTCATCGACCTGCGCGACGCCGTGGTCACCCCGGGCCTGATCGACGGCCACTGCCACCCGGTCTCCGGCGCGGACCTGACCCGCGGCGCCGACCTCTCGGCCTGCACCGACCTGCCCGCCCTGCGCGCCGAGCTGGACCGCGCCCGTCGCGCCCTGGCCCCCGGCGAGTGGCTGCACGGCTGGGGCCTCGACCCGAACGTCTTCGGCGACCTCCCGATCAGCGCGGACACCGTGGGCCCGGTCCTCGACGGGGTGCCCGCCGTGCTCCGCCTCTTCGACGCGCACTCCACGCTCGCCAGCCACCGTGCCCTGGAGCTGGCCGGGGTGACCGGCCCGCGCCGCTTCGCCGAGCAGGCGGAGGTCGTCTGCGACGAGCGCGGTCGCCCGACCGGGCTGCTCCTGGAGGAGCCGGCGAGCATGCTCGTCGAGGACGCCGCGCCGAAGCCGACCGGGGAGCAGTTCCGGGCGCGGGTGGCCGAGGTGCTGCGCGGGATGGCGGCGGCCGGGCTCACCGGCGGGCACATGATGGAGGGCGATGTCGCCGAGCGGGCCGTGCTGCGCGAGCTGGACGAGCGGGGTGAGCTGCCGCTGCGGTTGCGGCTCGCACCCTGGTGCCGGCCGGGGGACGGAGTCGGCGAGCTGATCGCGGCGCAGGGGGAGGGTGGTGCGCTGTGGCGCGTCGACGGCGTGAAGCTCTTCATGGACGGGACGATCGACAACGGGACGGCCTGGTTGGAGAAGCCGGACTGTCATGGAGAATCGGTCCACGCCTACTGGCCGGATCCGTTGCTTTTCCGCAAGGTCATCGGTGAGCTGGACGCTGCCGGGGTGCCGACCGCGACGCACGCGATCGGTGACGCGGCCGTACGCTTCGTGCTCGAAACCCACGAAAAATCCCGAAAAATCGGGCATCGCATCGAGCACATCGAGACCCTCCCGGACGACCTCGTGCCCCGCTTCGCGGAACTGGGCGTGACCGCCTCCATGCAGCCCACCCACTGCTGCGAGTTCACCCGGGCCGACCACACCGACAACTGGTCCCGCCGCCTCGGCGAGGACCGCGCCGCCCGCGCCTGGCGCTGCCGCGACCTCTGGGAGGCCGGCGCGACCGTGGTGCTCGGCTCGGACTGGCCGATCGCCCCGTACCCGCCGCTCGGCGTGATGGCCGGTGCCCGTCACCGCCGTCCGGCCCGCGACCTGACCCAGCCGCCGCACGGCCCCGACCAGGCGCTCACCCCGCTCCAGGCGTTGCGGGGGATGACCGTCAACGCGGGCTCGGGCCGCCTGGCGGTCGGTGATCGCGCCGACCTGACCGTGCTCGCCGACGACCCGCTGCGGGTGTCTGATCAGGATCTGGCCGCGCTGCCGGTCCGGCTCACCGTCACCGGTGGCCGCGTCGTGCACCGGGCCGCCGATCTGTGACCGTTCCCGGGGTCAGCCGGCCGGTCACGCGTCCGTGCGAGCGCGACGTCCCGGACATAGGTGCCGCCCTCACCGGTGAGGACAGCCGCCGCGCGCCGGTCCGCTAGCCTCGCGGCATGCCGAAGGCGTATCAACCGGGACCGATCACGGTCACCGCCACACAGGTCGCCGGCTGGAGCGGTGTGCGGGCCGGGACCACGCTGCGCCTCACCGGGCCGTGCCCGGCCTGCGACGATCCGCAGCGCCTCGAGGTCTCGCTGACCAGCACGTCATTGGAGGGCGGCGGGGACGGCGACGCGGTCACGCGGCGCAGTTTCGCGGTGGTGTGCAACTGCGGGACCGAGCATCCTGGCTGGCCGGGGAACCCGCCCCGGGGATGCGGCGCGACGTGGGCCGCGACCGCCCTGATCGGCGACCCGATCACGGTCGAGCCGATCGGTTCCGGCGCGGCCCGGGATGCCGGACCGGCCGGGGATGCCGCGTCGGCCCGGGATGCTGCGTCGGCGCGGGAGACGGCATCGGCCGGGGACGCCGCGTCGCTCCGGGACGCCGGGTCGCTCGGGGACGCCGCATCGCTCCGGGATGCTGCGTCGGCCCGGGATGCTGCGTCGCTCCGGGATGCTGCGTCGGCCCGGGATGCGGCGTCGCTCCAGGCGGCCGCCGAGGCCTTCCGGGAGGCGCAGGACGGGCAGCCGGAGCGGTTGCGGGCGGCCGCGGAGAAGTGGCTCGGCGCGCTGGGCGCGCTCTTCGGCCTGATCGGGATCGCCGGCCTGACCCTCGGCACCGACCAGATCCGCAAGCTGGCGAACCCCGGCAAGGTCGTCCTGGGGCTCGTGGTCGCGGTCGCGCTGATCGCCGCCGGGAGCGCCGTCGTGCAGGCCTACCGCGCGGCGTACGGCTGGCCGCGCACCCGATCCACGGCCACCGATCAGGAACTGCTCGACTGGCATCGGGACCGGCAGGCTCTGCCCGCGGCTCTCGGCAAGCGGCTGCGCTCCGCGGTCGCCCTGGCCGGCAGCGCCCTGGTCCTGCTCGCCGTCGCCGGCGTGCTGAACTGGTTCCTCCCCGAATCGGCCCCCGCCCAGCCCCTGGTCAAGGTGACCACGGTCGAGCAGGCCCAGATCTGCGGCACCCTGCTCGACTCCACGGCGGACGGTGAGCTGCGCGTCCGCCGATCGGACGACGGCTCGGTCGAGAAGGTCCCCGCCGCCGGCGTAGCCCGGCTCACCGCCGTCACAAAGTGTTGAACACCGGCCGCGCCGGCACCGCCCGGTTGTAGGTCTTCGGCCGCCAGGCGTCCTGGTTCGGGTCGCCGGCCTGATGGATCGCGACCAGCTCGAACGCGAGCGTGAAGCACGGCGACCCGGACGACCCCTCGTCGGTGTCGGCGGTGTGCCGCAGCCGGGTCCCGTTCGCGTTCACGTCGAGCACCTTGCCGAAAGCGAGCCGCATCGGCCGCCCGAGCAGGTGTTGCAACACCAGGATGTCGTCGTTCCGGCGCGGCACGTCGCCGATCGTGGTGATCCAGCCCCGCCGCCCGGCCCTCGGGTCGGGATGCGCCCCGATCGGCTCCTCGCCGGGGCTTCCGGCGATCCGCAGCACCGCGAAGTCGAGCTCACCCGCGGCCGGCAACTCGGCGGACTCGCCCGGAAGCTCCTCGAAGGCCGCGTTCGGCGCGGCGGCGACCAGCCAGTCCGGCGCCAGGCCGAACGCGGTCCCCTCCGACGGCGGTCCACCGTCCACGGGATGCTTGTGGTCGAAGCGCAGCACGACGTCACCCGCTCCGGTTTTTCGATCAATCAATTTTCGTACGACGTGGTAGCTGGTCAGCGCGCGATCCGGCCCGATCAGGAACCCGGTGCCCAGCGGCCGGCTGCCGACGGCGGTGCGTTCTTCGAGGAGGCAGATCTGGCCTTCGAGGCGAGCGAGGGCTTCGCGGAACAGGGCCGGCCGGATATCCAGGTTCCGGCTGCTGAGGATGCTCTCCAGTCCGCCCGTGTCCACGGTCGGCCGGCGGGACTGGGCGACCTCGAACAGCCCGGGATGGGCCGGCCGGGAGTCGCGGGCGGCCTGGACGAGCCGGTCCAGCCAGCCTTCCGAGTCGGCGGCCCGGATCAGCCGGAAGACGACCGTGGTCAGCGGCTGCTCGGTGGAGACGATCCGGGCCAGCTGCCGGTCGAGCTGGAAGTAGAGCATCTCCTCGAGGTCGGCCGTCCGGGGGAAGGCGTCCATCAGCGACTCGCTGAGCAGCCGAGCCGTCCGCCCGTCGATCATGCCGGGTCCTCCTGGTCGGGCCAGATCCGGCGGGCCAGCTGCACCCACTGGGTCGGCTCGCCGGGGACGACGAAGCGGGCCCGGCCGGGGGGCATCGGCTCTGGCCGGACGTTGCCGATCAGCGCTCCGTCCGCCGGGTCACCGGACATGACCAGACCCGGTGCGTCCGTTTCGCGAAGCTGCTGCAACACCGGGTCGGTCAGCCTCGCTTCGCGGGCGCCGCCGGTGCGCCGGGCCAGCACGAGGTGAAGACCGATGTCCCGAGCATGTGGAAGCAGATCCACGAGGGGGGCGAGCGGGTTGCCGGGGGCGGAGGCCACCAGCTCGTAGTCATCGACCAGCACGAAGAGTTCGGGTCCGGTCCACCAAGACCGCGTCCGCAGCTCCTCCGGGGTGATCTCCGGCCCGGGCAGGCGGTGGGTGAGGGCGTCGGCCATCTGGCGCACCAGCGTCATTGCATGCGAGGCCGACACGGCGTAGCCGAGGACGTGCTCCGCGTCGGCCAGGCGGACCAGTCCTCGGCCATAGTCGATCACCAGCATTCGTGCCTGGAGGGGCGTCCACCGGCGGATCAGCCAGGTGGCCCAGTTCCACAGGAAGGTGGTCCGGCCGGCTTCCGCAGCACCGAAGACCAGGAAGCTCGGGTGCTTCTCGGTGTCCACCTCCATCCGGCCGTTGTCCAGCTCACGCAGTCCTATCGGGATCCGGCCGGCCAGCCCCAGCTCGGCGGTCAGCTCCGCGAACATGAACGAGTTCGGCAACACTTCGATTCGTGGCGCGCCGCGGCCCGGCCATCCGACGGCTGCCAAGTTCACCACCTGGGCGGTCGGCGTCCTGGTCAGATCGGGCTGGGCGATGACGAAGTGCCGGACCGCCGTGCTGGGGCTGGCCGGCCGGGTGATGCCATGCCCGGGCCAGTGAGCCGGCACCCGCGCGGCCGCTCGCGCGTTGATCGCGGAGGTGTCCGGCCGGTCGAGCCGGAGCTCCAGCTGGGACTCGGGCAGACCGCTGGGCGGCATGGGCAGGTCCTGCCACCGACTGCCGCCGGCCACCAGGTGGATCCCGTGTCCGATCCGGCCCCGGACCAGCTCGGAGAGCGCTTCCAGGGCACTGGCGCGCAACGCAGCCGGGTCGTCCAGCACGAGGAAGACGTGCCCATGGCCACCATGCCGGAGATCCCGGGGAAATGCCAGGCCGCCGTGCTGCCGGTGCCGCTGCCGGAACAGATAGATGATCTTGTCCAGGGTGGCCTTGACGCCGTCCGGGTTGCGCCGGTCGAAGACGCCGCCGACGTGCGGCAGGTCCCGGAGCTCGTCGAAGGTCCCCGGCTCCGGGCTGAGGCAGTAGATCTGCACCTCCTCCGGGGTGTGCGACAGCGCCAGTGCGAGGACCACGGTGCGCAGGGCGGCGGACGTGCCGCTCCCCGCTCCGCCCACGATCCCCACGTGGTAGGCGTCGCCGCCGAAGTCGAGGGTCAGCAGGTCACGGCGGCCCTCGCGAGGCAGATCGACGATGCCGATCGGCACCGTGAGCGCGGGCCGGTCGGAGCGGTGCACGAACTGAAGTCCGCGTTCCACGTCGATCGTGACGGGGTCCATCGCGTCCAGCGAGCCGGGGCCGCCCAGCGGTGGCAGCCAGATCCGCGGGACCGGGTCGGCCATGCCGCTCAGCAGGTTGACGGCGACCTCGGCGAGCCGCCGTGGCCGCCCTCCGCCGGGTGCTGAGACCGGGCCGGACACATAGGCCGCCCGGAATCTGGTCAACTGCTGATCCCCGCCGTGCCGCAGCAGGCCAAACCCGGGCTCGCCGGGCAGGTCGCGGGCCGCCGCGCTGCCCAGCACGGCTTCCGACTCGGCGGTGGATCCACCGGCCAGCGCGATCCGCCAGGTCAGCTCGCCGTCCAGCCCGCGCAGCTGGTCACGCTGCACGCTCTGAGTGGCCAGGATCAGGCATATGTTGAGCGCCGGCCCGTCCCGGGCCACCGCGAGGATCCGCTCCTCGGCTTCCGGATTCGCGTTGAGCAGGCTGACGATTTCGTCGCAGACGATGAACAGGTGCGGCAAAGCGGTGAGCGACCGATAGTTGGCGCGCCGCCGGTCGAGTTCGCCGTCGATCACCTCCAGCAGACGGTCGAGCAGGGCAGGATCGCCGGCCGGGTTGACCACCAGGCCGGTTGTGTGCGGCAGCCGGTCCATCTCGTTGAACAGGGCGCTGCCGTGCGAGTCGATCAACAGGAGCCGAACCTGCTCCGGCGAGTAGTACAGGGCTAGGCTCAGCACCAGCGTGCGGAGCAGTTCCGAGCGTCCCGATCCGGGTATGCCGACGATCAGCGCATGGGGATCGCCGGAGGCGGGCACCAAGTTCACTGTGGCGCCGTTCTCGTCCAGCCCGAAGCTCACGAACAAGGGCGTGGCACCCTGATTCCAGAGCGCGGAGATCCGGGCGGCGGAGAGGTCCTCGATGCCGAGAAGCTCCAGCAGGGAGAACTCGTCGTCGAGGCTCGCGCGCCGCGCCACCGGCTCCGCGGCGGGAGCGAGGCCGGCCAGGGTGGCGCGGATCCGCTGGAGGGTCACGCCGAACTCGGAGCCGTCGTCCACCTCGAGCTCGTCCAGAGCCCGCAGCACCGCCGTCAGATCCACCCCGGGCAGCAGACTCAGCCGGCCCAGTTCGGTCAGCGCGTCCACGCCCGGCGGCCCCTCGAAGGAGGCCAGCTCGTCGAGCAGCTCCGCCTGCCGGTACGCCAGGCTGTCCGGGCGCGACTCCTGCCGGTCGAGGCGCTCCCGCATCGCGACGAACCACTCGCGCCCGAGCTGGTCCGACCCCGCGGTGGCCTGCTGCGCGAACTCCAGCCAGTCGGCCGCCCGACCCGGGTTGATCATGCTGAGGGCGGTCAGCCGCTGGGCGAAGTCCAGCTCGCGCGGGCTCCACGGGTCACTGTGATCGGTGTACTGCTCCAGCAGCAGCGCGACCTTCTTCAGCCGGTCCGTCCCGTACGCCGACTCCAGGGCGGCCAGCAGCATCCCGCGCAGTTCCGCCTCGACCTCGTACAGCCCGTCCCCGACCTCCTGGAACATGGCCGAGTTCAGCAGCTCCGCCTCCACCTCGTGACCGAGGCTCACCGGCGGATCCAGGAAGAAGTTGATCCGTAACAGGTGCAGGAACCCGACGTCGAGCACGACCGGCACCGCCGCGTGGCAGGCCAGGTCGAGAGCTCCCGGCGGCAGCCCCGTCCGCACGTCGTAGAGCACCTGGGTCGCCCGGGAGGACCGGGTCCACGCGCTCACAGCGGCCGCTCCGTCCGGCCCGGCCGTCCGCGCAGCACGTCGACCGCCCGGTGCAGTCCCTCGGTGGTGAGCCCGGACATCGGCACGTGCCGGGCCAGCTGCTCGGCCGTGCTCCCGGCCCACCGGGACACCGGCACCGGGTTGATCCAGGCGACCGGGCAGTGCGCCGAATACCACGCCTTGACCAGGGACAAGGACCCGAGCAGCCGGGTCGTCCGCAGGCTGCCGCGGGCCGCCCCGGCGTCGCTGACGATCGCCACCGCGGTGCCCGGCGCGGTCTGCTCCAGCACCCTGGCGAACGGCACCGGCTCGGTCAGGTCCGGGTCGGCGTGCACCAGCCCGGTCCGCAACGGCGGGATCCGGGTCAGCACCGCGTCGACCGCCGGGCTGAACGGGTCGGGCAACTGGTCCAGCAGCGCGCTGTCCACCCGCTTGCCCGGCAGGTTGTGGAAGTACCAGGTGGTGATCGCGTCGAGCCGCCCGGCGCTGCGGATGGCCCGGATCAGGTGGTCGACGTACGCGGCGTACGGCGTCATCGAGCCCTGCCGGTCCACCAGCAGGAGCAGCCGCGCGGTGTTCCGGCGGGCGGGCATCATGACCGGGGCCTGCACGAGACCCGTCCGGCCGTACCGGTCAAGGGTTGCCTCAAGATCCACCTCGATCGGTGGTCCCTGCCGCACCGGGCGGCGCAGCCGCCGCCAGATCTGCGCGATCTCGCGCGCGGTGAGCGGGAAGCGGGGCGTGACCGCGAGCGTCGAGTCGAACTCGCCGGTGCTCGGCGGCGGCACCGTCATCCCGGTCAGCCGCTGCACTACCGGCCGGGCCGGAGTCTCGGGCGCCGGCTGCGGAGAGGTCTCGGGCGCGGGCTCCGGGCGCGGCTCACCGGCCGGGATCTCGACCGGCGGTTCCGCGGCGCGTGGCGGGACAGCGGCCAC
The DNA here is from genome assembly GCF_018324205.1 of Actinoplanes ianthinogenes. NCBI lineage: Bacteria > Bacillati > Actinomycetota > Actinomycetes > Micromonosporales > Micromonosporaceae > Actinoplanes > Actinoplanes ianthinogenes. Next base: position 7,051,887 of record NZ_AP023356.1, read on the forward strand.
CCCGGACTGCCACACCGGCAGGTCGGCGCCGGCCAGCACGGTCCGGACCAGGTCCCGCTCGTCCAGCGACTTCGCCCAGAGCGCCACGCACAGCTCGGTGAAGTCCGCGGTCGAGGCCACCCCGAAGCCGGCGCCGAGCGCGGACCGCAGCGCCAGGTAGTCGTCCACCCCGATCGGCAGACCGCGCCGGCGCAGCCGGGTGACCAGGTCGACCAGGAACGGCGGCAGGGCCGCGCCGGTCATGGCGGGGACACCCGGCCGCGTGCCCGGACCTGATCCGGCAGGTGCTTGACCAGGGCGCCGAGATACGGCAGCTGGTCCACCCGGTCCGCCGGGACCGCCATGGCCTTGAGGAACCCGGCCCAGTCGAGCAGCTCGCTCAGCCCCGGCCGCCGGGTGAAGTCGACCTCGCCGAGCCGCTGCGCCACCCGGACGACCGCCTCCCGCAGGTCCGGGCCGTCGATGCCGTGCAGCGCCAGGATGGCGTCGAGCTCCGCCGGGTCGGCCGGGAACTCCAGGTAGTGGAAGACGCAACGGCGCAGGAAGGCGCCGGGCAGCGTCTTCTCCTCGTTGTTCGTGACCACGATGATCGGGCGCAGGTCGGGACGGTCCGGCGGCACCGCGTACCGTTGGCCGGGGTCCTCCTCGACGCTGAACGCCAGCTCGTCCAGCTCGTGCAGCAGATCGTTGGGGAAATCCAGGTCGGCCTTGTCGATCTCGTCGATCAGCAGCACCGAGCGGCGCTGGTGCTCGGCGCGGGCGATCACCCGGCCGAGCGGGCCGAGCCGCAGATAGGGCCGCACATCCTGGGCCGCGGGCAGGTGCAGATGCACGTCGTGCAGGCGGCGGACCGCGTCGTAGGTGTAGAGCAGGTCGCGGCCACGGCTGGTGGATTTCACGTACGCCCGCTCCAGCGGCAGCCCGAGCGCATAGGCCACCGCGTGCGCCACCCGGGTCTTGCCGACGCCCGGGTCACCCTGGAGCAGCAGCGGGCGGCCCAGCCCGATCGCCAGATTCACCGCCTCGGCGAGCCGGGGCGCGAACCGGTACGGCTCCCGCTGCACCTCCCGCACCGGCGGATCGGTCACCGCGATCGGCGCCGCGACGTCCTCGATCTCCCGGGACGGCGGTAGCTTCTCCTCGGCGTCGAACCAGACCGAGGTGTCAACGCGATGCCGCGTCTGCACGACCCAACCCCTCCAAATGCCGCCGGAACTCGTCCGGCGTCTGCCGGGCCCGGCGCGTCGTCTTGTCGATCTCCTCAAGGAGCAGCCGGATGTCCAGCTCGGCGCCGATCGACGCCTCTCGCTCCAGGTGCGCGCCCCACGAGTCGGCCAGCGCCGGTGGCCAGCCCCGCCGCGACACCACCTCCTGGGTCCACAGATAGATGTCCTCCTGCTGCACCGCCGGGGGCGGCAGGCGCTCCACGTCCGGTGGATAGTCGCCGGTGTCCCTGCGCAGGCCGCCGGTGAACAGCACCACGAACCGGTGCCGCGGCACCCCGGCCTGGGCACACAGCCCGCGCCAGAACGCCGCGAGCGTGGTGACCGGCGCGCCCTCGGTCTGCACCCGACAGATCACGTTCACGTACTCCAGGTCGGGCAGGTAACGCAGCGCGTGCTTGATTTGCCGGTCCACCGGATACAGATCCGGGCGCAGGCTGAGCGGATCCTTGCACTCGCTCTCGCCCAGCGAGTGCGGCAGCCAGGCGACGAGCTTCTCGACGACCGTGGGGTCGGCGTCGTGCACACCGAACCCGAGCACCGCGCGGTGCACCCGGCGCCGGACCTCGTTCACCCGGTTCTTCAGCGGCGCCAGGTCGAAGAAGGTGGAGTCGAGCAGCCGATGGTCGACCGGCGGCGGCGGAATCGCCGGCGCCGGCCCGCCGGACCAATTCTGGCCGGCCCACCGCTGCACCGCGGCGTTGTCCGCCCGGTCGGTGAGGAACTGGTCGACCAGGTCGGGCAGCCAGCCCTGCGTCCTGGCCGTACGGATCACCGTGAAGATCACCTCGGACATGCCGACATTGCCCACGTAGGTCGACAGATCCCGGTCCAGCCGGAAGAGAAAGAGCTCCTCCAGCGGCTGCCGGTCGACGTAGGCGTCGCACATGACCTCGGCGAGCTCGCGCAACTGCGGTCCGGTGAGATTGCGGATCCTGCGACAGTAGAGCCCCGATGAATACCTGGGCAAGGCCGCCCGCGACCGGTCCACTGCGGACTAGGGTCGGCGGCATGGCCGAACATTTCGATCTTGTCGTGCTGGGCGCCGGGCCGGGCGGTTACGTGGCCGCCATCCGTGCCGCCCAGCTCGGGCTCTCCACCGCCGTCGTCGAGGAGAAGTACTGGGGCGGCGTCTGTCTCAACGTCGGCTGCATCCCGTCGAAGGCGCTGCTGCGCAACGCCGAACTGGCACACATCTTCACCCACGAGGCGAAGACGTTCGGCATCGACGGCACGGTCACCTTCGACTACGGGGTCGCGCACCGGCGCAGCCGTACTGTGGCCGACGGCCGGGTCAAGGGCGTGCACTACCTGATGAAGAAGAACGGGATCACCGAGATCCAGGGGCGCGGCGTCTTCACCGACGCGAGCACGCTGCGGGTCGGGGACCGGCAGGTCACCTTCGACCACTGCATCCTGGCCACCGGGTCGAGCACCCGGCTGATCCCGGGCACCACCGTCACCGACCGGGTGGTCACCTACGAGGAGCAGATCCTCGACCCGGAGCTGCCGGGCAGCATCATCGTGGTGGGTGCCGGCGCGATCGGCGTGGAGTTCGCGTACGTCCTGCGCAACTACGGCGTCGAGGTGACCATCGTGGAGTTCCTCGACCGGATGCTGCCGCTGGAGGACGAGGACGTCTCCAAGGAGCTGCTCCGGCAGTACCGCAAGCTCGGCGTCGACGTGCGGCTCGGCGCGAAGGTGGAGAGCATCGAGGAGCGGGCCGACGCGGTGCGGGTCACCGTCTCGCGCAACGGCAAGACCGAGGTGCTGGAGGCCGACAAGGTGCTCCAGGCGATCGGCTTCGCGCCCAACGTCGATGGTTACGGCCTGGAGACCACCGGTGTCACGCTCACCGAGCGGGGCGCGGTCGAGGTGGACGAGCACTGCCGCACCAACGTCCCGGGCATCTTCGCCATCGGCGACGTCACCGCCAAGCTGATGCTCGCGCACACCGCCGAGGCGATGGGCATCGTGGCGGCCGAGACCATCGCGGGCGCCGAGACGATGTCGCTCGACTACCGGATGATCCCGCGCGCCACCTACTGCCAGCCGCAGGTGGCGAGCTTCGGCTGGACCGAGGCGCAGGCCCGCGAGCAGGGCTTCGACGTCAGGGTGGCGAAGTTCCCGTTCACCGCGAACGGCAAGGCGCACGGCCTCGGCGACGCCACCGGCTTCGTCAAGATCATCAGTGACGCTCGTTACGGGGAACTGCTCGGCGCCCACCTGATCGGCCCGGACGTCACCGAGCTGCTGCCCGAGCTGACCCTGGCCCAGCAGTGGGACCTGACGGTCACCGAGGTGGCCCGCAACGTGCACGCCCACCCGACCCTGGGCGAAGCCGTCAAGGAAGCGATCCACGGCCTCGCCGGCCACATGATCAACTTCTGACCCGCCGCGCCGCCCGGGGCCCGCCCGCCGCGCCCCGGGCGGTCGCGTGGTCCGCGCGGCGTAGGCCGCCCGGCCCATTCCCGCCGGAAGTACCGCGTCCGCGGTACCCCGCAATGCCTCCCTGCGGATGACGACCAACGCTCGCCGTTCCGGAACGCTGAACCGGTGACCGTGATCGCCCAGCCGGCCCCAGCCCCGGCCCCACCCGGCGTCCCGCCCACACGCGAACTCCCCGCTGCCGACGGCGGGGAGGACGACGATTCCGATCGAGCGCCGGTGTCCGGAACGGGCCGGCGCCGGCTGCGCTATCTCCTGATCGTGCTGGTGGCCGCGGTAGCGATCGGCACTCTCCGCGGCCGGCTGCCGGACCCGGCCGACTTCCTCGGCGCGCTGCGCGCCGCCGACTGGTGGTGGGCACTGCTGGCGGTCGCCGCCGGATCGCTGTCCCAGTTCGCGTACGCCGAGCAGCAGCGCCGCCTCCTCGCGGCCTTCGACGTCCACGTCCCGTCCTGGCGCGCGGTCGCCATGACCTACGTCCGCTCCGCCCTCAGCCTGGCCCTCCCGGCCGGCTCCGCCGCGTCCGCCGCCTACGCCTTCCAGACCTACCGCCGGCACGGCGCCACCCCGGCCGTCTCCGCCACCGCCACCCTGCTCTCCGCCGTGGTCACCGTCCTGTCCCTGGTCCTCCTCTGTTCGGCCGCCTGGTCCGTGCCGGCCACCCTCCTCACCCTGCTGGCCGCCACCCTGCTGTGGCTCCGCCTCCGCTCCCGCCGCCCCGCCGCTCCTTTCCTTTCGCCGCAGCCCGCCGTCTCCGGCTCACCCGACGTTTCGCCGCAGGCCGCCGCTTCCGGCCTGCCCGACGTTTCGCCGCAGGCCGCCGCTTCCGGCCTGCCCGACGTTTCGCCGCAGCCCACCGCTTCCGGCCCGCCCGACCTCTCACCCCGGTCCATCGCCTCCGGCCCGCCCGACCTCTCACCCCGGTCCGCCGTCCCTGGCTCACCCGGCCGTCGCCGGGGCGCTGGCCGCCTCCGCGCAGCCGGTCGCCGGGTCATCGCGCCGGCCGCCCGTCTCCTGCGCCGGCCCGCCCTGACGCAGGCGCTGCGGGACGCGCGGGCCGTCCCGCCGGTGACCTGGTTCGCCGTGCTCGTGGCCAGCACGGTCAACTGGCTCCTGGACATGTGCTGCCTGGTCCTCGCGGCCGCGGCGGTGCACGTCGAGATCCCCTGGCATCGCCTGGCACTGATCTACCTGGCCGTCCAGGTGGTCCGCCAGATCCCGCTGACCCCGGGCGGCATCGGCCTGATCGAGACCAGCATGCTGGCCGGTCTGATCGCCGCCGGCGCCCCTCAGGTGACCGCCGCAGCCGTTGTCCTGATCTACCGAGCCGTCTCGTTCTGGCTGATCCTCCCGGCCGGCCTGGCCGCCCACCTGGCCCTCCGCCGCCCCACCCGCATGGATGCCCTCCCGGACGGGGTGGCGCGATTCCGCGAACCCTGAACCGGCGGCTCGGGTTGTGGGTCAGGCGCGGTCGAAGTGCTGAACGACGGCGCCGAGACCGAGCGCCAGGGCCGGGCCGGGGAGGCGGGAGTCCGGACCGTATCGGCGCCCCGGGTGCTCCCGGTCGACCAGGTCGTTCCAGAGAACCATGACCGGATCGGCGGGCTCGGGCCGCTGGTGGCCGGGTGCGGCGAGCTGGTGGTCAGCGGCGGGCAGGCGGTGACCGGCGGCATGCAGGAGCCGGGCCAGGTCGTCCTGCTGGCGGAGGCGTTGTTCCTCGAAGATCTTGCTCCACTGCATCAGCGACAGAGAGCCCTCGATCGAGTCCGGGACCGTTTCGTCGAGCATCGGGAGGGGACGGGCCGCGGCCCAGGCGGCAAGCATGGCGCCGGTCACCGTGTCCGGGTCGCCGTCCCGGCTGCGGGCCAGCGCGTAGGACAGCAGCGCGGTCGTCTCGACCAGCAGGTGCTGGACCGGAACCGGCCCGGGTGGGTCCAGCCACCAGTGCTCCGCCTCCAGCAGATCGGCGGTGTGCCGGGTCGCCACCCGCCACCAACCCTCGTCGCCGGCTGCCAAGGCATCGGTGTAGGACCACAGGAAGGTCACCCTTCCGTGCCTACCAGCGCCGTTGGACACGAGTCAATCACGCGAACGCGTGGCGGCGATCGCCTCGATCGAGATCAGCAGACCGCGCGGCAGAGCAACGTTCGCCGGCGCCGACCGGGCCGGCGGTGGTTCCGGCATGTGTCGCGCCAACACCTCGTTGATCAGCGAGAAGTCCTCGACCCGCGCGTAGAAGACAGTCACCTTGACCAGCTCATCGAGCCCCGACCCGGCCGCGTCGAGAACCGCCCCCAGGTTCCGCAACGCCTGCTCGGTCTGCCCCTCGATGCCGTCCACCGGCTCCCCGCTCACCGGATCGATCCCCGGCATCCCGGAACAGAACACGAACCCGTTCGCGACGATCGCCTGACTGTACGGCCCGAGCGCCTCCGGCGCGCCCGCACTGGATACCGCGACTCTCTCCATGAACCCCGAGTCTGGCGCACGACCCATCGACAAGCTTTCAACTACCTGACAGCTTCGGCTGGAGAAACCCCGTAGCCGTGCCCGAGGACCCGGCCCGCCCCGCGATGGCGGGGTCAGCTGCCCCGGACGGCGATCACCAGGGCGACGACCAGGAACCACACGTTGCTGCTGAGCAGGAACACCCGCTCCGCCAGGCCGAAGACGCGGCGCAGGGCCGGCGCCACCATCGTCACCACGACCGCGAGCAGGCCGGCCGCCGCGAGCCACCGCAGAGTGATCAGCACGTAACCGGTCACCTCCGCGGTGATGTCGCTCAGGTACGGGGTCAGGTTCGCCACCGACAGATAGACGAAGGTGAACGACGCGATCGCCAGCAGCAGGTGGATCCGCCCGGTCGTGGTGACCCGCTCCCCGGGGACGTCCGTTGGGAAGAACCCCATCGCCAGCCTGGTCACCGGGATCAGCAGCAGGATCACGTAGTCCGCGGTGGAGAACGGACCCGAGCCGAACGCCCCGGCCAGCGCGCCGGTCAGCGCCAGGATCCCCAGGCTGTTCGCGACGACCGCGACCCGGAACAGGCCCGCGGTCGGGCCCACCCCGTAGTCGCTGACCGCGTTGCGCACCACGCTGTACCCGGTGGGCCGCAGGTGCATGAGGACGAAGATCGCCAGATAGACGAGCAGCAGGACGACAGCGAGGACCGCGAGCAGGCTTCCAGACACGAGAGTCGATCTTAGGCGAGCGAACCGTCCACCTCGGCCGCCGCCGCGCGGGCGCCGGCGATCGAAGCCGCGTGATCGCTCGCCAGCCGGTCCAGCAGCACCTTCGGATCGACCGCCGTGAACCGGGTCGGTGAGCCGGGCAGCCGCTCGGCCGCACCCCGGGCGACCAGGCGGCGCAGGGTCTCGTACACCTTGGGCTGCGGGACGCCGGTGAGCTTGGCGACCGCGTACCCGGTCTGCGCGCCGGCGCCGAGCAGCCCGGCGTAACAGCGTGCCTCGTACGGAGAGAATCCCAGCTCGCGCAGGTGCCCCACCAGGCGCTGGACCGGCATGTCAGCACTATAGGCAGAGGTAAATGCCGAAGCATAGCTGCCGGTTCCGGGCTGATTGCGCTAAGCAAGAGAGATGACCGCTCATCGGATCAACCGACGTCTTTTCGTGACCAGCGGGGCCGGGGTGCTGGGGCTCGCCGTCTACAACACGATCACCGCTTGTTCCAAGTCATCGCCACCCTCGACCGCGGAGCCGGCGCCGAGCGTGGCGGCCACCCAGGAGAACACCGGTTGGAAACGCGTCACCCTCGGATTCGTCTCCGCCTATGTGCTGGTCCGCGGCAAGGAGGCGGCCGTGGTCGACACCGGCACGCCCGGCTCCGGCGAGTCGATCCACACCGGCTTGCAGGCGGCCGGCGCCGACTGGGCCACGGTGAAACACGTGCTGATCACGCATTACCACCAGGACCACGCGGGCGGGGTGGACGAGCTGTTCCCGCACGTCAAGGCGTCGTTCTACACCGGCGCGGCGGATGCCGGGAACATCGTCTCGGACGCCGACATCAAGCCGCTCGACGACGGCGCCGACGTCTTCGGGCTGCGGATCGTGAGCACGCCGGGCCACACGGCCGGGCACATCTCGATCCTCGACACGTCGACCGGGACGCTGGTGGCCGGCGACGCCTTGCGTACCCAAAATGGCCTGGAAGGCTCCGACCCGCAATTCACCGCGGACGAGACGGCGGCGATCGCGTCGGTGAAGAAACTGGCCGGCCTCGACGTCAAGGCGATCCTGCCGGGGCACGGCGAGCCGCTCACCTCGGGCGCCAAGGAGGCTTTGCAGAAATTGGCGGCGTCGCTCTGACGCCGCCGTTCACTCGCGGTCCGCTGTCATTTCTGGTGCTTGAGTTTGCGTACGGCGGACCGCGTGATCGCCTCGAGTTCGCGCTGGTCCGGCTCCTCCAGATTGGCGAGCAGAATGGTGAGCGCGACGCCGCGCAGGGACACCGCGATCATCTTCCCGTACACCGTGACGCGTGGACTGGTCATGTCGACCTCGAAGCGCACGCCCGCCGACTTGGTGCCCAGCCGCGGCACGTCGAGCGGAAACGTGGCCATGTGCAGCGCGTCGGGGGAGCCGGGCTTCCCCTCGTCGTAGGTGGGGCAGCGACGCGGCGACTCGGCGACCTGCGCGACGATGTCGCGGGCGCCGCGGTCCCCGGCCGGGTTGAGCGCCTCGATCAGCACCGGCCCGGTCTCCCCCTTCATGAACGCGGCCCGCACCGTGTCACTGACCGGCTTCGCCCCGCCCGGTTGGTCCGGGCCCGGCTTCCCGGGCTGGTCGGGCCCTGGGCCGCCGGGTGGCGACACGGCGACGCGCGGGCGGGGCTGCACCGGGATGCCGGGACCGGTCGGATTGCCCGGCGCCACCGGCCGGTCCGGGACCGTGGGCTGCTCGGCGCCGGGCTTGCCGGGCGCGGCGGGCTTGCCGGGCGCGGCGGGCTTGCCGGGCGCGGCCGGCGCGGGCTTCTTGTCGCAGGCGCCGATCTGGGAGCCGGCGTCGGCGAAGGCTTTCAGCGCGTCCGGCATCGGCGCGTACCCGTGCGGCAGGTCGGTCTGCACCAGTAGGGCGGCCTTGAGCCGCTCGGGGTCCGGCTTGTCAGCGACCGCAGCCGCCGCCCCGAGCAGCGGTGACGCGCCGGGCAGCAGAGCGGCGCCGGCCAGTTCGGCGGGCAGCACCGAGCCGGTCAGCAGCGACGGGGCGGCCGCGTCGGCCATCAGCTGGGCGATGATGACGTTCCTGGGCGGCGTCCAGACGCCTTGGTTGCCGCTCGCCCTGGTGGAGGCCGCAGCGGCCTGGCCGAGGCCCACCGCGGTCAGCCCCAAGCCGGCGGAGAGCGTGAGAGCGAGCGTCGCTCTGACCGATTTATGCCGAATAATCTGCATTTCTTCACCCTAGCCACGCTGATCAGGGCGGATGCGGCCCTTCGCCGGATTCCCCCGGATCGCGCCACCCCGCCTCCCAGCCGGGTCGCGGCACAGCCCCCGGCTGGTGCCCACGGCCCTATTGGGGGCCGGGAAAGGGCCATGGGCACCAGCCGGAACCGGAGCGGGGCGCGACCCGGGGTTCCTGACGCTGACCGGGGCTGCCGGCCCGCGCAACGCTGACATGCCGGCGGGGCACCAGCGGCTGCTCCGGATGGCTAGGGTTCAGGCATGAGCGCTCTGCCGAAGGAACTGCGCGACCTGATCGAGTCCGGCCCGCTCGCCCACCTGAGCACCACGAACCCCGACGGCAGCCCCCAGGTCTCGGTGATCTGGATCGGTCTCGACGGCGACGACGTGGTCAGCGGCCACCTCAGCCGGCGGGTCAAGCTGCGCAACATCGAGCGCGACCCCCGGGTCGTCCTCTCCTTCGACGCCCCACGCCGCCCCGGCGTCTTCCTGGCCGAGCACGCCGTCCTCCGCGCCCACGCGACCGTCGAGCCGAGCGCACAGGCCTGGGACCTGCTGGATCGCCTCACCCCGGTGTATCTGGGGCCGGGCTCGTCCTTCCCGGCGCCCCGGGCCGAGGGCTGGATCATCCGCTACCGCATCGACCGCGTCGGCGGAGTCGGCCCCTGGGCGAAGTGACCCGGTCAGCTGGCGACCTGCCCGATCAACCGTTCCCCGGCAGCTGCTCGGCGATGGTAGCGACGCGAACACGACCGTCATCGCCGTGCAGACACAAGCCCCATGGTCAGACCGCTGTTGAGCGTCTAACTGGGTGACAACCGATGGCGACAACGCCGAGCGATCAACACTGTTGAGGTGCCCTAGTAGCCTGCGCCGGTGCAAACACCTTGGTGGGTTCCCGTCCTCGCCTTCGCGGGTGTCGTCGTTGCCGCGGCGATTGGCGGCCTCGCCGGCGTCTTCGGGCATGTACTGACGCAGCGGCGAACCGATCGGCGAGAGAGCGAGCGCTGGCAACGTGAACGGGCCGAGCGGCGAGAGCAATGGGAGCGCGAGGATCGGGCCCGCTGGCACGTCGAGCGGCGCGCACTCTACGGGCAAGCCGTTGCCGCCGTTGACCAGTGGGGCCGAGGTGCAACGCCGTGGAACCTGAAACCAGAGCACCTTAACGCTTTGTCACCTGCGGTGATCGAGGCTCTGGCCGCTGCTGGCGTCGTCGCCGGCCTTGAGGCGTCAATACAGCTGACCAGGTTGCACAACTGCGTAATTGCGGTTTGCTCAGGGGCCGAAGCGGCGGCCGCCGCACCCGAATCCAGCCTCGTCGCTGAGATTGCCGGGGAGGGCGCTCGGTTGGTCCGGGCGCGGCTGATGGATGTCGTGCGCGCTGATCTCGATATCGAGCCTGCGCCATCTCAGCGGACGCTAGGTATTGAGCGGCAGATGCGTAAATACCGCGACCATTTGCGCCAGGCTGAGGAAAATGGAGCGCCGCTCGAATGGTCGACTGTTACCAACTTCTACTTGGAGGTCTTCCTCGGCCCCAACGAGGAACCCATTAACGGCGCTCCGTAGCGGGAAGTCAGGTCCGTGCCAGATGAGCCAGTCATTGCCAGGGCGTGGCAGGAGTTGGGGGAAGTCGACGTACGTCGTGCTTGGGTGACGCCAGCAGGTCATTAGAGGTTGGTGGGGCTGAAGTGCATGTAGTCCTTCAAGGAGTGCCAGCGGCCGCCCCAGGCGAAGCCGTTGGTGGTGAAGGCCAGCTCGGCGCCGTTGTCGTGGATCATGCCGGTTCGGTAGGGGAGACGGCGGATCCAGGGTTCGCTGTGCGGCGGGTCCAGGTAGGTGCCGCGGATCATCGGGTTCTGGCGGGGGTTGACGTCGATGGCCAGGCCGTAGGCGTGCTGGGACCACTTCGTCGTGCCGGCTACGGTGCGGCATTCGTAGCCGCTGGTCAGAACGCTGCGGTCGGGGAAGCCGGGTGCGGGGGCCATGGCCATGACGGGGAAGTGCCAGGCGTACAGGAGGGCGAAGGCTCGCTGGGTCGCCGGGACGATCGACTGGTGGACGATCAGGTTGCCGTCGTGCACCACGCCGTTGAAGTCCGTGTAGCGGACCCAGACCCGGCGTAGCGACTCGGGTGGGACCGGGCACTTCTTGGCCGGGTCGCCGTTCGCCTCGGTGGCGGTGACCGTTTCGACCCGGGTGGCCCAGGCCGGGCGGTACTGATCGGAACCGGACAGGCGGAGAGCGCCGTCGGGGCGGAGGACCTCGTCCCGGGTGAGGCTGTTCCAGCGGCGCAGGTCGGCGGTCCGGAGGTGGTAGAGGTCCGCGATCGCCGACAAGGTGTCGCCCGGCCGGACGATGTGCCCGGGCGGCAGCGGGGGCGCGACCTGAGAAGAAGGCAGCGGAGCCGCGACCTGGAATAAAGGCAGCGCGGCCTGAGAGGAAGGCAGCGCGGCTGCGGCCTGCGAAAAAGGCAGCTGAGAGGCGGACTGCGAGAAGGGCAGCAGGAGCAGAGCGGTGAGCACGCGTTTGAGCACCAGAACAGGCTCCGGCCCGGACGACGGGGGCGCAGCCGAACGCCGTGACATCGACCCGGACGGGGAGCGCCGGCGAACCCGGTTGCGGGAACGTTCAGGTTCTGGAGTAACCGGTCGATCAGCAGGGGTGCAGGCAGATACGGAATGAGTGCGTTCGGTGACGGATTTCCCCCAGGTGCGCCCCCACGGGCCGCGTGCCGCTGAGCTGACCGATCTCCAGGTGGTCGACGAGCTCGGCCGCGGCGCGTTCACCATGGTGCACCAGGTCCGCCGTGGCGGCCAGGAGTACGCGTTGAAGCGACCGCTCGCCGACGCCGGTGAGCCCGCCGAGATCCAGAGCGCGTTCCAGCGCGAGGCGGCCCTGCTCGCCTGCATCAACGACCCGGGTGTCGTCGGCGTGCACGCGGTCGGCGAAGTCGACGGGGTGCCCGGCCTGGTGCTCGAGCACCTCTCCGGCGGCTCCCTCGCCGACCTGCTGGTCTACGGCGTGCTGAGCCAGGAGCGGACCGTCGAGCTGGCCGCCCAGCTGGCCCGCGGCCTGGCCGCCGCGCACCGGGTCGGCCTGGTGCACCGGGACATCAAGCCGGACAACATCATGATCGGCAAGGACGATCGGGCCAAGCTGATCGACTTCGGGCTGGCCCAGCTCGGCCGGGACGTCACCGCCGAGGAGGCGGACCAGGCGGTCGGCACCTTCCTCTACACCTCGCCGGAGCAGTCCGGGATGCTGCGCCGCCCGGTCGACGGCCGCTCCGACCTGTACTCGCTCGGCGTGGTGCTCTACGAGTGCCTGACCGGGCGGCTGCCGTTCGAGGCCGACGACGTCGGCGAGCTGCTCCGGCTGCACCTGGCCGCCCCGGTCCCGGACGTCCGGGAGAAGCGCCCGGAGATCGCTCCGGAGCTGGCCGCCGTGGTGCAGCGGCTGCTCGCCAAGGACCCGGACGACCGCTACCCGGATCCTGCCGCCCTGCTCACCGCCCTGCGGCGATGCCCGGGCGGCGCGGCCGCCGAGGAGCCGGCCGCCGGTCACTGGCCGATGTGCGGCCGGGACGCCGAGGCGGACCGGCTGGCCCGCCGCTGGGAACGAGCCCGGGCCGGCCTGGGCGGCGTGGTGATGATCCACGGCACGCCCGGTTCCGGGCGGACGCGGCTCGCCGAGCACGCCGCCGGACTGGCCGCCGCGGAAGGCTGCCCGGTGCTCTGGGGCACCTGCCGCCCGGACGAGGCGGTCCCGCTCGCCGTCCTCCGCGAAGCCGTGCAGGCCTCGATGGCCCGGATCCACCGGCTGCCCGCCGAGGCCCGCGAAACGGCCGAGCGGAACATCGTCGAGGCCGCCACCGGGGCCGGCGTCGCCCAGGTGATCAAACTGTTCGGCGACCTCGGCCTGCTGACCCCGGCCGGTCCCGCCGCCGGCGGTGACGAGCACGTCTTCGCGGCCGGCGCCACCTTCCTCGGCGACCTGGCCCGGCGCGCCGACGGCATGATCCTGGTGATCGACGACGCGCACCTGCTGGACGCCGCCACCCGGCAGCTGCTCGCCGCGCTCGCCCCGGACCTGCCGCACCTGCCGCTGCTGGTGCTGCTGACCGACATCGCCGAGGAGCCCAGCCTGGACCTGGACGTGCCCGGCACCTTGGAACTGACCTGCACCCCGCTGCCGCCGCCGGTGGTGGCCGAGGTGGTCGCCTCCCGGCTGCCCGGCGCCGAGGTGCCGGCCGAGCTGGCCCGGCACGTCACGGTCCGCACCGACGGCACCCCGCTCGCCGTGGTCAGCTACCTGATGCGGTTGCTCGGCGCCGGCCTGCTCGGCCCGCTCTGGGGCACCTGGCGGCTGGACGCGGCCGGGGCCGACGCGCTGCCGTCCACCGCCGGCGTCCGTGACCTGCTCGCCGCCCGCCTGTCCGGCCTGCCCGAACCGGTCCTCGACCGGCTCACCACGGCGGCGGTCGCCGGCGTCCGGTTCCGCCCGGAGGGGCTGCCGGACGGCGACGCCGAGGAGACCCTGGAGGCGCTGCGGGCCGGTCTCGATCGGCACGTCCTCGAGGTGCGCCCCGGCGGCTGGTACGCCTTCGTCCACCCCCAGCTCCGCGACAACCTGCTCGAACGCCTCTCCGGCGACCGGCTCCGCCACTGTCACGCCGCGCTGGCCGCGGTCCTCGACCAGCTGCCGCCGGAGTTGCGGGACGAGGGGCACGCGTACACCGTCGCCCGGCACTACCAGCGGGCCGGTGACGCCGCCCCGGAGGCCGAGCGGCGCCGCACCGCGGCCGTCGCCGGGCTGCAGGCGCTGGCCGACCAGGCCCCGGTCGACGCGATCGGCTATCTCACCGACGCGGTCGACGGCGACCCTGCGCCCGGCACCGCGCTGCTGCACGCGCTCGCCCAGGCCTACCTGCGGGCCGGCCGGGTCGCCCAGGCCGACGACGTCCTCGAACAGGCGCTCGCCGCCGAGACCGACCGGGTGCAGCGCGCCCGCCTTTACACCACCCGGATCGAGCTGCACCACACCGTCTGGGACGACGCCCGGGCTCTCGAGGCGGCCCGGCACGCGCTGACCGAGCTGGGCCGGCCGCTGCCGGCCAACGGACTGCTGCTGATCCTGTCCACGCTGGCGTACGCGTTCGCGGGTGGTTTCGTCCGCCGGACCCGGCTCGGCTTCGGCACCGCCCAGGGCCACAAGCGGGAAACCCTCGCGGTGCTGACCGCGGTGCTGGACGCCGGTGGGTACGCCGCCGTGGTCGGCCTCCGCCTGCGCGAGGGCATCGTGCTGGCGATGCGCGCGCTCTGGGCGGTGAACCGGCTCGGCCCCAGCCGCGAGTACGCCCACGTGTACGCGCTGGTCGGCTACGTCACCTCGGTGATCAAGCTGCACGGCGTGGGAACCAGGTGCCTGCGCCGCGCCACCCGGGTCGCCACCGAGCTGGGCGACCCGGCGCTGGTCGCCTACGTCGAGTGGATCCACGGCTGCGCGATGCTGTTCGGCGGCTACGACGACGGCTCCACCTGGGAAAAGACCATCACCAAGAACGCCCGCTGGTACGAGCCGGCGCAGACCCTGCCCGGGCACGCCTCCCAGGGGCTGCGGCTGCTGCTGCGCGGCTACACCGGCGAGGCCGAGCGGGAGTACGAGCGCGGCCTGCGCGCGCTGGCCGACCCGGCGCAGGCGATGGGCACCTCGCTCGGCATGCTGGGCGTCATGGTCCCCGCCTATCAGGGCCGGACCGGCGAGGCCGCGGCCGCCCTGCAGAAGATGCGCGAGGCCTACCCGGCCGGCACCGGCACCCGGGTGCAGCGGGCCAACATCCTCACCGCGGCGGCCTGCGCGCTGCTCGAACAGGGCGAGATCGGCGAGCCGTTCGACCAGGTGATGACCGAGTTCGGCGAGCTCGGGCTGCGCCGCGGCGACCTGATGGCCCAGCACAAGTGGATCTACGTGTTCCACGCGCACGCCAAGCTGATCCGGATGCGCTTCGCCACCGACGAGGAGCGGGCCGCCCGGCGGGCCGACGCCGTCGAGGCGATCCGCGAACTCGGCCGGGTCGGTGGCACGCCGCTGACCCGGCTCGCCCACAAGATGTTGCAGGCCTCGCTGAGTCAGATCAGCGGCGAGCACGCGCGCAGCATCAAGCTGGCCGACGAGGCGGAGAAGCAGGCCCGGGCGCTGGACGCCCCGCTGGCGCACTACGAGCTGCACCGGATCCGGGCCCGCGCGATGCGCGCGCTGGGCCAGATCCACGAGTCCGAGCGGCAAGCCCGGTCCGCCCTCACCCTGACCGCGTTCTACGGCTGGGAGCCGCGCCGGCGGCAGACCCGGACCGAGTTCGGCGTGGACGAGGGGGCGAGCACCCATCGGCGTACCGTCGCGGACCGCCGCGGCGGCGGCACCGGTACCACCGGCCGCAACCGCCGTCTGGAGGCGTTGCAGCAGGTCAGCACGGCGGCTGCCACGGTTCTCGACCCGCAGCAGCTGGCCCAGGTCACGCTGGACGAGACGCTGCGCATCCTGGGCGCCGAGCGGGCGCTGTTCTTCCTGCTCGACGAGGCGGGCGAGCCGGTCCGGTTCGCCGGGCGGTCCGCCGACGGCGAGCTCACCGACACCACCGGGTACGGCGCCACCCTGGTCCGCCGGGTCGCCGAGTCCGGCGAGGCGGTCGTGGTCACCGGCACCGAGCAGGGCGCCGCGCTCGGCTCGCGCAGCGCGGTGCAGCACGGGCTGCGCAGCATCCTGGTCGCACCGGTGCAGTTCAAGGGCCGCCTGATCGGCGTGGTCTACCTGGACAGCAGGCTCGCCCGGGGCATCTTCACCGACGACGACGTCGAGGTGCTCACCGCGGTCAGCAGCCACGTCGCGGTCTCCCTGGAGACCGCCCGGGCCGCGCAGCTGCACCTGGCCGTGCAGGCTGCCCAGCAGCAGCAGGCGCTCGCCGAGATGCTGCGGGCCAGCCTGGCCGAGCTGACCGGGATCCTGGAGCCGGACCGGCTGCTGCGCCGGCTCAGCGGCACGCTGCAGGGCTCGCTCGGCGCCGCGTCCGGTTGCCTGGTCGCCCCGGACGGCGAGGTGCTGGAACCGGCCGAGGTGGCCGGGGCGCGCCTCACCCCCGAGGAGATCGCGCTGCTCGCCGGGCTGACCGAGCCGGCCCTGCTGGACCCGGCCGGCACCGGCGGGCTGCGGGAGCGGCTGCTGGCCGGACACCCGGTGGCGCTCGCGGTGCCGCTGGACGGCCGGGACGGGCGGGCCGGAGTGGCGCTGCTCGGCGGCCAGACGCTGGACGACACCAGCCGGCAGGTGGCGGCGGCGCTGTCCTCGCAGGGGATGACCGCGTACGACAACGCCCGGCTGTTCACCCGGGTGCAGGAGCTGGCCACCACGGACGAGCTGACCGGGCAGCACAACCGGCGGCACTTCTACGCCGTGGCCGGGGCGCTGGTGCAGGCCGCGGCCCGGGGCGGCCGGCCGCTGGCCGCCGCGATGCTGGACATCGACAAGTTCAAGAGCGTGAACGACACGTACGGCCACGGCGTCGGCGACGAGGTGATCCGCACCGTGGCCCGGCGGATCCGGGCCGTGCTGCGGCACTCCGACGTGCTCGGCAGGTACGGCGGGGAGGAGTTCGCGATCGTCCTGCCGGACCACGAGGGTGAGGCGTTGGAGCTGGCCGAGCGGGTGCGTATGGCGGTCGGCGGCGAGCCCGTCAACACCCAGGCGGGACCCCTTCCTGTCACCATCAGCATCGGCCTGACCCGACTGGGTGACGGAGATGCGGCGCTGGACGACCTTCTCGCGCGCGCGGATCACGCCCTTTACCGGGCAAAGGAAGCGGGCCGCAACCGTGTGATGGCTGACTGATCCGCAGATGCGCAGGTGAACGGGGTCGCGAGGGATAGACGTGACGCCTTATCATTGTGCGCCTTTCCTTGATCACGAGGTGTGCCGTTGCGAACCTTCTCCGTGCCAGAGCGGATCGGTGGCTTCGGCGTGCTCGTGGCCGGGGCCGCCGCGGTGTGGCCCGCCCTGACGACCGGCAGTGGCATGGGTCTTCCCTGCCCGCTGCGGACGTTCGCCGGCGTGCCGTGCCCGGGCTGTGGCTTGACCACCGCGGCCGTCGCGCTCGTGCGCGGCCAGGCCGCGGCGGCCTTCCACGCGAACCCGGTGATCTTCGGTCTGGCGGCTCTAGCGGTCGCCGTCGGCCCGCTCGTGGCGTTGCGCGCCACGGGTGTGCTGGCCCCGCCGAAACCGTGGTCGCCCACCGGGCGGCGGCGGATGGGATGGTTGGCCGGACTGCTGGCGACGGCGAGCTGGCTCTTTCAACTGCACCGGCTCGGCGTGAGCTGGGCCTGATAAAAGGACTTCTGACATGTCATACCCTCCCCCAACGACCCTTACGGCCAGGGGCAGCAGCCGCCCTACGGCCAGGGCGAGCAGCCGCAGTACGGCCAGCCCCAGTACGGCCAGCCCCAGCAGCCCTATGGCCAGCCGCAGCAGCCGTACGGCCAGCCCGCCCCGGGTTACGGCCAGCCGGCTTACGGCGCGCCCGCCCCGGGCTACGGCGCTCCCGGCTACGGCCCCGGCATGCCGGTGGGTTACGCGAGCTGGATCCAGCGCGTCGGCGCCACCATCATTGACATGCTGGTCTACGTGCCGTTCTACATCGTGGCGCTGTTCTTCCGGCCCACCGTGGACCCGCAAACCCTGGAGATCCACACCAGCCCGATGTACTGGGTGATCTACTTCCTGGGTCTCGCCGCTTGGGGTTACAACCGCTGGTACTTGGCCGGCACCACGGGCCAGAGTTGGGGCAAGAAGGCGCTCGGCATCAAGCTGGTGGACGGCGCGAGCGGCCAGACCATCGGGGCCGGCAAGGCGTTCCTGCGGGATCTGGCCCACATTGCGGACGGTTTCATCTGCGGCATCGGCTACCTGTTCCCGCTCTGGGACGAGAAGCGGCAGACCCTGTCCGACAAGATCTGCAGCACGGTCGTCGTGCGTCTCTGACATACCGCTCGTCGAAACCCCGCCGGTGCCCGCACCGGCGGGGTTTTCTGTTACCGCGGCGGTAGTTTGGGCGCATGCGGGACGTGTTGCGGCCGATCGTGGTGGCGCCGATGGCCGGCGGTCCGTCCACCCCGGAGCTGGTCGTCGCCGCCGGCAGGGCCGGCGCGCTCGGCTTCCTCGCCGCCGGCTACAAGACCCCGGAGGCTGTCGAGGCCGAGGTCCGCTCGGTGCGAGGTTCCTCATCGACGTACGGCCTCAACCTCTTCGTGCCGATGCCGCCGCTGCGTGACGTGGCGGCCGTCGAGCGGTATCGGGAGGCGTTGCGTCCCGAGGCCGAGCGCTACGGCGTGGAGCTGCCGCCGATCCGGCCGGCCGACGACGATCACTTCGCGGCCAAGGTGGCGATCGCCGTGGAGCATCGGGTCCCGCTGGTCAGCTTCACCTTCGGTGTCCCGCCGGTGGCGGTGGTGCGGGCGCTGCACGCGGCCGGCTCGGCGGTGCTGATCACCGTGACGACCGCTGACGAGGCGCGTCAGGCGCTCGCGGCGGGGCCGGACGGCCTGATCGCGCAGGGCGGGGATGCGGGCGGGCACTCGGCGACGTTCCGCCCGGCGGCCTATCGCGGCGACCGCGGCGCGGCGGAGGTGCTGGCCGAGGTCCGTGCCGTCACCGATCTGCCGGTGATCGCGGCCGGTGGCGCGGACGTCCCGGGGCTGCTCCGCGCCGGCGCGGCGGCGGTGCAGTGCGGCACCGCGTTCCTGCTCGCCGAGGAGGCCGGCACCCGTGGAGTCCAGCGGGCCGCCATGCTCTCCGGCGAGTCCGTGGAGACCGTGGTGACCAGGGCGTTCACCGGGCAGCCGGCGCGGGCGCTGCGGAATCGTTTCGTGGATGTGTACTCGCCGCTCGCCCCGGTCGGCTACCCGGCGATCCATCACCTGACGGCTCCGATCCGGGCGGCGGCGGCCCGGCGGGGCGACGCCGGCGCGCTGAACCTCTGGGCCGGGGTGAACCACGCGGCCGCTCGTCCCGCGGCCACCGCGACGCTGGTGGACCAGCTCCTTTCGGCCTGAAATAAGAACTAAATTAACGATCGTTAATACTTAACAAATTGTTCTTCGCGGCACGCGACATTCGGGTTCGACTCCGGTGTAGATTCTGTTTCGGGCCGAGGTCGGCCGGGCGGATGAGAACCGTTCGCCGGTGATCTCGTCCGGCGTCGCGGGAGATCCTCGCGGCGATTCAGAAAAGGATCCTGGAAATGCGTAGTGCGCTGCTCGCCGCTATTGTTCCGGCCGTGCTCGTGCCCGGTGTGGCACAGGCTGCCCCGCGCCACACGACCGACGTGCTGGGCACCTATGGGTTCGGTCGCGCCGCGGTCATCGGTTCCGCCGGTGAGGCCGCCGGGCTCTGGTCCACGACGATGATCTACTCCGGGATCGCCGGAGACGACCTGGTGATCACGTATACGCCGAGGTACAAGGCGTCGGCCACCGAGCGGGTTGTCTACACCGCGCTGTTCACCGAGGTGGCCTATCCGGACGCCGAGTGCGACCGGGTCGGGGCCGACGGCGTGGCCAAGCACGTCTGGGTGTCGTATCGGTGCCGCACCGGCGTCGCGCCGAATTACACGCTGCTCGTCCGCTGACCGACCGCGAACACCTTTTCGTGCGGGATTTCTCGGGTGCACCCGGCGCCGATGATTCCCGCGCACGATTGTGCGGATTCGTGCGTGCGCCGCGCATCAACCTGAAGATTCGGGTGCGGAGCGCGCCATTGACTTTGCTGGGGGGAGCCCGGTTTCCGTTGCCACCGGGGTAACGGAAACCGGGCGATTAACAGCTATTCCGCCGGCGGGGCGGGGACCACCCGGCCGGTCACCTCGCCGAAACAGAGGCGGGAGCCGTCGGCGGCCGGGGCGGTGGCGGTGATGGTCACCTCGTCGCCGTCCTCCAGGAACGAGCGGGTGGAGCCGTCCGGGAGTTTCAGGGGCTCCTGGGAGTTCCAGGAGAGCTCGATCAGGGAGCCTCGGGTGTCCGGGGCCGGGCCGCTGACCGTGCCGGAGGCGTAGAGGTCACCGGTGCGCAGCGAGGCGCCGTTGACGGTCATGTGGGCGAGCTGCTGGGCCGGGGTCCAGTACATCCCGGCGAACGGGGGACGGCTGATCACCGTGCCGTTCAGCCGGACCTCCAGGGACAGGTCGAGGCCCCAGGGGTCGTCGCGGTCGTCCAGGTAGGGGAGCAGGGGCTCGTCGCGAGCCGGCGCAGCGACCCGGGCCGCGGCGAGCGCGGTCAGCGGCACGACCCACGGGGAGACCGAGGTCAGGAAGGACTTGCCCAGGAACGGGCCGAGCGGGACGTACTCCCAGGCCTGGAGGTCGCGGGCGGACCAGTCGTTGACCAGGCAGACCCCGAAGACGTGCGACGGGAAGTCGCGGGCCGCGACCGGGGCGCCGAGCTCGGACGGCATGCCGACGACGAAGCCCACCTCGGCCTCGATGTCGAGCCGGCGGGACGGGCCGAAGACCGGGGGCTCGTCCGGGCGGCGGGACTGGCCCAGCGGGCGGACCACCGGGGTGCCGGAGACCCGCACGGTCCCGGACCGGCCGTGGTAGCCGATCGGGAGGTGCTTCCAGTTCGGGGTGAGCGGCGGGGAGCCGGGGCGGAACATCCGGCCCAGGTTCTCCGCGTGGTCCCGCGAGCTGTAGAAGTCGACGTAGTCGGCCACCTCGATCGGCAGGTGCAGGGTGACCGAGGAGCGCGGGATCAGGTGCGGCTCGACCCGCTCGCGATGGGCCGGATCGGTCAGCCACGCGGTGATCATCGCACGGGTGGAGGCCCAGGACTCCGGGCCCCGTGCCATGAAGGCATTCAGCGAACCGGTGGCGTGCACCGGGTCGCCGGTCAGCCCGGCGAGGTCCAGCACGTGGTCACCGATCGCCACGCCGGTGCGCGGCGCGCCCGGGTGCGCCGGTCCGCGCGTGGTCGCGGCGCCCGGGGACGGGTCGTGGGCGGTGGCCCGGGCCGGGGAGAAGATGCCGTAGGGCAGGTTGGCCAGGCCGAAGCCGGTGTCCGAGGGCAGGTCGAGCCAGGTCATACGGTGATTCTCTCCGGGAGCAGGCCGAGTTGGACGAGATCGTGGATCGGGTCGCCGACGTCGCAGGTGCCGAACGAGGTGAAGACCGCGCGGGCGCGGGCGGCGCGAGCCGGGGACCAGGTCCGCAACTCGGTCGCGATCGCGGCGGCGTCGGTGCGGGCCAGGTGCTCGGCGGCGCGGGACGGTTCATCGGCGGCGAGCAGGACGTTCAGGAAGCCGTGGTGGTCGAAACCGGTCGCCGGGTCGGTGTGGCGGATGGCGTGATGCAGTCCGGCGGTGCATTTGAAGGCGATGCCCCGGTCGACGCACGCCCGGATCGTCGCGGCCAGCTCGGCGACCGGCGGGAACAGGTCGGCGCGCACCCCGCCGGTGCGCAGCTTGGCGCGGAAGCCGGTGCCGGCCAGCGCGTCGAGCACCTCGTCACGCGCGTCGGTGCGCGGGATCTCGACCGCCACGGGCAGATCGGGCGGAAGGCAGCCGGCTGCCGTGCGTACCGTCAACCGCAGGTGCGCGGCATCGACCGCGACCGTGGCCTCGACCGTGGCCAGCCGCAATCCCGGGTGTTTCGCGATCGTGCCGGCCGCGGCCGGCAGATCGGCGGGCGAGGCGATCAGCGCGAGGTCCAGCGGCGGTCCGGACCGATCGAGGTGTACGTCGACCTCCGCCAGCCGCGACGCGGGCAGCACGAACGGCCCGACGAGCGTCCCGTGCCGCCGCAGGAAGGCCGGCACGGCCTCGGCCATCGTCGCGTTCCCGGGCGGGAAGAGCGCCGCGTCGTCGAAGAACCGCGCGAACAACTCGCCGACAGCCGCCGTGGGCCGCCCGGAGGCGGCGGCCGCCGCGGGCCGCCCGGAGGAGGCGGGTGCCGCGGGCTGCGCGGAAGCCACCGCGGCGGACGCGGTGCCGGGGTCGGTGGTCGCGGCGTGCGGTGGGGTGGCCGGCGCGGTCATGCGGCGGGGCCGCGGCCGGACCACGACCAGGCGTAGCGGCCGTCGTCGGAGGCCAGGCCCGCCTCGCCGAGGTCGAGCGGGCGGAACGTGTCGACCATGACCGCGGTCTCGTCGAAGAACTCGACGCCGAGCGAGCGCTCGACCGCACCGGGCTGCGGGCCGTGCGAGTGCCCGCCGGGGTGCAGCGAGATCGAGCCCTTGCCGATGCCGGAGCCCTTGCGCGCCTCGTAGTCCCCGTCGACGTAGAACATCACCTCGTCGGAGTCGACGTTCGAGTGGTAATACGGCACCGGGACGGCGAGCGGGTGGTAGTCGACCTTGCGGGGCACGAAGTTGCAGATCACGAAGTTGGTGCCCTCGAAGACCTGGTGCACCGGCGGCGGCTGGTGCACGCGGCCGGTGATCGGCTCGAAGTCGGCGATGTTGAACGCGTACGGGTACAGGCACCCGTCCCAGCCGACCACGTCGAACGGGTGCTCCGGCACGACGTGGATCGAGCCGCCGCCGCGGTGCTTGATGTACACCTCGACGTCGGTGCCCTCGGCCAGCATCGGCTCGACCGGCCCGCGCAGGTCCCGCTCGCAGTACGGCGCGTGCTCCAGGAACTGCCCGTAACGGGAGAGGTAGCGTTTCGGCGGGGCGATGTGCGAGCTCGCCTCGATCGCGTACGTGCGCAGCGGCTCGGCGCCGGTCGGGATCCACCGGTGCGTGGTGGTCCGCGGGATGATCACGTAATCGCCCTGGCCGACGGTGAGCGCGCCGAACACCGTCTCCACGGTGGCGCTGCCCCGCTCGACGTAAACGCACTCGTCGCCGGTCGCGTTGCGGTAATACGGCGAGATCTCGGTGGAGACCGCGTAGGAGATCCGGACGTCGGCGTTGCCCAGGACCAGGCGGCGCGAGGTGACCGGGTCGGCGTCCTTGAACGCCAGGTCGTGCAGCTTGAGGTGCCGTGGGACCAGGGGGAGGTTCGGCGTCAGGGACTGGTCGGGGAGCTCCCACGGGCGGGCGTCGACGATGGCCGACGGGATGCCGCGGTGGTAGAGCAACGACGAGTCGGAGGAGAAGCCCTCCTCGCCGACCAACTCCTCGGCATACAGCCCGCCGTCGGGACGGCGGTGCTGGGTGTGCCGCTTCGGCGGGATGCTGCCCACCTGCCGGTAGAACGTCACGCGTCTGACCTCCTGTGGTTCCTGCGGACCACCTCGGCGGGTCACGCCGCAGTGGTCCAGGACCACGCAGTCGTCACCAGGGGTGGTGGTGACGACTCCATGTGCTACGGAATTTACGGAGCCGTAACAGGCCGCACAAGGGGATCCACGGATTCGTCACAGCCGATCAAGCCGGTAGCCTGACGGTGGAGAAGGGGGCACCGTGCCGAAGATCGTTGATCACGACCAGCGGCGGTCCGAGATCGTCGAGGCGTATCTCGCGGTGGTGGCCCGGGACGGGCTGTCCGCGGCGACCAGCCGGGCGATCGCGGCCGAGCTGAACATCGGCACCGGCGCGCTCTGGCACTACTTCGACGGGTTCGACGATGTGGCCGCGGGGGCGTACAAGCGGATCGTGGAGCGGACCAACGGGCGGATCGCCGCGGTCACGGCCGGGCTGCGCGGGCTGGACGCGTTCTACCCGATGATCCGGGAGATCCTGCCGCTGACCAAGGAGACCCTGGACGAGGCGCACGTGGTGGTCGGTTTCTGGGGCCGGCTCGCGGCGAACGCCAAGATCGAGGAGACCCAGGAGGACCTGGGGGACTACTGGGGCGGGCTGATTGCCGGTTACTTCGCCGAGGCGATCGAGGACGGGGTCCTCGACCCGGCCATGCCGATTCCGGACGTGCTCGACGTGCTGCTCACCGTCTGCCTCGGACAGCAGGTGAACGCGGTGATGGCGTCACCCATGGTGGACCCGAGCCGGCAGCTCGGGATGGTCGACCACTGTCTGCTTCCGTGGCGGCGCTGAAAGAACTTGCAAGGCCTCTGGGGCCCCTCTTCGCGTACCGAAAGCGCTTGATCCTGGGGTCTTGAGGTGCTGCTGTGTGCATATTGATGGGAAGCTCTTTCGGGTCCTGAAAGAACTTGCTACCTTCCGTTCACACATGAACGCCGGATTTCCGGCTTGTCACACCGCACCTCTCTAACAGCGCCGTCCCCCATGGCCCTGGAGGCTCTTCCGTGTCCACGTTTCTCCGCAGAATGTTCGCTGCGCTCTGCGTCATCCCCCTGCTGGTGCTCGCCGCACCGGCGGCGCGCGCGGCCAACTCGGTGACCGTCTACTACAAACCGCCCGGTTCCTGGTCCACTGTCAACGTCCACTACGCGCCCACCGGCGGCGCCTGGACCACCGTGCCCGGGGTCGCGATGACCGCCTCCAGCTGCACCGGCTGGTACCAGAAGACGGTCGACCTGGGCACCGCCGCCGGGATGCAGGTCGTCTTCACCAACGGCTCCGGCACCTGGGACAACAACTCGGGCGCCAACTACAGCGTCGGCACCGGGATCGTGGCGATCTCCGGCGGCGCGGTCAGCTCGGTCGAGCCGTGCAGCACCTCGGCGACGAACACCGCGACCGTGTATTACAAGACGTCCTGGACCACCAGCTATCTGCACTGGGCGCCGGCCGGAGGCTCGTGGACGACCGCGCCGGGCGTGGTGATGGACGAGGAGGCGTGCAGCGGCTGGGCCCGCGAGACGGTCAGCCTCGGCACCGCCACCGGCTGGCAGGCCACCTTCACCAACGGCTCCGGGACCTGGGACAACAACGCGGGCAAGAACTACGCGCTGGGCACCGGGGTGACCACGGTCAACGCCGGGGTGATCACCGCGAACGCGACGAGCCCGTGCGTCACCGCGCCGGCCGACACCACCGCGCCCAGCACGCCGGCCGGGCTCGCCGCGACCGTGCAGAACACCACGGTCTCGCTGACCTGGACCGCCTCGACCGACAACGTCGGCGTGGCCGGCTACCAGATCATCCGGGGCGGCACGGTGCTGACCTCGTCGGCCAACGCCTACGCGGACCGCGGGCTGTCGGCGAGGACCGCGTACACCTACACGGTCAAGGCGGTCGACGCGGCCGGCAACCTGTCGGCCGCCAGCAGCGCGGTCACGGTCACCACCGGCGAGGCCGCGCCGGTCACCCAGGGCGAGATGCTCGGCGGGGACCCGCGCAAGGACAGCATCTACTTCGTGCTGACCGCCCGGTTCTACGACGGGGACACCGGCAACGACCGGGGCGGCAGCCAGCACGTGGCCTCCGGCAACGCGGCGAACAACGACCCGATGTTCCGGGGCGACTTCCAGGGGCTGGTCGACAAGCTCGACTACATCAAGGGGCTCGGCTTCTCCGCCATCTGGATCACGCCGGTGGTGCTGAACCGGTCCGACTACGACTACCACGGGTACCACGGCTGGGACTTCTACCGGGTGGACCCGCGCCTCGAGTCGACCGGGGCGTCCTACCAGGACCTGATCAACAAGGCGCACGCCAAGGGGCTCAAGATCTATCAGGACGTGGTGTACAACCACAGCTCCCGGTGGGGTGCCAACGGGCTGTTCACGCCGACCGTGTACGGGGTCCGGGACAGCCAGTGGAGCTGGTACTACAGCGAGAAGGTGGCCGGGCAGCAGTACGACCCGCTGCAGGAGAACGCCAAGGGGTACCCGTACAACGGCGACCTGTGGAGCGGCACCGCGCCGGCCGGGAACACCTGCCCGAACTACGGCACGCCGACCGGTGGCAAGAGCAAGGAGGGGTACACCCTCTACAACTGCCAGTGGCCGTCGCCGACCGCCAAGATGTTCCCGTCCGACCTCTATCATCAGTGCTGGATCGGGAACTGGGAGGGCGAGGACGCGCGGTCCTGCTGGTTGCACGAGGATCTGGCCGACTTCAACACCGAGAACGCGACGGTGCAGAAATACCTGATCGACGCGTACAACAAGTACATCGACATGGGCGTCGACGGGTTCCGGATCGACACCGCCGTGCACATTCCCCGGGTCACCTGGAACCGGCGGTTCCTGCCCGCGCTGCACGACCACCTGGTGCAGAAGTACGGCGCGGCGAAGGCCGACGACTTCTACGTCTTCGGTGAGGTGGCGGCGTTCGTCAACGACAAGTGGAACCGCGGGTCGGTGAACCACTCGGCGCAGTTCTACACCTGGAAAGAGCGCAAGACGTACTCGGCCGACGACGCCACGGCGGCGATCGAGCAGTTCACCTACGAGAACAACCTGGGCACCGGTAACCAGCCGACGAGCACCAACGCGTTCCTGAGCGGGAATGCGTATCACGCGCCGGACCACAGCCAGTTCTCCGGCATGAACATCATCGACATGCGCATGCACATGAACTTCGGTGACGCGCAGAACGCGTTCAGCAACGGCAAGGACTCGGACGACTCGGTCAACGACGCGACGTACAACGTGGTCTATGTCGACTCGCACGACTACGGGCCGAACAAGTCGTCGACGCGGTACTCCGGCGGGACCGACGCGTGGGCCGAGAACATGTCGCTGATGTGGACGTTCCGCGGCATCCCGACGCTGTACTACGGGTCGGAGATCGAGTTCCAGGCCGGCAAGCAGATCGACTGCGGACCGACGTGTCCGCTGGCCACGACCGGGCGGGCGTATTACGGCGACAACCTCACCGGGTCGGTCACCGCGAGCGATTACGGCGTGGTCTCCTCGGCGACCGGTAACGTGGCGACCACCCTGTCGAAGCCGCTGGTCAAGCATCTGCAACGGCTCAACCAGATCCGCCGCGCGGTCCCCGCGCTCCAGATGGGGCAGTACTCCATCGACGGCGTCTCCGGCGGAATGGCGTACAAGCGCCGCTACACCGCCGGCGGCGTGGACAGTTTCGCGCTGATCACGGTCTCCGGGAGCGCGACGTTCAGCGGCATCCCGAACGGCACGTATGTCGACGCGGTCACCGGTGACCGGAAGGTGGTCACCGGCGGTTCGTTGTCGATCTCGCTGAGCGGCAAGGGCAACCTCCGGGTCTACGTCCTCGACCAGACGGGCAATCCCGCGCCCGGCAAGGTCGGCGCGGACACGACGTATCTGAAATAAGGACTCTTCGCATTCGGCCCCGCCGCTTTCTTTCGGAAGCGGCGGGGCATTCTTTTTCATTTTGTACGACTCGGAGTCCCCTGGCGGCCGGCTCGCGAGACCGCGGCCGCTCCGGACCGAGGCGCGTGTCGTGCGGGTCCGCTGGTGGTTCAGGTTCTATCGGTCGTCGCAACATCTGACCCGTCTTCACCTCATGGCTCAGGGCATGAAGGCGCGTGGGTCCGGAGCCACATCCAAGCGCCCTCATCCGCCGCGGAGCGCGTGCCTGACTGCCGGTCTTCAACCGGCTCACGGCTCCGAGGTGATGGGGCGTCCACTGCTTTGGCGGTGCCAGACGGTCGGTCGATGCAACGATCTGATGGTGGGCTTCGCATACAAGACTTGCTGGATCGCGGTGCGCGACTGTGAGCCTGAGCGGGTGGCCGATGCGCTCGGACTCGCCGGCCGGGTAAGGATGTCGTTCGGGGCCGGCACCGAGCGCGCCTACCACGAGGGAATCTATGTCTGTCCGGCGATCAGCGGCTGGACCCTCGCCCATAGCCCGCGTGAATTGGCACTCGACGCGGCAGAGCCGGAGTTCCCTGATCGGCTGCGCGCGCTGAGCCGGGTACTCGGCGAGGTGCAATTCTTCGGAACTCATCGCGTAGTCGAGTACCACGCGTGGGCCCGCGCGATCGATGGTGAACTGAGTCGCGCCTATTGCTACGTCGGGGAGTCCGATGAGGTCATGCTCGCCATCGGCAGTCCCTCGGAGCCCGAGCGCGAGGCTCATGTTGGTGTGGTCCCGCCGGCCGACACCAGTTGCTGGGGCGAGGAGGAATGGGATATCTGGTTCAAGACCGCACCCGATGAAGAGAAGGTGCTGCGGATAGCAGGCGCTTGGAGCATCAATCCTGCTGCGCTCGACGATCGGAATATTCAGGACTTGGGCTGGCACGGTTTCCCCGGCAGACCGTCGCCGACTGGCCGCTGGCGCCGCATCCTTCGCCGAATTGGTGGCGTTGCGACGACCGCCTGAATCCGCCTGGTCGAGGTGCGGGCAAACCTCCGCGGCGACCGTGAGCGGCGGCGAACCCGCATGACGCGCGTGGCGGTCCGGGCCGGTCGCGGTCTTGCGCACTGACCAGCCACGGAGGGGCAAGTCGTACAAAATGGGATTTTAAGAGGGGCGAAGCGGGCCCGTCAGGTGGCGGCGGGCAGGGAGCGGACGAAGGTGGCCAGGCGGTTCAGGCCTTCCCTGAGGTCGGCCTGGGAGGCGGTGTAGGACAGGCGGACGTGAGACTCGGCGGTCTGGGCGCCGAAGTCGCGGCCCGGGGTGACGGCCACGTGGGCCTCGGCCAGGGCTCGGCGGCAGAACTCCCAGGCGGTGAGGCCGGTGGGGGAGACGTCGAAGTAGATGTAGAAGGCGCCGTCCGGGGGCACCGGGACCGGGAGGCCGATGGCGGCCAGGCCGGTCAGGGCGATCGCGCGGCGGGCGGACAACTCCTGGCGGCGGGCCTCGCAGACGGCCAGGGAGTCCGGGGTGAAGCAGGACAGGGCGGCGATCTGGGCCGGGGTGGAGGCGCAGAGAAAATAGTTCATGGCCAGCCGCTCGACCGCGGGGACCAGGGCTGGTGGCAGGACGCACCAGCCGAGACGCCAGCCGGTCATGCCGAAATACTTGGAGAAGCTGTTGATGACGATGGCGTCCGGGTCGGCGGTGAGGATGGTGCGCGGTGGGGTGCCGTCCGCGGACGGGTCGGCCAGGTCCAGGTAGATCTCGTCGATGATGCGCCAGGCGCCGCGGGCCTCGGCTCGGCGGCACACCTCGACGAGCTCGGTGAACGGGATCGAGGTGCCGGTCGGGTTGGCCGGGCTGGCGACCATGACGGCGCTGGTGCGGTCGGTCCAGGCCCGGTCGACGGCGGCGGCGTCCAGCTGGTAGCGCGAGCCGGGGGTGGTCGGGGCGGTGACCACCGTGCCGCCGAAGGTCTCGACCAGCTGCCGGTTGCAGGGGTAGGACGGGTCGGCCAGGATCACCTCGTCGCCGGGATCCGTGGTCGCGGCCGCGGCCAGCAGCAGCGCGCCGGACGCGCCGGGGGTGACGGCGATCCGGGCCGGGTCGATCGGGACGCCGTGCCGGTCGCGGTAGAAACCGGCGATCGCCTCGCGCAGCGCGGGCAGGCCGAAAGCCGGCGTGTAGGGCAGTGGGCGCCCGTCCATCACCTCGCGCATCGCCGCGCGGACGGCCGGAGGCGCGCCGAAATCGGGCTCGCCGAGGCCGAGCCGGATCACGTGGTGGCCGGCCGCCTCCAGTTTGCCGGCCTGCTCGCCGAACGCCATGGCGTGGAACGGCTCGGCGGACTGGGCACGCTGCGACAACCTCATGGCCGCAGCATGCCACCCCGCGGCGCGCGGCCTCAGCGGGCGGTGGTCGACTCGCGCGGGACCAGGCGGCACGGAAGCTGCTCGACGCCCGAGCCGAGCCGGCCGTCGAACGCCGCCATCAGGCGTTCCGCGGCGACCCGGCCGAGCGTCTCCAGGTTCATGTCGATGCTGGACAGCGGCGGGGTCGAGCTGGTCGTGAAGATCTCCCAGTTGTCGAAGCCGAGGACCGCCACGTCCCGCGGGACCTCCAGGCCGGCGCCGTGCAGGGCGTCGAGCACGCCCCGCGCGATCTGGTCGGAGCCCGCGAAGATCGCGTCGACCGCGGTGCGCTGGGTGAGCAGCATCCCGGTGGCGCTCCGGCCCCACGCCTCCGACCAGGCGCCGAACATCACCCGGTCACCGGCCAGCTTGAGGCCGTGCTCGGCCAGCTCGTCCAGGGCGCCGCGGGCCCGGTCCTGCGCCGCGCCGTAGGACGGGTCGCCGGTGATGTGCGCGATCCGCCGCCGGCCCACCTCGACCAGGTGCCGGATCGCCGTCCGGCCGGCCGTCACGTTGTCGGTGACCAGGGAGAGGTCGTCCGGGTCGGCGGACGGCGCGTACGCGTAGACCACCGGCACCGGCAGGTCCCGCCCGATCGACGGCCGCGGGTCGGGCCGGGCGCCCACCACGATCAGCCCGTCCACCCGCCGGCTGAGCAGGGTCCGCAGGTGGTGCCCCTCCCGGACGGCGTCGCCGCGGGCGTCGCAGAGCAGCACACTGGTCCGGTCGGCGCCGAACGCGTCCTCGGCGCCCATCAGGATCGGGATCGACAGCCGCCCCTCCAGGTCCGAGGTGAGCAGGCCGACCATCCCGGTGCGGCCCGCGACCAGACCGCGGGCCAGCGTGTTCGGCGAGTACGCCAGCACCTCGGCGGCCTTGAGCACCTCGGCCCGGCTGGCCGCGGAGACGTGCTTGCGCCCGTTGAGCGCCTTGGACGCGGTCGCCACCGAGACGCGGGCGAGCCGGGCCACGTCGTGGAGCGTGGCGGGTCGCTGATCTGCCGGCACTACGCAGCCCCCTTCAGCACCGTCGCAAGCAACACAGGGTAGCCCCCTGCGCACTCCTGACCGTCGATCCCGGAGCTGCGTCTCGGCGGACGCGGTGGCCTCGGGGCGAGCCGGTTGCGGCGGGCTGGTCACGGCCCGGCACCCGGTCGGGGTGCCGGGCCGCTTCGGAGGTGACCGGAAGAGAGGTCACGAGGACACCGGCCGGTGCGGGCATGCCGGCGTCGCGGCCGGTCAGCCCTTGATCTGCTTGCGGCCGCTGGTGCCCGAGGCGATGGCGATCTTGCGCGGCTTGGCCATGTCGGAGATCGGGATCTGCAGGGTCAGCACGCCGTTGTCGTAGGTGGCCTGCAACCTGTCGGTGTCGAGCGTGTCGCCGAGGAACAGCTGGCGGCTGAACACGCCCACCGGCCGCTCGTTGATCACGGTCTCGACGCCGTCCTTGGTGTGGCGCCGGCGCTCGGCCTTGACCTCGAGGACGTTGCGCTCGACGGTGACGTCGATCGAGTCGGGGTCGACGCCGGGCAGGTCGAAGTACACGTAGAAGGTGTCACCGTCGCGTTCGGCGTCGACGTGCATCACCGCGGGCCGGCTGGTGGTGCCGACGATCTGCTCGAACAGGCGGTCGATGTCGCGGAACGGGTCGGTACGCAGAAGCATGGTCATCTCCTCCTTGGTGCTCCCTCACCAAAGCTTTCGGTCCGGGGATCCCCCGGTGGTTGAGTGCCCTTGACTCAACCTGTCTCTACCCATACAACGAACCGATGGTGTCGTCAAGTCTCTCGCCGAAAACCGGTCGTGGCCTGCGAATCCTTGAGGGAGTTGACAGCGCTCGACTCAAGTTCTATTGGTTGATTCAGGAAGTTGCGCCGCCGTTCGAGGAGGTGATCGCTGATGTGGACACAGCCGCCGCCCCCGGTCGACGATCAGTGGGTACTGCACGTCGCCGCCAGCCCGCACCAGGTCGACGAGGTCCTCGCCGACCTGTGCATCCACCGGCGGGCCACCGCGATGGGTGACCCGCGGATGCCCGCCTTCCTGGCCGGCCGCTACAGCCCGGACGAGCCGCCGGCCTGGATGAGCGTCGCCCGCGCCGAGCTCGAAGGCCGCGGTTACCGCACCCGCTGGTGCGAGGCGGAATGTGCCCACCACCCGTGGCCGTCACCCATGCGGGTCCGGCTCGGGCACGGGTAGCTCCACCGGCTCCTCGACGGGCACCGGCTCGCTCAGCTGCTCCCGGAGGTAGTTCCAGACGACCGCGACCAGGGCGGCGACCGGCACGGCCAGCAGGCTGCCGACGATGCCGGCCAGGTTGCCGCCCAGGGTCACCGCGAGCAGCACCACGGCCGCGTGCAGGCCCAGGCCACGGCTCTGGATCATCGGCTGGAAGACGTTGCCCTCCAGCTGCTGGACCAGCAGGATGATGCCGAGCACAATCAACGCCTTGACCCAGCCGCTGAAGACCAGCGCGATCAGCACCGCGACCAGGCCGGCGAAGACCGCGCCGACGATCGGGATGAACGCGGTGATGAAGGTCAGCACCGCGAGCGGCAGCACCAGCGGGACTCCGGTGATCCACAGGCCGAGGCCGATGAAGACCGCGTCGAGCAGGCCGACGAACGCCTGCGAGCGGACGAACGAGCCGAGCGTGTTCCAGCTGCGGGCGGCGATCTCCGGCAGGTCGGTGCTCAGCCGGCCGGGCAGCTGGCGGCTCAGCCAGGGCAGGAAGCGCGGGCCGTCCTTGAGGAAGAAGAACATCAGGAACAGCGCCAGGATCGTGGTGACCAGGCCGTTCACCACCGTGCTCACGCCGGTCAGGGTGGCGTTCGCGATGCTGCCGACGCTGGCCTGGAGCTTGTCGATGGCGCTGTTCAGGCCGCTGTTGACCTGGTCGTCGCTGATCTTCAGCGGGGGCCCGGAGGCCCAGTCCCGGACCGTCTGGATGCCGTCCACCACGCCCTGCCCGAGCTTGCCGGACTGCGCCGAGACGGGGACCGCGATCAGCACCACGATGCCCGCGATCAGGCCCAGAAACAGCACGGTGACCAGTGACGCGGCGAGCGCGGGCGGCCAGCCCTTGCGGCGCAGGAAGCGCACCGGCGGCCAGGTGAGCGTGGTCAGCAGCAGGGCCACCACCAGCGGCCAGAGGACCGACCAGGCCATCCCGAGCAACCGCAGCAGCACGTAGGTGAGCAGCAGGATCAGCAGGCTCTGGCCGGAGACCCGGGCGGCGTCGCGCAGCGCCGCCCGGGTCTTGGTGGCGCTCAGTGTGGGCATGTTGATCACCTTACGGTGAACCACACCTCCCGGGATGACCCTGGCCGGAGCGTCAGAAGACCTGGAGGCCGTGGGCGCGGAACTGGCCGTGGACGCGGGAGAGGAGCTCCGGGGACGGCGCGGGGGTGCCGGCCAGCGGGAAGCGCAGGCGCAGAGCGTCGTACTTGTGGATGCCGAGGCGGTGGAACGGGAGGACCTCGACCCGTTCGACGGTGGGGACGGCGGCGGCGATCTCGGCGACGGCCGCCACGTCGGCCTCGGCGTCGGTGAGACCGGGGACCAGCACGAAACGGACCCAGATCGGGATGCCGCGGTCGGCGAGCCGGTGGGCGAAGCGGACGGTGGGCTCCATGCGGCCGGTGCCGGTCACCCGGCGGTAGGCCTCCGGGTCGCCGGACTTGATGTCCAGCAGGACCAGATCGGTGGCGGCCAGCAGCTCGTCATCCGCCCGGTCGCCCAGGAAACCGCTGGTGTCGAGGGCCGTGTGCAGCCCTTTCGCCTTGCAGCGGCGCAGGATCTCGCGGACGAAGCCGGGCTGCTCCAGCGGCTCGCCGCCGCTGATCGTGACGCCGCCGCCGGCCACCTTGACGAACCGCTCGTAGCGCGCGATCTCGCTCATCACATCGTCGGCCGTGACCGGTTGCCCGGCGCGGCGGTGCCAGGTGTCCGGGCTGTGGCAGTACTGGCAGCGCAGCGGGCAACCGGCCAGGAACGCGACGAATCGCGTCCCCGGCCCGTCGACGCCCGTCGACACGTCGAACGAGTGCAGGCTGCCGGTGAGCAGCGCGGTCGTCACAGCGCACCGTGGAAGGTCCGGGAGATGACGTCGCGCTGCTGCTCGGCGGTGAGCTTGACGAAGTTCACCGCGTAGCCGGAGACCCGGATGGTGAGCTGCGGGTAGTCCTCCGGGTGCAGCATGGCGTCCTCGAGCGTGGCGCGGTCCAGCACGTTCACGTTCAGGTGGAAGCCGCCGGCGTCGGTGTACCCGTCGAGCACCCCGGCCAGGTTGGCGATCCGCTCGTCGCGGCTGTGGCCCAGGCCGTCCGGCGTGACCGTGGTGGTCAGCGAGATGCCGTCGCGGGCACAGCGGTACGGCAGTTTCGCCACCGAGAGCGCCGCCGCGACCAGGCCGTGCCGGTCCCGCCCGTTCATCGGGTTGGCGCCCGGCGCGAACGGTTCGCCGGCCCGTCGCCCGTCCGGCGTGTTGCCGGTGTGCTTGCCGTACACCACGTTGGACGTGATGGTCAGCACGGACAGGCTGGGCTCGGCCCCGCGGTAGGTCGGCTGCCGGCGGATTTTCGCCATGAACCGCTCCACCAGGTCGACCGCGATCTCGTCGGCCCGGTCGTCGTTGTTGCCGAACGCCGGGAACTCGCCGTCGACGGCGTAGTCGACGACCAGCCCGGTCTCGTCGCGCAGCGCCTTCACCTGCGCGTACTTGATCGCGGAGAGGCTGTCGGCGGCAACCGAGAGGCCGGCGATCCCGGTGGCGAGGAAGCGATGCACCGGGTAGTCGTGCAGGGCCATCTCGATGCGCTCGTACGCGTACTTGTCGTGCATGTAGTGGATGACGTTGAGCGCGTCGACGTAGGTCTCGGCGAGCCAGTCGAGGACGTGATCGAACGTCGCCATCACCTCCTGATATTTCAGGACATCGTGGGTGATGGGGGCGAAGGGCGGGGTGATCTGTGAACCGGACATCTCGTCACGGCCGCCGTTGATGGCGTACAGCAGCGCTTTCGCCAGGTTCGCCCGGGCGCCGAAGAACTGCATGTCCTTGCCGACCCGCATGGCCGAGACACAGCAGGCGATCGCGGTGTCGTCGCTGTACGCGGGGCGGATCAGGTCGTCGTTCTCGTACTGGATCGCGCTGGTGTCCAGGCTGACCTGGGCGCAGAACCGCTTGAACCCCTCGGGCAGCCGCGGCGACCAGAGCACGGTCAGGTTCGGCTCGGGGGCGGGACCCAGGTTGTAGAGGGCGCCCGCTCCTCGGTGAGCACCCCCTCGTCCAGGTCGCGTTGCAGGTAGATGTCGAGGAACGTTGAGGTGCGGCCGAGCGACATGGCCGCGCCGTTCTGCTCCTTGATCGCGGCGAGGTACGCGAAGTAGAGCCACTGGATCGCCTCACGGCCGGTGGCCGCCGGGCCGGAGATGTCGAAGCCGTAGCGGCCGGCCATGAACCGCAGGTCCTCCAGGGCGCGGATCTGCTCGGCCAGCTCCTCCCGGTCGCGGATCACGTCCTCGGCGGAGCGCGTCGCGTCGAGCGCGGTCTTGCGGGCCCGGCGCTCGGCGATCAGGAAGTCGACGCCGTAGAGGGCGACGCGGCGGTAGTCGCCGATGATCCGGCCCCGGCCGTACGCGTCCGGCAGGCCGGTGATGATGTGCGAGCGGCGGGCCGCCAGCACGTCCGCCGGGTAGGCGTCGAACACGCCGTCGTTGTGAGTTTTGCGGTACTGGCTGTAGATGGCGCGGACGGTCGAGTCCAGCGAGTAACCGTAGGCGGCCAAACCGTTCTGCACCATGCGGAGCCCGCCGGCCGGCATGATCGCCCGGCGCAGCGGCGCGCTGGTCTGGAGGCCGACGATCAGCTCGTGGTCGCGGTCGATGTAACCGGGCGCGTGCGACGTGATGGTGGACGGGGTGTGCGCGTCCACGTCGTGGATCCCGCGGGCGCGCTCCTCCGGGAACATGCGGGTCAGCCGCGCCCAGATCCGCGTGGTGCGCGCGGTGGCGCCGGCCAGGAACGCGGCGTCCCCCGTGTAGGGCCGCACGTTGTCGTGCACGAACGCGCTGACGTCGACCGTCTCGCGCCAGGCCGTCCCGTGGAACCCCCGCCAGGCCGTTGTCGTCATGGTGCCTCCTCCGTCTGCTTTCTCAGCGTGCGCCGGGCGCGGTCCCGGGCGACAGGGACCAACGTCCCGACTGATCCGGGACAGGACGGTGACGATCGACAATGGACGGCGTACCGTCGGCGGTCATGAGTGACTTAATCGAGAAACGTCTCTCGGGGCTGCTCGCGGCCGGCGCCACCGCGGTGGTCGTGGTGGCCGGCCTGGCCGCCCCGGCGTACGCGGGCGGGGGAGCTGCCAGTCCAGGATCGGCCGGTCTCGGTGACCGGCTGTACCCGCTGCTCGGTAACGGTGGGTATGACGTGCAGGACTACAACCTGAAGATCCGTTATCCGCAGAAGGACCCCAAGCAGCAGATCACCGGTGACGTGACGATCACCGCGGTGGCCACCCAGAACCTGTCCCGGTTCGACCTCGACTTCGGCGGCGACGGGGTCGGCAAGGTGTCGGTCAACGGCAAGCCGGCGAGGTTCAGCCGCGACGGCGACGAGCTGATCGTCACGCCGGCGCACCATCTGGCCAAGGGCAAGCGGTTCTGGGTCACGGTCAGTGGCTTCACCGCGACCCCGATCCCGGCCAACGCCGACTCGCCGGCCGGGTTCGTCACCACCCCGGACGGCACCATCATGGCGGGGCAGCCGGACCAGTCGCACCAGCTGTTCCCGAGCAACGACCACCCGCGGGACATGGCGACGTACACCATCTCGATGACCCGGCCGTCCGGCTGGGCCGCGGTCGCCAACGGCGTGCACGTGGGTGACCGGACCAGCGGGACCACGGTCACCTCGGTGTACCGGGAGACCAAGCCGATGGCCAGCGAGCTGATCCAGCTCGCGGTCGGCGCGTTCACGGTGCACGAGCGCCCGGCGGTGGGCGGCGTGCCGATCCGTGACGTGGTGCCCACCCGGCTCGCCGCCGACCTGCTGCCCAAGGCGGAGGTGGAGCGCGAGCAGCTGGCCTGGATGGTGAACAAGGTCGGCAAGTACCCGTTCGAGAGGTACGGCTCGCTGGTGATCGACGCCGACCTGGGCTTCGCATTGGAGACGCAGACCCTGTCGCTGTACGACACCGGGCTCTTCTCCTACCCGAAGTTCGTGCTCGACCCGATCATGAACCACGAGCTCGCGCACATGTGGTTCGGCGACAGCGTCGCGCCGTACGAGTGGAGCAACGTCTGGCAGAGCGAGGGCCACGCCACCTGGTACGAGCTGACCTACGCCCTGGAGCACGGCCAGTTCGAGGACTACACCGGTTACACCGACCTGGAGTCGTACTTCAAGAACGTCTACAGCAAGGGTGACCAGTACCGGAAGGACTACGGCCCGGTGGCGCACCCGCTGCGCTCCGACTCCATCTGGGACGTCTTCAACCCCAACGTGTACGACGGCGGCGCGCTGGTCCTGTACGCGCTGCGCACGAAGATCGGCGTGAAGAAGTTCGAGTCCCTGGAACGCGCCTGGGTCTCGACGTACCGCGGCAAGTCCGCCTCGACGGACGACTTCATCGCGCTGGCCTCGAAGGTGTCCGGCCAGAACCTGCGCGGGTTCCTGGGCGCCTGGCTCTATGGCACCACGACGCCGCCCATGCCGGGTCACCCGGACTGGACGGTGACCCCGCCGACCGCCGCGTCCGCCAAGGCCTCCGCCAAGGCCTCCGCCCTGGCGAGAACGCTCCGGTAAGAAAGATCAACCGACCATCTGTTCCGCGAAGGCCACCAGCTGCTGCGCCATGGCGTCGTCGGTGACCAGGAACTGAAGGCCGAGCTCCTGCTGGCCGGGGGAGTCGACCACGTTCACCACCCGCGAGGGAACGGTGACCGTGCCGTCGGCGAACCCGGTCAGTTCCGCGTCGATCGAGGTGCCCTCGGCGAACGTGTCCTCGCCGGCGACGATGCAGCGCAGCCCACCGGCACTGAGGTTGATCAGCACGGCCCTGGTCGCGCCCTGTCCGGGCCGGCGCAGGGCGACCTTGCCGGCCGCGGCGATCCGCTCGTGCTCCCGCCGCTCCAGGCGGTCGGCCAGGTCGGTCATCTCGTCGACCCGGCCCAGCGTGGCGGTCATCTGCTCGGCCAGCCGCCCCATCAGCGTGCCCTGGTCGGCGGCGACCGAGCGCAACGAGGTGGCCGCGTCGCCGACCCCGCCGATGCCGTCGATCATCGTGGCGATCGTGTCGGACATCGCGGTGGTGTCCCGCCTCAGGTCGTCGATGGTCCGCAGGATCTGGTCGGTGGACTCGGCGGTGTGCATGGCGAGCTGCTTGACCTCGTCGGCGACCACGGTGAAGCCGTATCCGAGCTCGCCGGCCCGGGCCGCCTCGATGGTCGCGTTCA
The DNA here is from genome assembly GCF_018324205.1 of Actinoplanes ianthinogenes. Lineage (NCBI taxonomy): Bacteria > Bacillati > Actinomycetota > Actinomycetes > Micromonosporales > Micromonosporaceae > Actinoplanes > Actinoplanes ianthinogenes. The sequence goes on from NZ_AP023356.1 coordinate 7,089,996, forward strand.
GGGCCAGCAGCCGGGTCTGCCGGGCGATCCCGGTGACCAGCTCGGCGGTCGAGGCGACCCGGCGCAGGCTGTGCTCGAGCGACGAGATCACCTGTTCGGCGTCGTGTGCCTGGCCGACGATCGCGTTGGTCGCCGCGTCCGCCACGCTGATCCGCTCGTCGATCACGTCGGCCGCGGTACGCACCTCGCTGACCTTGTCGGTGACCTGCCGCAGCTCCTCGGCGATCACCGTGGTGGACTCGTCGATGATCTCCTGGGTCCGCCGCCGGAACAGGGTCTCGGCCTGGCGCTGGTGCATGAACCCGGCCCGCAGTTGCTGTTCCCGGGCCACGTCGGCCTGGGCCAGGGCGGCCTCCTGGTCCTGCAACCGGGCGCTCGCCACCACCAGGGCCCGGCCGATGTCGCCCATCTCGTCGCGCCCGCCGGGCAGTGGCCGGGGCGCCAGATCGGCCTGCGAGATCGCGGTCACCGCCGCCACCGTCTGCCGCACGTCGTGGCTGGTCCGCCAGAGCACCGCGGCGGCGCACCAGAGGGCGAGCAGGAAGCCACCCAGTGAGATGCCCAGGACCAGGCCGCGTTCCAGCGAGTTCGCGGCCATCCGCGCGTCGAGCAGGTCGGTCAGGGTGCTGGTCAGCGGGCGTACGGTAGCGGTGGCCGCCGCCGCGACCGCGGCCGGATCGGCGGGCCCCGGGGTGTCGAGGGTCTCGGTCAGGTGCTTGTCCAGCGCGGTGATCGTGTCGGCCAGCGTCTGCACCGGGGTGAGCCGGTTCGCCAGCCCGTCGCTGTGGGTGTTCCTGGCCGCGGTCGCCACGTCGTTGCGCAGCGCGTCGGCGATCCCCTCCAGCCGGCCGGCCCGCACCGCCTGGGCGGCGACTGCCTGCCGGGTGTTCAGCCCGGTGTCCGGGTGAGCCGCCGCGAGCGCGGTCAGCAGCGCCTGCGGGACCTGCACCACCTGGGCGTCCATCACGTAGAACGAGTCCAGGTCGGGGTCGAGGATCAGGTTCGAGGTGTTGCCGAGCGCGGCGATCAGCCCGGCCAGGCCGGTGGCCGTGGCGATCCGCGCGGCGCCCGAGCCGTCGCCGATCTCCGGCACCTTCGTCATCTCGCCGCCGAGGTCGAGATCGGGGTGCGCGGCGATCGCCGTGCGGATCGCGTCCAGGTCGGGCTTGCGGCCGGCGGCGGTGTCGGCGAGCGCGGTGAGGGCCGGCCCGAGGACGGCGACGCCCTGCCGCTCCTTGTCGCTGAAGGACAGGTCGTGGCCCTTCTCGGCGGTGTACATGCCGGTGGCCAGGCCGCCCGGCACGAGCAGGGCGAGCACCAGCAGGCCGAGCCGCATGCCGGTGCGCAGCCGATCGGTGATCGCCAGAACCGGGCGAAGCGGGAGGGGCGGCGGACGCAATGCCGGGCCTCCCTCCTCGTTCCCTATCTGTCGGTATTTTGCCGTTTTCTCCCGTCCCCGCGATGAGAAGTCCGAAACCCGTGTCGTTGCCTTTCTTTACCGAGCCGCAGTAGCGTGATCGCCGTCACTATCGAGGGAGTGCGGAATGAGAGTGGCGGGCCGGACCCTGGTGGTGATCGGTGCGGGCAGCGGGATCGGCCGGGCGGTGGCCCTGGAGGCGGTCCGGCGCGGCGCCCGGGTGGCCGCCGCGGACCGTGATCCGGTCGCGCTGCGCGAGACCGCCCGCCAGGTGGTCGCCCCGCAGCAGCTCTCCACCCACGTGGTGGACGTGACCGACCGGCTGGACGTCGAAGCGCTTCCGGGCGCGGTGATCGAGCGCTGGGGACGGGTGGACGGCGTGGTCGACGACGCCGGCACACTGTTCCGGACGTTCCTGCCGCTGCTGCGCAACCGGCCGGAGGCGCACCTGGTGCACGGGGCAGGGACCGGCGCGCTGCACACCGGGACGACCGTGCGGGTCACCGCGGTGATCCCGGCGGACACCGTGTTGTCCGGCGACGAGGCGTACCGGGCGGCCTGCGTGCTGCTGGACGCGATGGAGCGCAACGCGGGCCGGGTCCGGCTCGGCGCGGGCCGCTGGTGGCACCGGACTAGGAGAAGTAGCCGAGCATCAGCGTGACGATCAGCACCACCTGGGACAGGATGCCGAGCGAGCCGCAGAGCAGGCCGGTGATCGCCATCGCCCGCCCGTTCGGCACCGGATTGGCCCTCAGCGCGACGACGCCGAGCACCACCGCGGCGATGCCGCTGAAGGCGCCCAGGGGGAACCCGAAGACGGGGACCATCGGCAGGGACAGGATCCCGACGATCATCGCGAGCAGCGGGGTCTTGCTGCGCTGATCGGCGGCCGGCGGCGGCGGGAACGCCGGCCGGGGCGGCACCGGCGTCGGCAGGTCGTGCACCATTGTGGAGAGCTCGCCCCAGGTGCGTGACGCGTACGCCTGCCGGGACCGCTCGCTGAACTCCTCGATGGTGAGCCGGCCCTCGGCGGCCGCGGCGCTCAGGTGCGCGACGATGGCCTCACGGTCGGCATCCGAGACGCGGACGTGCGGCGAGCGATACATGCCGGAAAGGCTACCGGCGACCGTCGTTCGGCGCGTCCACCGGCCGGGCGGTCTTCCCTCGGAGTGATCTTGATTACGGTGCCTGCCCGGTATCCGACAGTTCGGTGCTCTATCTAGCGAGATGTTCACCTGCTGGGCTTGACAGGGTCATGGAGAATCCGGGGACGTCGATGCCGGGCATACGGGGGTAGACCGTGGCACAAGTAATGGCTCCATGCTGAACCGCCGCGATTTCCTGCGCACCGCCCTGGTCGGCGCGGCGGGTGTCGCGGTCGGCGCGGCCGGGATGAAGGAGATCCCGCACCTGTTCGGCTGGGACCGTCCACCGGTGGCCGGTGGTTATGCGGCGGCCGCCGACGTGCTCGACGCGGTGCACCACCCGGGCGTCGCGGTCCGCTACTACGTCGAGACCACCGAGCCGGTGGTGGCGTTCACCTTCGACGACGGGCCCGCTCCGCACTGGACCCCGCAGGTCCTCGACGTGCTCGACGAGGCGGACGTGCCGGCCACCTTCTTCATGGTCGGCAGCAATCTGGCGAAAAACGCGGACGTGGTGCGCGGCCGGATGGACCGGCACGAGATCGGCAACCACACCTGGGAGCACGACGACCTGGCCACCCTCGACCTGGCCGGGGTCACCGAGTCGCTGAAACGCACCGAGGACGAGATCCACAAGCAGTTCCACCGGCCGGTCACCCTGCTCCGCCCGCCGTTCGGGCACATCGGCGGCTCCACCATGCTGGCCGCCGACTCGATGGGCTACGACGTGGTCCTCTGGTCGAAAGCCATGCGCGAGCTGATGTTCAAGGGCGACCCGGAGGGCCAGGCCCGCGACATCATCGACTCGGTGCGGCCCGGCTCGATCCTGCTCGCCCACGACGAGGGCGACGAGCGGCGGCTGGTGACCATCCGTGGCCTGTCGATGATGTTCGAGGGCCTGCGCGCCCGCGGCTTCCGGATGGTCACCGTCTCCGAGATGATCGCCGGCGCGAAAAAACAATCAGCGAGTTAGATCAAAATCTTTTCACTGTACGACTGGCGGCCCCGTGCGAATCGGCTCGCGCGGCCCGGCTTCCACCGGGCCGCGGCGCGTGTCGTGCGGGTCCGCTTCCCCTCGCGGCTCAGTCGTCCGCCGCGCGGCTCGGTCCGCTTCCCGTGCGGCTCAGGACAGGAACTCGCCGATCCGGTCCGGCCAGGTGCGCACGTCGGCCGAGGTGGCCGAGACGTGCAGCCGGGCGTCCGGCAACACCTTCGCCAGCAGCTCGGCGCTGGCCACCGGGTGCCCCGGGTCGGTCTCCCAGGCCAGGATCAGCGCCGGGTGGGTGACCGCCGCCAGCGCCTCGTCGGCGGGCAGGTCGCTGCGGGCTGCCCCGCGCATCACCGCGGGCAGCAGTGCCTCCGGCACGTCGGCCGAGAACTCCCACCCGGGCACATCGGCGAAGATCTCCGGCTTTCCGAACCCGCGCATGATGGTCACCCAGGCGTCCTTGCCCCTGACCTCGACGCCGGCGGCGCCGGACTCGTAAGCCCGCCGCGACGCCTCCCGGCCGTCACGCACCGTCGGCGGGATCATCAGCACCAGGCGGCGGAACCGTTCCGGCCGCCGGGCCGCCGCCCAGAGCAGTGTGCCGGTGCCCATCGACGACCCGGCCCAGTCAGCCGGGCCGTCGCCGGCCACCTCGTCGGCCACCGTCAGCAGGTCATCGGCCAGGCTGGACCAGGTGTAGAGGTCCGGGTCCGGCTCGCCGGGCGAGAGCCCGTGCCCGCGCTGGTGGTGACGGACGATCCGGTGGGAGCCGGCGAGCCGGGACCAGTCGAGCTGGCCGAGCCGGTCCTCGACCCGGTTGCTGAAGAAGATGCCGTGCGAGTAGCCGAGCAGTGGCCCGGCGCCGAATTCCTCGACGAAGAGATCAGTCACCCGCCGAGGCTATGCGAGATCTCCTCCCGGTCGCCGTCCGTGAGCCGGAGGTCCGCGCCGGGCAGCCAGCCGTCGATCTGCTCCGGGCGGCGGGCGCCGACGATCGCGCCGGTCACCCCCGGCCAGGCCAGCACCCAGGCCACCGCCACCGCGGCCACCGGCACGCCGTGCCGGTCGGCGACCCGCCGCAGCGCGTCGACCGTCCGCAGGTTCTCCGGCAGGCGGGTGGTGAAGTCCGGGTGCGTGCGCCGCCAGTCGTTCGCCGGCAGCGCCGCCACCCGGGCCGCGTCGAACGTCCCGGTCAGCAGCCCGGAGTGCATCGGCTGGTAGACGATCACGCCGGTGCCGTTCCCGGCGCTCCAGGCGATCTGGTCGGCCGCGTCCCGGACCAGCGCGGAGAACGGCGGCTGAATGGCGTCCACGTGCGCCACCTTCTCCGCCCGCGCGAGCTCGGCGACCCCGTGGTTGGACAGCCCGATGGCCCGGACCTTGCCCTCGGTCCGCAGATCCGCCATGGTCTGCCAGTACTCCTCCAGCTCGGTGGCACCGACCGGCTCGGTCTCGTCGGCGCCACCCCAGACCAGCAGCTTGCCGTCGCCCGGCCAGTGCACCTGGTAGAGGTCGATGTGGTCGACCCGCAGCCGGCGCAGCGACTCCTCCAGCTCGCGGCGCACCGAGGCGGCGGTCATCAGCCGCCGCGGCGGTGTGTCCCGCCGGGCCGGGTCGTCCCAGACCAGGCCGGTCTTGGTGAACAGCAGCGGGCGGTCGGCGGCCGGCAGCGCGGCGACCGCCCGGCCGACCACCTCCTCGGAGTGGCCCAGGCCGTACGCGGCCGCGGTGTCGATCCAGTTGATCCCGGCGCCGACCGCCCGGTGGATGGTGGCGATCGAGTCGGCGTCGTCCTGCGGGCCCCACGCGTACTCCCAGTCCGCGCCGCCCATCACCCACGCGCCGAGTCCGGCGGTGGACAGTTCCAGACCGGTCGTGCCGAGTTCTCGGGTTGTCGTCATGACAGCGATCGTCGGCCGGACCCGGCGCCGCAACCAGGGCATGACGTGACCAGGCAGCGCGGCCCGCGGCCGGGAATACTGGGTGCATGATTCTGGACCGGCGTGCCGAGCTGGGCGAGTTCCTCCGCTCCCGGCGGGCCCGGCTCAACCCGGACGAGCTGGGCCTGCCCGGCGGCGGCCGGCGCCGGGTGCCCGGGCTGCGGCGCGAGGAGCTGGCCCTGCTGGCCGGCGTCAGCGTCGACCACTACGTGCGGCTGGAGCAGGGCCGGACCCTGCACTTCTCCGAGTCGGTGCTGGACGCGGTGGCCCGGGCGCTGCGCCTGGACCCGGTCGAGCGGGACCATCTGTACCGGCTGGCCCGGCCGTTCACGCCCGCCGAAGCCGGGCGCGAGCAGCGGGTGCGACCCGGGCTGCTTCGCCTGCTGCGCTCCGTCGGCGACGTCCCGGCGTACGTGATCGGTCGCGACGCCGACGTCCTGGCCTGGAACGATCTGGCCGCCGCCCTGCTCACCGACTTCGGCGCGCTGGCGCCGGAGCAGCGCAACATGGCCCGCCTGGTCCTGCTCGACGAGGGCATCCGCCGGCTTTACGCGGACTGGCCGGCCAAGGTCCGGGACGTGGCCGGATTCCTGCGGCTGGACGGCGCGCGCCACCCGGCCGACCCACGCAGCCGGGCGCTGATCGAGGAGCTGCGGGCCGGCAGCCCGGAGTTCCGCGCGGCCTGGGCCGAGCACGGTCTCAAGGAGAAGACCCACGGGACTTATGTGTATCTGCACCCGGTCGTCGGCCGCCTGACCCTCGGTTTCGAGGCCCTGCGCCTGCCCGACAATCCGGACCAGGCCCTGGTCGCCCACACCGTCGAGGAGGGCTCCCCGTCCGAGACCGCCCTGCGCCTGCTGGCGACCTGGAGTTACGCCACGAAGTAGCCGTTCTCCAGGTAGTACGCCGCGCCGTCCTGGCGGGCGCGGACCGCGGCGGTGATCCGCCGGGCGAGGGTCTCCGGGAGCACGCCGGACGCCTCCTGCGGCGTGCACCAGGCCCAGCTGCGCAACTCGGCGGCGGGCAGCCGGATCCGGGCGGTCTGCTCAGGCGTGAGCAGCCCGCCGTCGTAGATCATCATCAGTCCCTCGGTGCGCTCCGGCACCGGCGCCACCCAGTCGGTGACCAGCAGCCGGCCCACCCGGACCAGCACGCCGAGCTCCTCCCGCAGCTCCCGGTTCACCGCCGCGTACGGCGACTCGCCGGCCTCCACCGAGCCGCCGGGAATCTCCCAGTACGGCACGTAGGTCGGCTCGACCAGCAGCACCCGTCCGAACTGGTCGGAGAGCAGGGCGCCGGCGCCCATCCGTTTGCGCGCCAACGTCGCGGTGTAGTCGCTCGCGGTCACCGCGTCAGGCTAGCGGTGACCGCGCCGCAGTGGGGGTCGGCGATGTTTCTGTTTCCCGGCCGGTTGCCTACGCTTCGCCGGCGTCGCCCGGGACGTCGTCGCCCGGGGTGTCGTCGCCGGGGACGTCGTCGCCCGGCGCGTCGTCGCCGGGGACCTCGTCGCTCGGGGCGTCGTCGCCGGGCAGCTCGGCGTCGGCCGGGTCCTGCGGGTCGGTGCCGGCCGTCAGCTCGTCCAGATCGCCGACCCCGTCGCCGTCGCTGTCCTCGTCGGCGTCGAGCACCCCGTCGCCGTCGGTGTCGTCGCTCTCCGGGTCGTCGTCGAGCAGGAACTCCTGGGCGTTGGTGAGCCCGTCGCCGTCCAGGTCCTCCTCGCCGTCGGTGACGTCGTTGTCGTCCGAGTCGGCCTCCTGCGGGTCGTACCCGAGCTGGTACTCCTGCACGTTGCTGAGCCCGTCCTCGTCCGGGTCCTCGTCACCGTCGGGGATGTCGTTGTCGTCGCTGTCCTGCGCCCGCGGGCTGTAGCCGAGCTCGAACTCCTGGCCGTTGGTCAGAGCGTCGTCGTCCGGGTCGGCGTCCGCGTCGTCCCTCTTCGGGTTCAGGCGGTTGTCCACCTCCCACCCGTCGTCCATCCCGTCCCGGTCGGTGTCCGCGCTGCGCGGGTTGGTCCCGGCCTTGAACTCGGCCTTGTTGTTCAGCCCGTCCCGGTCCTTGTCCGCGCGCGCGTCGTTCTTCTTCGGGTTCAGGCCGTTCGCCTTCTCCCACTTGTCCGGCATCCCGTCCCGGTCGGCGTCCTTGGTCGCGGCGGCGGCCGGCTTGGCACTCTGCGCGTGAGCCGCCATCGCGGCGCCGGACATCGACAGCATGGTCACGGTGGCAGCGGCGGCGGCGATCGCGACGGAGACGGAACGGCGGTAGTTCACGGTGGGGGCCTCTCGTGACGCTTACGGGGAGTCACCACCGTAGGGCCGCGCGTGACCCCGTGGCGGTTTCGGACCCGACCCGCCCCGGACTCGCTCCCGTCCGGCAACCAGGTCCCGCTTCCCGCATTGCCCGCCACTGTTTCGGTACGCCCGGAGCCCCGCGCTCGCCGCACCCGGCGGCCGCCCGTCCCGTGGCGGCCGCCGGACCCGCTCAGGACAGGGTCTTGGCGAAGTGCTCCAGGGACTCGTCGACCAGCGGTGCCAGGTCGACGCCGGTGAAGCAGTGATCCGCGCCGGGGATGACGCGCAGGGTCGCCGGGGCGCCCAGCGCGACCAGCCGGTCGTGCAGTTCCTCGCTCTGGGCCGCGGGCACGATCCGGTCGTCGGCGCCGTGCATCAGCAGGATCGGGGGTGTGTCGCCGGAGACGTAGGTGACCGGGGAGGCGGCCACCGCCTCGGTCGGGTGGGTCGGCACCGGGCCGCCGATCAGCAGGCTCTCCGGCGAATCCGCGGCGTCGTGGTCGTGCGGGCCCTCCGGATGGTTCTGCGCGGCCATGGTCGGCAGGTTGCTCGGGCCGTACCAGACGACCGCCGACTGGACCGCGTCGGAGACGCCCCGTATCCCGTTGCGCCCGGCCAGCGCCGGATCCGGATCGTCGCCGGTCAGGGCGATCAGCGAGGCGAGGTGGCCGCCCGCGGACTCGCCCCAGACGCCGAACCGGGCCGGGTCCAGGCCCAGCTCGGCGGCGTACTTGCGCAGCCAGCGGACGGCCGCCTTGACGTCGTGCAGCTGCGCCGGGAAGCAGGCCTCGCGGCTGAAGCGATAGGTCACCCGGGCCACCGCGAACCCGGCCGCGAGACTGCGGGTGGTGATGTTCCCGGGTGCGAGCGGCCCGTCGCTCTTGTTGCTGCCGAACAGCCAGGCGCCTCCGTGGATCCAGATGAGCAGCGGGCTGGGTCGCTCGGCGGCCACCGGCCGGAACAGGTCCAGGGTCAGCGGGCGGAAGCCGGGAACCTCGGCCACCACGGCATCCCGCCGGCTGACCCGGTCGCCCTCGGTGACGGGTGCGGGCGGTGCGTACGGCTGCGGTTCGTGCGTTTCTGCGGTCACGATCTCACCTCGTATCAGAAATGGTGCCGGGGGCGGGGGCGGACGTGGTCCGGGCACCGGAAAGATGGCCGCCGGCCTGCGGGAACGCGAGGCGTGCCGGGGACCGCCTCGCACCTGATCCGGGGCACGGGGCTGCCGGGCGTACCGTAAGCGGATCTTGATCTTGATGGCGGCTTGCTGGGCAAAACGGATATGTCCGGTTAAAACACGTCACGAGAGTGTTGCCGGGTCGTTGATCGTCAGCGTGAGTGCGACGACGCGGCTGGTGAAGGTCATGTACATCGCCGGGTGGGGCCGGAGCGGCACCACCATTGTCGACAACATTCTGAATTCGTATGACGGTGTGTTCTCGACCGGCGAGTTGTTCTATCTGTGGAGCCGGGGGCTCATCGAGGGGCGCAAATGCGGATGCGGCGTGACGTTGCCGCGCTGCGCATTGTGGGGTGACATTCTCGACGCCGCCTTCGGGGCCGAGCGGCCCGATCCGCGACGGATGTTCCGGCTCCAGCGGCAGGCGATCCGGGTGCGGCACACCCGCGCGCTGACCGCGCCGGTGGCCGGACCGGAGGCGGAGGAGTACCGGCAGGTCACCCGGCGGCTCTACGGCGCGATCGGCGAGGTCACCGGGGCTCGGCTGATCATCGATTCCTCGAAGATACCGTCGGCCGCCGCGCTGCTGCCCGGGATGGCCGGCGTGGAGCCCTATCTGCTGCACATGATCCGCGATCCACGCGCGGTCACCCATTCCTGGATGCGCACGGTCCCGCAGGTGGACCGCGGGAAACCGGCCATGATGCACCGCGAGGCGCCGGCCGCCAGCACCATGCACTGGCTGGTCCGCAACGCCCTCGCGGAACGGCTGGCCGGCGCTTACGGCGGGCGTTACCGGATGTTGCGGTACGAGGACTTCGTGGCCCGGCCGCGCGCGACGATCGAGAGCCTGCTCGATTTCGCCGGGGTGGACGCCGTCGACGGGCCGTTCACCGACGACGTCACGGTGTCGCTGGCCACCAATCACACGATCGCCGGGAACCCGGGACGGTTCCGCACCGGCGAGGTGGCGCTGCGGGCGGACGACCGGTGGCGCCAGGAGCAGGCCCCCGGGCCGCGGCTGACCGCCACCGCGCTCGCCTGGCCGCTGCTGCACCGGTACGGATACCGCGCTCGGACGAGTCTGCCCAACCGGCCGGTCCGCCCTCCCGCGCCGCGGGTACCGGAGCACTCGAAGCTCTCCTGACGGGACGCTTTGTCAGCAACCGGCAGCGGATGGCATCCCGTTGGGCGGCGCCGGCCCGATGGGGGAGTTCCCGCAACGACCTCGGCGCCGTCCCGTTCCGCCGCGCCCGGGACCGGCGCCCGCAATCCGCGCCAACGGCAAGGTTCACCGGTTGCTGGACCGCGTGGAGCCGGGGCGGCGAGGTCCGCCTGGAGCACTTGACCAGCGCCGAGCCGGCACCACGATCAGCGCGGACGGCAGTGGTCGTCTGTCCCGCTGCCGGGAGGAGCACCGCGGCCATCGCCATCGCGCCGATGCTCACATCCGGCGGTGCGGTCACCGTCCCTCTCGCCGGGGAGTCGTTGATCACGGGCTCGCCGTGTCGCCGCACCCGCTGACTAGGGTGGGTACTGATCAGTAATGTCAGGCTGGCAGCTGTGATGTCGGGCTGGCAGCTCAGCAATGTCGGGCTGGCAGCTCAATGTTGGGCTGGCAGCTCAATGTCGGGCTGGCGGCGAGGGCCGGGGGAGTGCGGATGCGGTACGTCGCGATCGGGGACAGCTTCACCGAGGGCATGGGGGACACCCAGCCGGACGGGAGCGAGCGGGGCTGGGCCGACCTGGTCGCGGCCGGGCTGGCCGCCGGGCTCGGCGAGCCGATCCAGTACGCGAACATGGCGATCCGGGGCCGGCTGCTGCGCCCGATCGTCACCGAACAACTGGACGCGGCGCTCGCCCTCGACCCGAAGCCGACGCTGCTGTCGCTCAACGGCGGCGGCAACGACATGATGCGGCCCGGCGGCGACCTGTCGACGCTGGTCGAGATGACCGAGCAGGCGATCCGGCGGTGCCTGGACAACGGGGTGCGGGTGCTGCTGCTCTCCGGCGCCGACCCGTCGTCGCGGCTGCCGCTCGGCGGTTCGATGCGGCGCAAGGGCGAGGCGCTGACCGCCGCGTGCGCGCCGTTCGCGAAGCGGTACGACCTGACGTTCGTGGACGTGTTCCACGACAAGGAGATCCAGCGGGCCGGGTACTGGTCGGCGGACCGCCTGCACCTGAACGCGAACGGGCACCGGCGGGTGGCGAGCCTGGTGCTCGACGCGCTCGGGCACCCGACGCCGGCGCACGTGATCGATCCCGGTCCGGGGGCCCGGGGCGGGTTGCTGGCGGAGGCCCGGTACTACCGCGAGCACGTGCTGCCGTGGGTGCAGCGCCGGCTGCGCGGCCAGTCCTCCGGCGACAACCGCACCGGCAAGTACACCGACTGGATCTCGGTCCCGGCGACCCAGCCGGCCTGACCCCGCCCTCCTGCCGCTTCCTCGTCCGCCGCTCCGGGGCCAGAGCGTCGGCGGGCCGTGGCTGTGGGTGCGCCGGAGAGTGGCGTCCTGCCGCTGCTCGCGGTCTGCGTGCCAAGCCATGGGGTCTCTGCTCGCGGTTGCGGCCGCCGCTTTCGGCTCGCGGTTTGTCGCGGTCTGCGTGCCAAGCCACGGGGTCCCTGCTCACGGTTGCGGCCGCCGCTTTCGGCTCGCGGTTCGTCGCGGTCTGCCTGCCAAGCCATGGGTCTCTGCTCGCGGTTGCGGCCGCCGTTTTCGGTCCGCGGTTTGTCGCGGTCTGCGTACCGAGCCACGGGGTCCCTGCTCGCGGTTGCGGCCGCCGCTCGCGGTCCGTTGGTGGGGGTCCGCTCACCGCCCCGGCTGGCGCTGAGTGTCCGAAAGCCGGATGGATAACGGCCCTGAGCGCAGCCGGAACACCGGGCTGGTGCTCAGGGCCCTATGTCGCGCCTGGATAGGGCGCTGAGCGCCAGCCGGGGTTGTCGGGCTGGCTCTGGTGGTCCTATTCGGGGGAGGGATAGGGCGCTGGGGGCCAGCCGGGGTTGTCGGGCTGGCTCTGGTGGTCCTATTCGGGGGAGGGATAGGGCGCTGGGGGCCAGCCGGGGTTGTCGGGCTGGCTCTGGTGGTCCTATTCGGGGGAGGGATAGGGCGCTGGGGGCCAGCCGGGGTTGTCGGGCTGGCTCTGGTGGTCCTATTCGGGGGAGGGATAGGGCGCTGGGGGCCAGCCGGGGCTGTCGGGCTGGCTCTGGTGGCCCTTTCCGGGGGAGGGATAGGGCGCTGGGGGCCAGCCGGGGTTGTCGGGCTGGCTTTGGTGGCCCTATCCGGGGCAGGGATAGGGCGCTGAGCGCCAGCCGGGGTTGTTCGGCTGGTACTGGTGGCCCTATCCGGGGGAGGGATAGGGCGCTGGGGGCCAGCCCGGGTTTGATCTCCGGGACCAGCGGCGGACATTGAAGGGTGCGGCGATTGTTTTGGACGCGCAGCGGCCAGATCGCCGGGCCCGGCCCGCGCGGGAGCATGCGGTCCGCACCCCGGCGTACCCGCGTATGTGAAGAATTTGATCTTGGTGTGGCGAAGGCCCGCCGCGGAGAAGGGGCGCGGCGGGCCTCGGACTGATCGGCCGTGAGGCGGATGGCCTTGGCCGCCTCGGGGATGGTGCTGGTCAGGCGAAGACGATCGTGTGGTTGTCGTGGCGGATGACTCGGTCCTCGCAGTGCCAGCGGACCGCGCGCGAGAGCACCGCCCGCTCCACGTCCGCGCCCCGGCGTTGCAGGTCGCGGACCGTGTCGGCGTGGGAGACGCGGATGACGTCCTGTTCGATGATCGGGCCCTCGTCGAGGTCCTCGGTGACGTAGTGGGCGGTCGCGCCGACCAGCTTGACGCCGCGCTGCTTGGCCTTGGCGTAGGGGCCCGCGCCGATGAACGACGGCAGGAAGCTGTGGTGGATGTTGATGATCGGGACGCCGACGCGCTCGATGAAGTCGCCGGAGAGGATCTGCATGTAGCGGGCCAGGACGATGAAGTCGACGTTGCCCTGGAGCAGGCGCAGGTGCTGGGCCTCCGCGGCGGACTTGTCCGGGCCGGCGGACGGCACGTGGAAGAACGGGACGCCGAAGAAGCGGACCTCGTCGGCGGTGTCCGGGTGGTTGGAGATGACCATCGAGACGTTCACCGGGAGCTCGCCGCGGCGGTGGCGCCAGAGCAGGTCGAGCAGGCAGTGGTCGTCCTTGGAGGCGAAGATCGCCACGCGCTTGGGCTGCGACAGGTCGCGCAGGGTGTACTCCAGCTCGAAGCCCTCGGCCAGCTTGGCCTGCAGGTCCAGCTCGACCTGCGGCAGCCGGGCCTTGAGGTGGTCCAGCGCGAAGACGGTCCGCTGGAAGAACGCCCCGCCGTGCGGGTTGTCGGAGTACTGGTCGAGCGACACGATGTTCGCGTCGTGCTTGCCGAGAACGGCGCTGATCGCGGCGACGATGCCGGTCCGATCCTTGCCGTGCACGATCAGGACGGCCTGATTGTGGGTGGGCGAGGGCTCTGTGCGGACCGCGAGTGCATCCTGGGTCAGCGTCACGTCAGGTCCTCCTTTCGTCAGAGTGAGCACCGTAGCGCGGAGAAGGGCAGTGACATGATCCGCCCTATGGGCCGCGAAAAGGCCCGGACGGTGACGTCCGGGCCCATCCAGTGCCGCGGATCACTCGGGGGGCGGGTCGGCGAGGGGCCAGCCGCCGGCCGCCAGGTGCGCCGACACCCGGACCACGTCGGCCGGGGTGGCGTCCTGCAGCATCCGGTCGCTGATCATCTCCTCGATGTCGGCGGCGGTGATCGGGCCGTCGCCCGGTTGCGTCTGCGCGGCGAGCTCCCGGGCGATCGTGCGGATCTCGTCCTCGGTCAGCTTGCGGCGCAGCAGGCCGAGCAGGACCACGTAGTCCCGGCGGGGCACGCCCTCCGGGTAACCGGCCCGGAGCCACTCCACGGCCCGCGCCAGGAAGTTCGACCGTTGCTCGCTCATGCCGCCCTCCCGGTCAGTGCTTGTCGGCGATGGCCGGGAAGACGTGCTCGAAGGTGAGCGTCTTGCCGAGCCCGCTGGCCACGATGTACGCGATCCCGAGGAGCACCCCGAGCAGGACCACGGCGAAGGCGGCGTACCCACCGGCGGTGGCGAGCGGCCGCGGTTTCGGGCCCGCGCCGCCGTAGGCGAGCGACCGGACACCGAGCGCGAAGATCGCCGGCAGCCCGGCGCCCAGGATCAGGCTGGCGAGCAGCACCTTCCAGGCGCCCTCGAAGGCCAGGGTCAGGTTGTGCATGTCGTCCTCCTCAGCGCGCCGTGCCGGCGGTCGCCCTGGGCGTGCCCGCCGGGGCGTCCCAGTCGTCGTTGACGTTGTGCTGGTCGATCGGCTCGCGGCGGGAGCGGTGGTACATGAGGGCGGCGAGGACGATCAGGATCGCGAAGATCGTCAGCGCGCCGGCGAGCCCGCCGATCAGGTCGCTGATCCACCACATGAGCGCGCCGACCAGGCCGGCCGCGGGCAGCGTGATGACCCAGGCGGAGACCATCCGGCCGGCCACCGGCCAGCGCACCTTCGCGCCCGGCTTGCCGACGCCGCTGCCCAGGATCGAGCCGGTCGCCACCTGCGTGGTGGAGAGCGCGAAGCCCAGGTGGCTGGAGGAGAGGATGACCGCGGCCGAGGCCGCCTCGGCGGCCATGCCCTGCGGCGGGGTGATCTCCACCAGGCCCCTGCCCAGGGTTCGGATGATCCGCCAGCCGCCCAGGTAGGTGCCGAGGGCGATGGCCAGCGCGCAGGAGACCTTGACCCAGAACGGGATGTTCCCGGTGTCGGTCCACTCGCCGGCCGCGATCAGGGAGAGGGTGATCACGCCCATCGTCTTCTGCGCGTCGTTGGTGCCGTGCGCGAGCGAGACCAGCGAGGCCGAGCCGATCTGGCCCCAGCGGAACCCGTTGTCGGTGAACCGCTGGGCCACCCCGACGGTGATCCGGTAGATCATCCAGGTGCCGGCCGCGGCGACCACGCAGGCGATCACCGGCGACATGACGGCGGGCAGGAGCACCTTGCCGACCACGCCGTCCAGCTTGGAGCCGTCGCCGGTCCACTTGACGCCGGCCCAGCCCAGGCCGGCCACGGCGGCGCCGATCAGCCCGCCGAACAGCGCGTGCGACGAGCTGGACGGCAGGCCGAGCAGCCAGGTGACCAGGTTCCAGACGATGCCGCCGACCAGGCCGGCCAGGATGATCAGCAGCAAACCCAGGCCCCCGTCGGCGAGCAGGGCCTCCTTCGGGGTGCCGTCGCTGTTCTGGATCTTGACCACCGCGTTGGTGACGGTGAGCGCGACCTCCACCGAGAGGAACGCGCCGACCAGGTTGAGCACGGCGGACAGGAGCACGGCCACCTTGGGACGCAGCGCGCCGGTGGCGATCGAGGTCGCCATCGCGTTGGCCGTGTCGTGGAAGCCGTTGGTGAAGTCGAAGCCGAGGGCGGTGATGACCACGAGGATGAGGACCACTGTTGTCTCGGTCACGAGATCAGCCTCTACCCCGTCGATGACGGGCTAAAAGCGAGTTCGTCCAGCGTTCAGCCAGGCTTCAGCTCTCCGCCGGCCGGGTGGCGGGCCAGGTGAGCACCTCGTCCGGGATGGACGCGTCGCGCAGCGCGCGCCGGTCGCGGCCGGGGATGGTGCAGCCCGCGCCGACCACGAGCCGGGCCACCTCGATCGCGCCGTGTGCCTGGAAGTGGGTGTTGTCGGCGACCCCGGCCGGATAGTTCGGCGACTCGCCCGCGTCCCGCCAGAGGAAGTGGTCCTTGGTGGCCTCCGGGCCGAGCTCGCCCCAGAGCGCGAAGGAGAGCGCGGTGAGGTCGATCAGCGGGGTCCCGGTCTCGGTGGCCAGGGCGCGCATGGCGTCCGGGTACTCGCCGTGCGAGAGGTAGGGCACCCCGGCGGTGGTGAACCGGCGCCGTTCGACCGGGGTGACCAGGATCGGATGGGCCCGGGCCGCGCGGGCGCCGTCGAGGTAGCGGCGCAGGTAGTCCTGGAAGGTGGTCCACGGGTCGGTTCCGCGGGCCGGGTCCTCGACCTTCTCGTCGTTGTGGCCGAAGGAGACGAGCAGGGTGTCGCCGGGGCGGAGGGCGTCCCGGATCAGGTCCAGCCGGCCCAGGTCGGCGAAGCTCTTCGAGCTGGCGCCGGAGAGGGCGGCGTTGACCACGGTGATCTCGTGGTGCAGGAAGACGGGCAGCGCCTGGCCCCAGCCGGCGCGGGGAGCGTCGGCCAGGGCGTAGGTGGCGGCGGTGGAGTCGCCGGCCACGAAGATCGTGGACCGGCGACGGGGGCGGGGAGCGGCGTGCGCCGCGGTGGTGACGCCGAGGACGCCGGCGGTCGCGCCGCCGAGGGATGCGCGCAGGAGGGTTCTCCGGTCGATCGTCATCCCCACATGGAATCAGCTCAGGTCGATGTGGGCAAGCGCTTTCCCGGTGCTGAGAGGGGGTAGCTTCCACGGCGTGACGGGACGTTTCGCGGCCAGCGGGGCGCTGCCGAGCGGACTCCTGCGGAACAGCCGGCCACCACTGCGGAACCAGACGACCGTCCCGTCGTCGCCCCGGACGAAGTTGTCCCGGCCGGCGCCGTACGTCCCGTCCGGCGCCTGCTCCAGCACGTAGTCCCGGCGGTAGAAGACCGCCCACCCGCCGGCGGTGCCGTCGGCCGCCCGGAAGAGCAGCTTCCCGGCGTCCGGGACCATGTCGAAGGAGAGCGAGACGGTCTCGCCGTCGAACCCGATCTGCTCGAAGCTGTAGGTCCCGGCATACTCGGCGAGCTTGTCGGCCGGCAGCAGCCGCGGCTTGGCGGGCAGGTTGTGCAGGCCGAGGAACCGGGTCAGCGCCCAGTCGTCGGCGAACAGCTCGGCCAGCAGCGCCGGGCCGGTCTCCGAGTTGGTCAGCACGGTGATCGCGAAGTCCCGCTCCGGCACCATCAGGAACCCGGAGTGCTGCCCGATCCAGTCGCCGCCGTGCTGCACCACCAGCGGGCCCTCCGCCGTCGGGCGCAGCATCCAGGTGATGCCGACCCCGTTCAGCTCGACGAAGAGGGTGCCGCCCGGGCCCGGGTGCGACTGCATCAGGTGCAGCGAGCGGGGGTTGAGCAGCGGCTTCCCGGTGCCCAGGTGGTAGCGCGCCCAGCGGAGCTGGTCCCGGGCGCTGGAGATCAGGCCGCCGGCCGGGGCGATGCTGCGCGGCACGGTGTACAGCTCCGGGAGGGCGGCGGGATTGCCGTCGGCGTCCGGCAGGTGCGGCAGGGCCACCCGGGCGCCGGGCAGCTGGTCCAGGAAGAACGCGCTGTGCTCCAGGCCGAGCGGATCGGTCACCAGGACGCGGACGGCATTTTCGTACGTCCGGCCGGTCGCCACCTCGATCAGCCGCCCGGCCACCGAGAGCGCCGCGTTGTTGTACCCGAACACGGTCCCCGGCGCGGTCAGCTGCGGCACCCGGGACATCTCGGTCACGTACCGCGCGAGCGCCCCGTCGTCCGGCCCGGTGTCCAGCAGGAAGTCGCCCAGCCAGCCCGCGCTGTGCTGGACCACCTGCCGGACGGTGACCCGGGCCGAGGCCGCCGGGTCGGCGGTGCGGAAATCGGGCAGATAACTGCGGACGGTCCGGTTCAGGTCGAGCTTGCCGCGCTCGACCAGCCGCATGAGCGCGGTGCCGGTGAAGGTCTTGGTGGTGGAACCGACCTGGAACACGGTGTCCGGGTCCACCGGCTGCGGGTCGGCGACGCTGGTCACGCCGTACCCGCGCAGGTAGTCCCGGCCGCGATAGCGCAGGCCGAGGGCGACGCCGGGGATGCCGTAGGCCGCCATCCCCTCCTTGATCTTGGCTTCCAGGTCGGCGAAGGCGCTGCCGAGGGCCTTCGCGGGGGCTGTGGTCAGGGTCGCGGCGCCGGTTGCGGCAGCGGCGGCGAGGACGGTACGCCGGGTAACCGATACGGACATGCGGCTCACTCTATCCACGGGTGTCACTGCCTGGTTCCGGTCCTTCACTTAGGGGTATCCCCGACCTGCGACCTGGGAGGCGGGATGGCCGACACGACGGCGGAGCAGGACCGGCTGGACCGGGAGGACGAGGAGGAGCGGGACCTGGTCCGGCCACCGGACGTGAACCGCGACTCGAACCGCTCGGCGACCCGGCTGGAGCTCTTCTTCGACCTGGCCTTCGTGCTGTTCGTCGGGCACTGCGCGGACGTGCTGGCCGAGCACCAGACCTGGAGCGGCGCGTTCACGTTCACCGCGATCCTGGTGGCCGGCTGGTGGGCGTGGGCCAGCACCACGCTGTACGCCAACCGGTTCGACACCGACGACGCGATCTTCCGGCTGCTCACGCTCACCGGGATGGGCGGGGTGATCGTCATGGCTGCGGCGGCCGACCAGGCGATCGGCGCGCACGCGCGCTGGTTCGCGGCCGGCTACGCGCTGCTGCGGGTGGTCCTGGTGCTCGGCTACCTGCGGGTGTGGCGGACTCTGCCGGATACCCGGGTGGGGATCCGGCCGTACCTGTGGGGGCATGCCGCCGGGGCCGCCTGCTGGCTGCTCTCGCTGGCGGTGCCGGAACCGGCCCGGTACGCCCTCTGGGCGCTCGGGGTGCTGGTCGACCTGGCCGGTCCCTACCTGGCGGCCCGGGTCCCGGACGCGCCGCCGCTGCACATGGAGCACCTGCCGGAACGGTTCGGGCTCTTCGTGATCCTGGTGCTCGGCGAGTCGGTGGCGGCCACCGTGGTCGGGCTGCGCGACGGCGACTGGTCGGCCGAGGTGATCGCGACGGCCATGTTCGCCTTCCTGGCCGCGGCGGCACTCTGGTGGTCCTACTTCGACCTGTCCGGCGGCGCGGCGAAACGCCGCCTGGTCCAGGAGGGCGGTGAGCGCACGCGCCGCGGGGTGCACGATTTCTACGTGTACGCCCACCTCCCGGTCGCCGTGAGCCTCGCCGCCGTCGCGGTCGGCCTGGAGCACGCCATCACGCATGAGCACGTGTCCACCGGCACCCGGGCGGTGCTCGGCGCCGGACTGGCCGGATACCTGCTCAGCGCCACGGTCATCCAGGGTGTGCTGTCCCGGCGGTGGCGGGTGGCGCTCGTCTGGCCGGGCCTCGGCATACCGTTGATCCTGGCGGCCACCCTGCTCCCGGACGGGCCGCCGATGCTCCTGGTGGCACTCTGCGCGGCGGTCCTGGTGGCCGGCGTGATCACCGGCGTCGCGCAGCACAAGGCCGGTGCCGTCCGAGTGGCCAAGGTGTGAACCACCGGATGTGCGAGCCGCCTCCGGCCGGTACTATCCGTGACTTGCACGCTGTGACCCGGGCGTGCGCCTACTCACAAAATGGCAGGTCACCGGCTTTGGGGGCGCGTGATCATGCCGACCGGCGGTAACGTGCCGCCGTTGCGTAGGATTTCGGGCCGCACCACGTCCGCCGACGGGAACCGAGGAATGCGATGCCGCTCACCCCAGCAGATATCCACAACGTGGCCTTCAAGAAGCCGCCGATCGGCAAGCGTGGATACGACGAGGAAGAGGTCGACGCGTTCCTCGACGAGGTGGAGCAGGAGCTGATCCGCCTCCTGGAGGAGAACAACGCGCTGCGTAACCAGGCGCAGCGCGGCGGCGGTGGGATGGCGAGCAACCCGGCCGCCACCATGGTGATCACCAACGAGTTCGCCGACCTCCAGGGGCAGCTGGAGCGGCTCCAGGAGGCCCGCGCCCGCGCCGAGCAGAACGCCCGGGACATGCAGGCCCAGCTGGAGCGCGCGCGCAGCGCCACCCCGTCCGGCGCGATGCCGACCGTCGGCGACGACGACCGGAACGCCCGGGTGCTGATGATGGCCCAGCGCACCGCCGACGAGCACATGCGCGACGCCCAGCGCGAGGTGGAGGCGCTGCTCGAGCAGGCTCGCGGCAAGGCCGAGCAGCTGACCGCCGAGGCGCAGATGAAGGCCAGCACGATCGAGAGCGACGCGCGCCGCAACCACGCCGAGGCGATGGACAGCCTGGTGGAGAAACGGGCCGCGCTGATCGACGAGATCGACAAGCTGGGCCAGCTGGCCAAGGGATACCAGCAGGCCCTCACCAACCACGTCACCCAGCAGCTGATGGACCTCACCAGCGGCCCCGACTCGGCGGGTCGCGAGCTGGAGTAAGCACCACCCGGCGGCGTCGAGCCCCGCGGACCGATTTCGGTCCGCGGGGCTTTTTCATTGAACGCTTTCTCTCTCCCGGCTGTATTCGGCGACACAGGGGGTGAGCGCCGCTTCACAGGGCGTTCCCACGACGTCGAGGGGGAGGGGCGCCATGGCCTATCAGGAGTTCGCCTACGGTGAGGCGGCGGACGGCCGGGTCCGGGTCGAACTCGAGGGCGACGGGCGGGTGTCCGACCTGTACCTCGACCCGCGGGTGGCGTACCTGCCGCTCGACGAGCTGCGCGTCGCGCTGCTGGAAGCGTTCGACATGGCCCAGGCCGGGTTGCGGGACCGCCCCGGCCGGTACGACGCGGTCGCCACCCCGGAACGCCTCCGGAACGCGCTGGCCGAGGCGTCGGACACCGCGGAGCGCCGGTTCGCCGAGGTCTCCACGGCGCTGTACGACCTGAACCGGCGGGCGGCCCGGCCGTGAGCGGGCGGCTGCGGGTCGACCCGGAGAGCATGGCGGCCGCCGGGCGGGACCTCGCCGGGGTCGCCCAGCGGATGGCCGACGACATCGCCGAGCTGGAGCGCGAGGTGGGCGGGGCGTCGACGCCCTGGGGCGGGGACGAGGCCGGCGGGGTGTTCGGGATCGCGTACCGGGCGGTCGTCGTGACCGCGCTGGACGCGCTCGGTTCCTACACCGAACAGGTCGGCTTCGCCGCCACGACGCTGGTCATGGAGGCCCGCTCGGTCGCGGCCGAGGACGCGGCGGCCGCTGTTTCCCTGTACGGCGGTGCGCTCGGCGCCGCGGCACACGGCGCCGCGGCGGGCGGCGGGGGCTGACCATGACCGTCACGCTGCCCGCCGAGCTGACCGAACCGCTCAGCTGGATCGGCCTGGAGTGGCCGGAGGCCGACGAGGATCAGCTCCAGGCCGACGGCCAGGCGTGGATCGCGCACGGCACCCGGATGCGGGCGCACGCGCGGCAGGCCACCGACACCGCCCGCATGGTGTGGCTGGAGAACGAGGGCGACTCGATCGAGGCGTTCGAGCGCTGGTGGAACGGCGAGGACGGGCCGGGCCGCCACCTCCAGGACGCGGCGACGGCGGCGGAGCTGATCGGCGGGGCGCTGATCGCCATGGCCGGCGTGACGATCGGGCTGAAGGCGGCGTTCATCGCCCAGCTGACCGCGCTGGCGGTCGAGGTGGGGCAGGCGGTCGCCACGGCGGCGGCGACGGCCGGGGCGACCCTCGCGGAGATTCCGGTCTGGATCGCGCTGACCCGGGTGGCCTGCCGGAAGCTGATCCATGAGGCGATGGCGCTGATCGAGCGGGAGATCGCGGCGCTGCTCCGGAAGGCGGCCAGGATGCTGGAGAAGGCCGGCGCGAGGCATCTGGCGGACAAGACGCTGAAGGGCAGCGAGAAGACGGCGTTCAAGGGCTTCATGCACCAGGTGGAGAACGCCGACGTGCGCAGCCCGTTCAACGGCGCCAACTTCTACTCCGGCAACCAGCCGAACGGCGAGAAGATGCGGCAATACGCGGAGAAGCAGGTCGACGGCGTCCTCTCGGTGACGTTGGAGATGACACCGGGCGGCCGCCGCTTCGACGATCTGAAGCTTTTCGAGCACGGGTCACCGATCAACCGGGATCAGGCGGCCGAGGTGTGGAAACGACTTTCTCAGCGCTACGCGCAAGACGCGTCTGGTGTGGCCACCGGCTGGACGCACAACAGCTGGTCGGGAAGCATCTGGAACACTGCGGAGAAGCCCGCCTTGCAGCTGAACCCAAAGATTACGAGGATCGATGAGATCGATCCGTTCCCGTAGGAGGCCGCCAGCATGACGGTGCGCGCGTTGGAGTCACAGCTGGCGCTGCACGTCGAGAGTGGCGCGATGCTGGCCGGCGCGGGGCGTGAGGACGTGCTGCTGCGGCTCGGGGAGCACTCGCTGATGATCGCGGTCGATCACGGAGTCGGCCAGATGCTGTTCCGGCTGCCGGCAGAGCCGCGGTGGGACGACAACGGCGAGCCGCTGCCACCCGAGCTGGCCGGGAACCTGCGGGAGATCCTCACCGAGATCTCGCGGTTCTGGAAGTTCGAGCCGGTGTTCTGGACCGTCGGTCAGGAGCCCAGCGAAGGGTGAGACCGGCCCGGCGGCGGACCGCCGGGCCGATGTCGCGGCGGGTCAGGCGGCCGGGGCGTCCCAGAAGACGTAGACGGCCTTGTAGGCCACCGAGGCGGTCTGCCCGGCGGTGCACGACCCGGCGGGCGCGACCCCACCCGAGGTGTAGAGCCGGTTGATGTAGTCGGCCTTGCTCAGGATCCCGGTCCCGGAGTGCGAGTTCACCTTCAGCAGCAGCTCCGCGATCGTCCCGTCGCGCTTCAGCTCCTTCTCCTTGGTCGCCGTCACCAGCGACCCGTCCCGCTCCGACTGCCAGCTCGGCCCGGCGAAGTGGTGGATCCACCCGCCCGTCCCGACCAGCTGCGCCTCGGGCACCGATCCTCCGGTGAAGGCCCCGCTCGCCGCACCGGCCGGCACCACGCACGTGTAGGTCTGTGTCCCCGTGGCCACCAGGTAGGCGCCGATCGGCCGGGACCCGTCCGGCGGCCGGATCGCCTCCGGGACCGCCGAGACGGCCGGCGTCAGCGGCCGCAGATTGCCGCTCGCCGCCGTGTTCTCGGCGGCCGACGCGTCGAAGGTGACCGCGCCGACCGTGCCGAGGGCGGCGACCAGGCCGCCGGCCAGGGTGAGAGCGCGGATCCGGGAACGCTTGGTACGGAACATGAATTCCCCCTGCGTTGTGGGTGAGCCCCCTGCCCACCGGATACAGACACGGATGCCGTATCCACCACGGATCGACCGCAGTCCGGTTACTGACCGTTCGTACGTCCGGGAGTCATCATTCGGCGGATGTCGATGTCTCAATGGGTCCCGCCCGGCGAGGTTCCGGCTAATCATTCCGGTTCAGAACGTGTGCCGGTACAGCGAGCAGCCGGCGCACACCTCGGGCGGGGTGGCGCTGTCCAGCCGCCGCCGAAAGTCGCGGTACGCCGGCCCGTGCCAGATGTCGGCGAAGCTCGACTCGGTCAGGTCGCCGAGCCGGATCCGGTCGTCGCCCATCACCATGCAGCACGGCTGGACGACGCCGGCGCTGGTCACATAAGCCGCCTCCCACGGCCAGCCACAGTTGCCACCGCCTTCGTCGGCCAGGCTGGGCAGCCGCAGCCGCAGGTCGCTGTCCCGGGCGGCGGCCAGCGCCTCGGCGAACACCGACCGGACCCGGGCCAGGTCGGCGCCGGACCACAGCGCCTGCCGGGCGGTGAAGTCGCGGATCTCGTCGTAGCCACCGGTCCCGGTGTCGTCGAAACTGTGCGACAGGTTCTGCACCCGGAGCTCGTTCACCCCGATCCCGGCCAGCAGCCGGACCAGCGCCGGCAGTTCGGCGACGTTGTCTCGCATGGCCACGAAGACCACCCGGATCCACGGGGTGGCGCTGCCCGCCGCCCGTTTCGCCGCGACCAGCCCGGCGAGGTTCCCGAGCACCGTGTCGAACCGGGCGCCCTCCCGGATCGCCTCGTAGACCTCCGGTCCGGCGCCGTCCAGCGACACGTGCAGCCAGTCCACGCGGCTGGCCACCAGTTCCTCGGCGCGGCGCCGGTTCAGCAGGGTGGCGTTGGTGTTGAAGCCGACCCGGATGCCGCCGCGGACGGCCGTCGCGATCATCTCCGGCAGGTGCGGCGAGAGCAGCGGCTCGCCCAGGCCTTGCAGGGTGAGCCGGCGCAGCGGCAGCTCACCGACCAGCCGGTGGAACAGCTCCAGCGGCATCGCCCCGGCCAGTTTGTTCACCGGCGGCCGATAGCGGACCAGGCACATCGTGCAGCGCAGGTTGCAAGCCGAGGTGACCTCGACCTGGAGGTGCGCGGGCAGCGGCGGGTCCAGCACGGAAACGGACATGGGCCGCCGGATGCCCCGTGCCCGGCCCTCGAAACGCCCGGCGGGGTCAAGGAGTGCGGGTCACGGCGTCGGCGGTCCTGGCCGCGGCCAGTTTGTGCAGCAGGTCGGCGGCCGTGAACGGCTTCTCCAGGAACGCGATGTCGTCGTCGAGCACGTGGGTGGTGCCGAGCAGCCCGTTGCTGTACCCGGACATGAAGATCACCGGCAGGTCCGGCTGCTGCTCGTGGAGCAGCTCGGCCAGCCGGGGCCCGGACATCTCCGGCATGATCACGTCGGTCAGCAGCAGGTCGCAGCCGTGCTGCTGGTACTTGGCCAGCGCCGACCGGCCGTCCGGGGCGGTCACCGCCCGGTATCCGTTCTCGGTCAGGATCCGGGTGATGATCCGGGACAGCGCCACCTCGTCCTCGACCACCAGCACGGTCTGCCCGTCGCCGCGCGGCGGGCTGCTCGGCTGCCCGCCGGTCAGGAGGTCGGCGGGGGCGTCCACGAGCGGCAGGTAGATCCGGAACGTGGTGCCCACGCCGTGCTCCGAGTACAGGTTGATGCTGCCGCCGGCCTCGGTGACGATGCCGTACACGGTGGCCAGGCCCAGCCCGGTGCCCTTGCCCCGTGGCTTGGTGGTGAAGAACGGCTCGAAGACGCGGGCCGCCACCTCCGGCGGCATGCCCTCGCCGGTGTCGCTGATCAGCAGCCGGGCATACCGGCCGGCCGGCAGCGGCGGCTGCATGTTGACCTCGTTGCCGTCCAGGTCGGCGGTGTTCGCCTCGAGCACCAGCGTGCCGCCCTCCGGCATCGCGTCCCGGGCGTTGATCGCCAGGTTCAGCAGCACCTGATGGAGCTGGCCGGGGTCGGCGTGCACGGTCAGCGGGACGGACGACGGCCGGGCGACCAGGTGGATGTGCTCGCCGATGGTCCGCTCCAGCATGGCCTGGACCTCGGCCAGCGCCGCGTTGAGCGAGACGTTGCGCGGCTGGATGGCGTCGCCCCGGGTGAAAGTGAGCAGCTGCCGGGTGAGATTGGTGGCCCGCTCCACGGCGGTGCGCACCTGGACGAGATCGGCCCGCACCTCCGGTCGGTCGCCGGTCTCCTCGATCGCGAACTCGGTGTAGTTCGCGATGATCGCCAGGATGTTGTTGAAGTCGTGCGCCACCCCGCCGGCCAGGTTGCCCAGGCTCTCCATCCGCTGCGCCTGCTGGGTGCGCTCCTGCACGGCACGCTGGCGTTCGGCGTGCTCCTTGGCCGCGGTGACGTCCCGGACGACCGCGGAGAAGCCGGCGAGCGCGCCGCCGTGGTCGTGGATCGGCGAGATCGCCATGGCCACGTCCACCGGTGTGCCGTCCTTGCGCAGCCGCCGGCCCTCGTAGCTGACGCCACCGGGGCTGTTCCGGACCCGTTCCAGCCAGTCGAGCTGGTCGGCGGCGGTCGACCCGGCGTCGGCCAGGATGCTGACCGGTTGCCCGATGACCTCCTCGGCGGTGTACCCGAAGATCCGTTCGGCGCCGCTGTTCCAGGCGGTGAACCGGCCGTCCGGATCGAGCCCGGCGATCGCGTCCGCGCTGTGCTGGACCACCGTGGCGAGGATCGCCCGCTGCGCCTCGGCCACGTCGCGGGCGGCTCGTTCCCGGGCGTCGGCCCGGTCCAGCCGGTCCCGGCTCCACGGGTCGTCGTAGATCGCGCCCGGGGCCAGCAGCACCCGGTAGTTCCGGCGCAGGGTCCAGTAGTAGACCGCCACGGTGGCGGTGAGCGTGTCCCAGACCGCCGAGGTCCAGAACCAGTCGGCCGTGTCGGCGTGGGTGGCCGGGTGCCGGGCCCCGCGAAGTTCGGCCAGCAGCATGGCGAACGCGTGCAGGCCGTGCCCGACCGCGCAGCTGAAGAAGATCATGGCGGTGGCGGTGGCGAGTTTGTTGCTGCGCAGCTGGCCGGCGCGTCCGACCGGCACGACGATGGCCGCCGTGATGGCCGCGTAGGCCACCATGATCACCAGATTGGCCAGCAGAAACATCTGATCCGGCACGTTTGTCCTATCGGACGGCGCCGCACGGAGCTGAGATGTCGGGGGTGGCACCACGGTCCGCTGACCTGCGGTCCGGCGGAATCTATGAAAGTTTCGGACGATATGCCGGACCGAGGTCCTGCTGCACTCATTGACTCTATAGACGCATGGCTATACGTTGCCGTTACCGATCGGCATGTTACCGAAAGTTTCGGAGCGCTTCATCCACCGGAGGCGTACCCATGCGAAGCCCCCTCGCGGGCGCGTTCACCGTGCTCGCCCTCCTCCTCACCCCCGTCCCCGCCCGTGCCGCCCCCACCCCCCAGAGCACCGCCGACTACATTTCCACCCGGCCCGGCCCCGGCCGCTTCCCGCTGGTCGCCGCACCGATCGTGACCAGTGCGAACGACTACCCGGGCGTGCTGCGGGCAGCCGGCGACCTGCGCTCCGACCTCGGCGCGGCCACCGGCGTCACCCCGTCGACCGCCCAGGACACCGTCCCCGCCGGGCGGGACCCGATCATCGTCGGCACCATCGGACGGTCGGCGCTGATCGACCGCCTGATCGCGGCCGGCAAGCTCGACACCCACGGCGTCGCCGGCCGGTGGGAGACCTCGTTGCAGCAGGTCGTCGAGCATCCCCTGCCGGGCGTCCGGCGTGCCTTCGTGATCGCCGGCAGCGACCAGCGCGGCACCATCTACGGCGTCTACGACGTGTCCCGCCGGATCGGCGTCTCGCCCTGGCACTTCTGGGACGACGTGCCGGTCCCGCACGCGGACGCGCTGTACGCCCTGCCCGGCCGGCACAGCCAGGGCACCCCGAAGGTCAAGTACCGCGGTGTCTTCATCAACGACGAGAACCCGGACACCGGCACCTGGGCACCCGCCTTCTTCGGCCCGGGCAAGGCGCCCGGCTACCCGGGCGGGCTGAACGCCAACTACTACGCCAAGGTCTTCGAGACGATGCTCCGGCTCAAGGCCAACTACCTCTGGCCGGCCGTCTGGGGCCGCGCGTTCGCCGAGGACGACCCGGCCAACCACGCCACCGCGAGCTACTACGGCGTCGTCATGGGCACCTCGCACGAGGCGCCGATGATGCGCGGCATCGAGGAGTGGAACCGGCACCCCACCGGCACCGGGGAGTGGAGCTTCCGGCGCAACCCGGACGCGATCAAGGACTACTGGCGGGCCGGCATCGAGCGGATGCGCGACCAGGGCATCGAGGGCGTGGTCACGCTCGGCATGCGCGGCAACGGTGACGTGAGCCTGCCGGACGGCGACGGCATCGACCTGATGAGCTCGATCATCGACACCCAGCGGCAGATCCTCGGCGAGGAGGGCATGCTGGGCGCGCCGCAGGTGCAGACCCTCTACAAGGAGGTGCAGCGCTACTGGGACAAGGGTTACCGCCCGCCGGACGACGTGACCGTGGTCTTCTGCGACGACAACTGGGGCAACATGCGCAAGCTGCCCGACCCGTCGCTCCCGGCCCGCAGCGGTGGTTACGGCCTGTATTACCACTTCGACTACGTCGGCGACGGCCGCAACTACAAGTGGGTGGACACCGCCAACCTGACCAACACCTGGGAGCAGCTGCACCGCGCGTACGCGTCCGGAGTGGACCGGCTCTGGGTGGCCAACGTCGGCGACCTGAAGAACGAGGAGGAGCCCACCCAGTTCTTCCTCGACTACGCCTGGAATCCGGACGCCGTCCCGCTGGGCGGCATCGAGGCCTGGGAGCGCCGCTTCGCGGCGGAGAACTTCGGCACGGCACTGTCCGCCGAGATCGCGGAGGTCCTTTCCGGGTACGGCCGGCTCCAGTCCCGCCGCAAGCCGGAGCTGCTCAACCGCCGGATCACCGTCGACCCCGCCAAGGACCTGACCACCGACCCGACCGCCGTGGTCTACGACGACCAGGGCAACCCGTTCAGCCTCACCGATTACCGCGAGATGGACCGGGTGGTCGCCGAGTGGCAGGCCCTGGCCGCCCGCGCCGAATCGATCAGAAGACGCGTGCCGGAGGCCTGGCAGGACGCCTTCTTCCAGCTCGTCTACTACCAGGTGAAGGCGACCGCGAACCTGTACCGGCTGCGCCGCGCCGAGTTCACCAACATCCTGTACGCCGCGCAGGGCCGGGCGGCCACCAACGACCTGGCCGACGAGGCGGAGGCCCGGTTCGCCGAGGACCAGGCGCTCAACGCGCACTACAACACCGCGCTGGCCGGCGGGAAGTGGAAGGACTGGCAGCTGCAACCCAAGATCGGGTACGGCAACGTGGCCCGGTACGGCCCGAACGCCCCGTGGCAGCAGCCCGAGCTCAACAACGTGGCGCTGCCCGACGAGATCTACCCGTACCTCAAGCGCATCGAGGTCCCGGCGGACGCGGCGCTCGGCGTGGCGCTGGACGGCGGCGACGCCACCACGCTGCCGGAGTTCAGCCCGTGGCAGGCCCAGCCGCAGCAGTACGTCGACGTCTACAACAAGGGCACCACGCCGTTCGCCTACACGATCACGGCGGAGCAGCCGTGGGTGCGCGTGACGCCGGCGACCGGGACGGTGGGGAAGCAGGTCCGGGCGGTGGTGTCGGTCGACTGGCGGCGAGCCCCGGCCGGGCTCACCGTCGTACCGATAAGGGTGGAAGGCGCGGGGAGCGCGGTCGTGGTCCGCGCGCCGGTCCGCAACCCCGGGATCACGCCGCGGGGTTATGCCGAGGCGAACGGCTACGTGTCGATCCCGGCGACCGGTTTCGATCGCAAGGCGGGTGACTGGCGGGTGCTGCCCGGGATCGGCAAGACCGGTGACGGCATCATGCCGGCCGGCGGCGGCGACGCCCGGCTCGACTACCGGGTGACGCTGACCAGCGCCGGCCCCGTGACGATCAACGCGCTGCTGGCGCCGCGCAACGGGCAGCTCCGGTACGCGATCGCGGTGGACGGCGGCACCCCGCAGGTGGTCGACGCGGTCGCGGCGACGGGGGCCGTCGACACCACGATGAACCGGCAGTGGGCCCGCAACACCTCGGACAACGTCAACGTCACCAGTACCACGCACCAGATCGCCGGGGCCGGGACGCACACCGTCTCGTTCTGGGCGCTGGACTCCTCGGTGATCCTGCAACGGCTGATCGTGGACACCGGCGGGGTCAAGTACAGCTATCTCGGTCCGCCGACCAGCCGGAGGTTCTGATCATGAAACGTCGTGCCCTGCTGGCCGGATCGACCGGCGCGGTCGCCGCGGGCCTCGTCCCGTCCGCCGCCTCCGCCTCCGACAGCGCGTCCTGGGTGCACACCTGGACCGCGATGCCGCAGCTCACCGAGCCGGGGAACATGCCGCCGGCGCCGTTCACCGGGACCGACGCGGTGCTGGTGGACACCACGCTGCGGCAGACCGTGCACACCTCGATCGGGGGGAAGTGGCTGCGGGTCCGCTTCTCCAACGCCTTCGGCACCACGGACCTGCCGTTGTCCGCCGCCTCCGTGGCCCTGCCGGTCGACGGCAAAGCCGGAGTGTCCGGGATCGCCCCGGGCAGCTCGCGGCCGCTGACCTTCAGTGGGCTGCCGTCGATCGTCGTGCCCGCCGGCGCGCAGGTCGTCTCGGACCCGGTGGCGATGCCCGTCGCGGCCAGGGCGAACCTGACCGTTTCCGCCTATCTCGCGACCGGGCAGGCGGGGCTGAACCTGACGGCACATCCGGGTTCCCGGACGACCTCCTGGCTGGCCCATGGAGACTGGACGGACAAGTCCGAGATGTCGGATGCGACGCCGGTCGATCACTGGTATCTGATCAGCGGGGTCGAGGTGGTCGCCAGCCGGGCCGCCGGTGTGGTGATCGTCGGCGATTCGCTGACCGACGGCCGCGGCTCCACCACCAACGGCAACGACCGCTGGCCCGACCAGCTGGCCGCCCGCTGGCGCGACCCGCGGCTGGCGATCCTCAACCAGGCGGCCGGCGGGAACCGGGTGCTGCACGACGGCCTCGGGCCGAACGTCCTGGCCCGGCTCGACCGGGACGTGCTCGGGGTCAGCGGCGCCGCGTGGGTGCTGATCTTCGAGGGGGTCAACGACATCGGGACCGCGGAGGCCACCGAGGCCGGGCAGTTGCGGGCGATCACGGCGCTGACCGGGGCGTACCGGCAGATCGTGCAGCGGGCGCACGCCAAGAAGCTGCGGGTCTACGGCGCGACGATCACGCCGTTCGGCGGGAACGCCGGGTACGACGACCCGGGCGGGCTGCGGGAGCGGGCCCGGGTGGCGGTCAACGGGGTGATCCGGGGCGGGGTGTTCGACTCGTACGTCGACTTCGCCGCCGCGGTGGCGGACCCGGCCGCGCCGTCCCGTCTCGACCCGGCCTTCGACGTCGGCGACCACCTGCACCTGAACCCGGCGGGTTACGCGGCGCTCGCCGCCGCCGTGCCGCGCCGCCTGTTCTGACCGGCCGGGTCCCTGTTCCCGATCAGGGGAGCAGGGACCCGCCGGCGACGGTGAGGACGTGCGCGATCTGGTGGCCCAGCGAGGTGATGGTGACCAGGCAGATGCCCGTGACGATCGCGGCGAGCAGGGAGTACTCGACGACGGTGGCGCCCTCGTCGTCGCGGCGGCCTTCGGTGAGCTTGTCCATGGGGATCTCCCTCTTCGACGTGCACCACACTTGCACCCTGTTCTTCGGCGGGCCGGCCGCCCCGGTGAGGTTCATCCGCGGTGCGGTACGGGTCCCGATCGGTTGCGGCCGGCCACGACCGGCCGGGCCAGGAACGCCGCGACCAGCGCGATCAGGCACAGCGCGGACAGGCTGAGGAAACCGGTCCGGAACGATCCGGTCGCGTCCTTCACCGCCCCGAGCGCGTAGACGAACGCGAAACCGCCCAGGTTGGCGCAGAAGTTGCCGAACCCGCTGAGCAGCCCGGCCCGCTCCGGCCCGAGCACCGCGATCGGCACCGCGAACAGCGGCCCGAAGTAGACCTGCACCACCACCGAGATCATCGCGACCACCACCAGGATCGCCGGCATCCCGGGCACGTAGGTGAGCAGCGCCAGCCCGGTGGTCAGGATCGCCAGCGAACCGCCGATCACCAGCAGCGGCCGGCCGAGCCGGTCGGAGATCAGGCCGCCGAAGTAGTTTGCCGGCGCGGTGACCGCGGCACCGAGCGCGACCACCAGCCCGGCCGTGGCCAGCGACTGCCCGCGGTCCACCACCAGCCAGGTGGCCAGCCAGAAGGTGAACCCCTGGGCGACCGCGAGCCGGGCGAACTGGATCACCCCGGTCAGCCAGACGATCCGGTGCCGGAGCAGCGCCGGCAGGTCGGTGATCCGGGCCGGGTCGCCGGTGGGCGGCTTCGGCACGGCCGGTCCGGCCGCCCGCCGGTACAGCACCAGCACCAGCAGGCCGGCCGCCGCGAACAGCGCGAACAGCAGCCGCCAGCCGAGCGGGCCGACCAGCCACGGGCCGAGCGAGCTGAGCAGGATGTTGCTGGAGAAGCCGCCGGCGACGTACAGGCCCATCGCGGTGGCGCGCCGGTCGCTCGGGAACTGCTCGCTGATCAGCAGCAGGCCGGGCGCGAAGACCAGCGCCCGGAAGAAACCGGACAAGGCCTGATTGATCAGGAGGATTTCGTACGACGTGAGCACGGCGAACGTGGCCGCCAGCAGGTTCGTCCTGAGCAGCCCGATCAGGAACAGGGTGCGCGGGGAGAACCGGTCGGCCAGGAATCCGGACGGCACCTGCATCAGGGCGTACGTCAGGTTGCTCGCCGCGGCCAGCGTCCCCGCCTGGGCGAAGGTCAGGCCCAGGTCGGTCCGGATCAGCGGGAGGAACAGCGCGATCCCGCCGAAGATCAGCGCCTGGGCGCTCTGGCAGACGACGAGCAGGGTGATGATCGAGCGACGCACGGCGGGATGATCTCACGCCTCAGCGGCCGGGAGTTGGTGCCCAACAGGAGACGAGGTCGTTTACGGAGGTTTACGTTAACATCGAGGCATCTCGATCCCCAGCCGGTGTCCGCCGGCCGAGACGAAAGGCCTCGCCATGCGAGCAAGAATCCCCCTCGTCCTGCTCCTGCTCACCAGCGCCCTGACCCTCCCGAGCGCCCCGGTCACCGCCGCCACCACCGGCTTCCGCGGGGTGAACTGGGCCGACCAGCGCGACAACTTCGTCGACGACACCCTCGTGCTCGGCGGGCTGAGCACCGCCGACAGCTACGCCACCACCCAGGCCAAGGCGAACGCGATCCTCACCGGCTTCGCGACCAACCTGGGCGCCGACACGGTCCGGATGCCGGTCAACTACCCGACCGTCGCCGGGTCCTACTGGGCGTCCTACACCGGCGCCATCGACATGGCCGCCGCCAAGGGCATGAAGGTCATCCTGAGTTACTGGGAGGCGAACAGCTCCCGGGACGGCAAGGTCGACAACGCCGGCCAGTATTGGTCGATGTGGCAGACCATCGTGAGCAGGTACTCGTCGAACGCCAGCGTCTACTTCGAACCGTTCAACGAGCCGTACGGCTACAGCGACGCCGACTGGAAGAACCTGGCCGCCCAGTGGCTCAGCACGTATTCCGGCGTGCCGCGCGGCCGCGTGATCATCAGCGGGGCCGGGTACAACCAGCGGCTCACCACGATCGGCGGCGACACCCGGTTCGACGGCACGCTCATCTCCCGGCACATCTACCAGTTCTTCGACGCGAGCCGGCACACCGAGGACTCGTGGCGGGAGTCGTTGCGGAGCAGCGTCGGGGCGTACGCGAATCGGGTGGTGATCACCGAATTCGGTGCGACCATGACCGACGGGCGCAACTTCGACGTGCCCTCGACGACGAACGACATGATCGCGTTCATCCGCGGGGTGGCGGCCGAGGCGCGGGCGGAGGGGCTGGGCACGGTCTACTGGCCGGGGGTGCGGGTCGCCGACCCGTACCGGCTCCAGGAGATCAGCGGCAGCGGCACCGCGCTGACCCTGACCACCACCAACAACTCCGGCCGCGACCAGCTGCGCTACTCGTGGGGGCTGGACGTCGCCGGCAACACGCCGCTCACCCACTACCGGGTCACCAGCCGCGCCAGCGGCAAGGCGATGGACCTGGTCGGCTCGTCGATCGCGGACGGCGCCGAGGTGAAGCAGTACACCTGGAACGGCGGCGCGAACCAGAAGTGGTCCTTCGAGGACCTCGGCAACGGGTACGTCCGGGTGGTCAACCAGTACAGCGGCAAGTGCCTGGACGTGGCGTCGGCGTCGGCCGCGGACGGCGCGAACGTCATCCAGTACACCTGCGGCAGCGGCACCAACCAGCAGTGGTCCTGGGTCGTCTCGGGCGGCTACGGGACGCTGGTCGCCCGGCACAGCGGCAAGTGCCTCGACGTGGTCGGGTCCGGGACCGCCGACGGCGTGGACATCCACCAATACACCTGCAACGGCGGCGCCAATCAGCAGTGGACGCGGAGCGCCGCGTGAAGGCGCCGCCGGCTCGCTGCCGATAGGCATCTCGCGGCTCCGGGTTCGCGCAGGTCCGCGCCCCTTCGGCACGGTGCCGGCCGGTGGAACGCCGCGCGCCATTATTCAAAAATCGTCGATCGGAAAGTGTTATAAAAGCGGCTCCCCGAAAACCGCATTGCATTGACGTCTTTCGCTTGATGAGCCGGAAACAATCTGGCAATCTGGGGGCCGCTGGGAGCGCTTCCACGAGGGTCCGGCATTCGACTCAGCTCTGCTTGGAGGCACCGCCATGCCCGAGGTGACACGCAGACGCCTGCTTCTCGGCGGCGCGGCCGGGGCGGCGCTCCTGCCACTGGGCCGGACGGCGGCCGCACGGGCCGGCTCGGCAGCACCCGCCGAGGTGCGTGCGGCCGGCGACCTCGCCCTCTGGTACGACGAGCCGGCCGGCACGGAGTGGCTGCGGGCACTGCCGATCGGCAACGGACGCCTCGGCGCCATGGTGTTCGGCAACGTCGACACCGAACGGCTCCAGCTGAACGAGGACACCGTCTGGGCCGGTGGCCCCTACGACTCCAGCAACTCCCGGGGAGCGGCGGCCCTGCCCGAGATCCGGCGCCGGGTCTTCGCCGACCAGTGGACGTCGGCGCAGGACCTGATCAACCAGACCATGATGGGTACGCCCGGCGGGCAGCTGGCGTACCAGACCGTCGGTGACCTCCGGCTGGCCCTGGGTTCCGCCTCGGGGGCCACGCAGTACCACCGGACGCTCGACCTGACGACCGCGATCGCCACCACGACGTACGTGCTGAACGGGGTGCGTCACCAGCGTGAGGTGTTCGCGAGCGCGCCGGACCAGGTGATCGTCGTCCGGTTGACGGCGGACCGGGCCGGCGCGATCTCGTTCAGCGGCACCTTCGCCAGCCCGCAGCGCACCACCACGTCCAGCCCCGGTGGCGCCATGATCGCCCTCGACGGGATCTCCGGCACCATGGAGGGCGTCACCGGATCCGTCCGCTTCCTCGCCCTGGCCGAGGCCGTCGTCACCGGAGGGTCGGTCGCAAGCTCCGGCGGCACGCTGCGGGTGTCCGGTGCCACCAGCGTGACGCTGCTGGTGTCGATCGGCTCGAGCTACGTCGACTACCGCACCGTCAACGGCGACTACCAGGGCATCGCGCGCAGCCGGTTGACGGCCGCCCGCGCCCTCTCCTACGACCAGCTGCGCACCCGGCACGTCGCCGACTACCAGGCGTTGTTCGGCCGGGTGACGATCGAGCTGGGCCGCACCGCCGCCGCCGACCAGCCGACCGACGTGCGGATCGCGCAGCACGCCACCGCCGACGACCCGCAGTTCTCCGCGCTGCTGTTCCAGTTCGGCCGGTACCTGCTGATCTCCTCGTCGCGGCCGGGCACCCAGCCGGCCAACCTGCAGGGCATCTGGAACGACTCGACCAGCCCCCAGTGGGACTCGAAGTACACCCTCAACGCGAACCTGCCGATGAACTACTGGCCGGCCGACTCCACCAACCTGGCGGAGTGCTACCAGCCGGTCTTCGCCATGATCAAGGAGCTGGCGGTGAGCGGCGCCCGGACGGCGCAGGCGCAGTACGGCGCCGGCGGCTGGGTCGCCCACCACAACACCGACGCCTGGCGGGGCACCTCGGTGGTCGACGGCGCGCTGTGGGGCATGTGGCAGACCGGCGGCGCGTGGCTCGCCACCCTGATCTGGGACCACTACCGTTTCACCGGCGACCTCGGCTTCCTGCGCGATCACTACCCGGCCATGCGGGGTGCCGCGCAGTTCTTCCTGGACACGCTGGTCACCGACCCGGCGCGTGGCTATCTGGTCACCAACCCGTCGAACTCGCCGGAACTGCCCCACCACGCGAACGCCAGCGTGTGCGCCGGTCCCACCATGGACAACCAGATCCTGCGCGACCTGTTCGACGGGGTCGACCGGGCCGGCGACATCCTCGGCGTCGACCAGGACTTCCGGGCCCGGGTACGGGCGACGAGGGACCGGCTGCCACCGATGCGCGTCGGCTCGCGCGGAAACATCCAGGAGTGGCTGGCCGACTGGGTCGAGACGGAGCCGAACCACCGGCACGTCTCCCACCTGTACGGCCTGCACCCCAGCAACCAGATCACCAAGCGCGGCACTCCCCAGCTCCACCAGGCCGCACGCCGGACCCTGGAGTTGCGCGGCGACGACGGGACCGGCTGGTCGCTCGCTTGGAAGATCAATTACTGGGCACGGCTGGAGGACGGCGCCCGGGCGCGCAAGCTGCTGGGCGATCTCGTGCGCCCGGACCGCCTCGCGCCCAACATGTTCGACCTGCATCCGCCGTTCCAGATCGACGGCAATTTCGGCGCCACCTCCGGCATCGCGGAGATGCTGCTGCAGAGCCACAACGCCGAACTGCACCTGCTGCCGGCGTTGCCGGCCGCCTGGCCCGCCGGCCGGGTGACCGGCCTGCGGGCGCGGGGCGGATACACGGTGGGACTGAGCTGGAGCGCCGGTCAGGCGGACGAGCTGCTGATCACGGCCGATCGTGACGGCGCCGTCAGGCTGCGCGCCCAGTTGTTCACCGGGACCTTCACCGTCACCGACCTCACCGACGGCGCGACCATCGCCGTGACTCGCCTGGAGTCCGACGCCGTACAGCTCTCCGCTCGCGCCGGCCACACCTACCGGGCCGCCCGGCCCGCGGCGACCCCGTCCCCGTCGTCCCCGTCGTCGCCGCCGGGCGGCGCGCGGGCGGCGTACGCGGTGACGAGTTCCTGGTCCGGTGGCTTCCAGGCCGAGGTGACGGTGACCGCGGGAGCCACGGCGATCAGGGGATGGACCGTCTCCTGGACCTTCCCCGGTGGTCAGGTCATCAGCCAGGTCTGGAACGGCACCTACATCCAGAGCGGACCGGACGTGACGGTGACCAACGCCGCGTACAACGGCGCCCTTGCCCCCGGCGCCGCCACCAGCTTCGGACTGATCGCCTCGGTGACCGGCGTGAACGTACCGCCCACCGCCCTCACCGTCACCACCAGCTGAACCGCGAGAGGAAGCACCGAGATGAACCGACGCCGTACCGGTGGCCGCGCCCGACTTCTCCTCGGCGGCGCCTGTGCCTTGCTGATCGCCGTGTCCACGGTGGCCGTGGCCACCGTCGCCCGTGCCGACCTGACCGGCCCGCCCGGGACCACCCTCAAGGCGGCCGCCGAGCGCAGCGGGCGGTACTTCGGGGCCGCCATGGGCGGCGACCGCCTCAGCGACCAGGGCTTCCTGACCATCGCGAACCGCGAGTTCGACATGATGACGGCCGTCAACGAGATGAAGCCCGACGCGACCGAGCCCAACCGCGGCCAGTTCGACTTCCGGGCCGGTGACGCGATCTACAACTGGGCCACCCAGCACGGCATGCGGGTCCGTGGCCACACCCTGGCCTGGCACGCGCAGCAACCGCGATTCTGGGGGAGCCTCAGTGGCAGCGCCCTGCGCACCGCGATGATCGACCACATCAACGGCGTGATGGCCCATTACCGCGGCAAGCTCTACGCCTGGGACGTGGTCAACGAGGCCTTCGCCGAGAACGGCAGCCGCCGCGGCTCCAACCTGCAGTCCACCGGCAACGACTGGATCGAGGTGGCGTTCCGGACCGCCCGGGCCGCTGATCCGTCGGTGAAGCTCTGCTACAACGACTACAACATCGAGAATTGGACGTACGCCAAGACGCAGGGTGTCTACGCCATGATCCGGGACTTCAAGTCCCGCGGCGTCCCGGTCGACTGCGTCGGCCTGCAGACGCACTTCACCGGTGGCAGCTCGTTGCCGGGCAACTTCCAGACCACGCTGTCGAGCTTCGCCGCCCTGGGTGTCGACGTGGCGCTGACCGAGGCCGACGTCACCAACGCCTCCGCCACGCAGTACGCGGGACTGACCCAGGCCTGCGTGAGCGTCCCCCGCTGCGTCGGCATCACGACGTGGGGCATCCGTGACAGCGACTCCTGGCGTGGCAGCGAGAACCCGCTGCTGTTCGACCGCAACAGCAACCCCAAGGCGGCGTACACGTCGGTCCTCAACGCCCTCAACGCCGCCTCCACCTCGGTGCCCGGCACGAGCGACCCGTCGCCGAGCACTCCGGGCAGCCCGTCACCGAGCAGCCCGTCGCCGAGCAGCCCGCCGCCGAGCAGCCCGTCGCCGGGCGCCTGCACCGCGACGTATCACCTGACCAACAGCTGGAGCGGCGGCTTCCAGGGCGAGGTCACCGTGGCCAACAACGGCTCGGCCACCCTCCGCGGCTGGACCGTGCAACTGACGCTGGCCGGCGGGCAGACCCTCGCGAACGTCTGGAACGGCGTCAGCACCGGCACCAGCGGCACGATCAGCGTCCGCAACGCCGACTACAACGGCACCCTCGGCGCGAACGCCTCGACCAGCTTCGGCTTCCTGGTCAACGGCAGCAGCAGCACGGCGCCCGTCGTCGTCGCGTGCACCAACCCCTGACCGCTACCGCCCAGAAGGGAACGGCATTCGGATGACAACACGTGAGGAGCACCGGCCGCACCGCGGCTGGGCCGCCGCCGCCGGTCTGCTGCTGGCCGTGGCGGGGGCGCTGACCGTGATTCCCGCACCGGCGCAGGCCGCCACGGCGATCACCATCAACGGGGCGTCCGGCGGGCGCACGTTCGACGGCGTGGGGGCCATCAGCGGCGGCGGCGGCAACAGCCGCCTGCTCATCGACTATCCGGAACCCCAGCGCAGCGACATCCTCGACTACCTGTTCAAGCCGGGGTACGGCGCGGCGATGCAGATCATGAAAGTGGAGATCGGCGGCGACACCAACTCGACCTCCGGCGCGGAACCCAGCCACGAGCACACGCGCGGCCAGGTGAACTGCGACCGTGGGTACGAATGGTGGCTGATGGGCCAGGCGAAGGCCCGTAATCCCGGCATCAAGCTGGTCGGATTGTCCTGGGGCGCCCCCGGCTGGATCGGCAACGGCAACTTCTGGTCCAGCGACTCGATCGACTACCTGATCGCCTGGCTCGGGTGCGCCACCTCCCACGGGCTGACCATCGACTACCTCGGCGGCTGGAACGAACGCGGACGGGATCTGACCTGGTACAAGAACCTGCGCTCGGCGCTGAACTCGCGCGGATACCCGAACGTCAAGATCGTGGCCTCGGACGAGTTCGGCTGGGGCTCGGCGGACGACGCGCTGCGCGACCCCGCGTTCGGCTCGGCCATCTCGGTGGTCGGCAGCCACTACGTCTGCGGCTACCGCAGCGCCCAGACCAGCTGCCCCAGCTCGGCGAACGCGGTCAACTCGGGCAAGACGCTGTGGGCCAGCGAGAACGGCTCCGACGACTACAACGGGGGAGCGCCGGCCCTGGCCCGCGGCATCAACCGGGACTACATCGACGGGAAGATGACCGCCTACCTGAACTGGCCGGTCATCGCCGCGATCACACCCAACATCCCCTGGGCCACCACCGGTGTGGCCGTCGCGCCACAGCCGTGGTCCGGCTACTACTCGATCGGTGCGAGCACCTGGGTCATGGGCCACACCACCCAGTTCACCGCACCGGGATGGCGTTATCTGGACAGCTCCACGGGCTACCTCGGCGGCAATCGCGCCAACGGCAGCTACGTCTCCCTGAGGTCGCCGACGGGCAGCGACTACAGCACCATCATCGAGACGATGGACGCCGGCTCGGCCCAGGACCTCCAGTTCACCGTCACCGGAGGGCTGTCGACCGGGACCGTGCACGTGTGGTCCACCAACGTCCGGTCGGGAAACCCGGCCGACCAGTTCGTCCGGCGCAGTGACATCACCCCGTCCGGTGGTTCGTTCTCGCTGACCGTCCAGCCCGGCTACGTCTACAGCATCACCACGACCACCGGGCAGGGCAAGGGCACCGCGACCAGCCCCGCCCAGGGCGCCCTGACACTGCCCTACAGCGACGACTTCGACGGCTACGCGACCGGACGCGAGGCGAAATACCTCTCCGACCACCAGGGCTCCTTCGAGGTGACCCCGTGCGGTGGCGGCCGTGCCGGTCAGTGCGTACGCCAGATGTCGGAACAGGCGCCGATCTTCTGGACGACGGGGCACGCCGAGCCGTTCACGCTGCTCGGTGACGTCAACTGGCGCAACTACACCGTCTCGTCCGACGTCCTGCTGGAGAAGAGCGGCTACGCGCAACTCGTCGGCCGGGCCGGCAACTACAACCACGACAACCCGCACAACCTCAACGCCTACTACCTGCGGGTGTCCGACAACGGCTCGTGGTCGATCCGCAGCAACACCACCAGCGGCAACCAGCGGACCCTGGCCAGCGGCACCACGACGGCCCTGGGCACCGGGCGCTGGCACAAGCTGGCCCTCACCCTCAACGGCAGCACCCTGACCGCCGCCCTCGACGGGACCACGCTGGGCAGTGTCTCGGACTCCACCTGGGTGGCCGGCCAGATCGGTTACGCCACCGGCCAGGGCGTGACCGCCCAGTTCGACAACCTGACCATCACCCCGCTCGGCGGCGACCCGAGCCCGACCGGCACGTTGCGCGGAGCCGGGTCGAACCGGTGCCTGGACGTCAACGGGCAGAGCCAGGCCGACGGGACGGTCGTGCAGATCTGGGACTGCAACGGTGGCGCCAACCAGACCTGGACGGCGACGTCGGGCAACCAGCTGACCGTCTATGGCAACAAGTGCCTCGACGCCCCCGGCGCCGCCGCCGGCGCCCGGGTCCGGATCTGGTCCTGCACCGGCGCGGCCAATCAGCAATGGCGGCTCAACGCCGACGGCACGATCACCGGCGTCCAGTCCGGTCTGTGCCTGGACGTGACCGGCGCCGGGACGGCCAACGGCACGGCCGTCGAACTGTGGACGTGCAACGGGGGCAGCAACCAGCGATGGATCAGGTCATGACCGAGTAGTGCCGGATGAGGACCGCCGTGACGTCCTGAAGCGAAGTCACTGCCCGGGACAGGCCGCCGTCCGCCACCACATCACAGAGGCGGACGGCGGCGGGGGAGCCGGACGGGAGTCACCGTAGGGTGCCGGGACATGGGGCCTGGCGATGGTGCGCTGCTGGTGGCGGGGGGAATCGGGGCCGGGCTGACCGGGTCGATGGCCGGGCTGGCGTCGCTCGTCAGCTATCCGGTGCTGCTCGCCGCCGGGCTTCCGCCGGTGGCGGCGAACATGACGAACACGGTCGCGCTGATGGCCAGCACGGCCGGGTCGGCGGTGGGCGCCCGGCGGGAGCTGCGCGGCCAGGGCCGCCGGATCGCCGGGCTCAGCGGGATCGCGGTCGCCGGCGGGGTGGCCGGGGCGCTGCTGCTGCTCGGTACGCCGTCCGAGGCGTTCGAGCGGATCGTGCCCGGTCTGATCGTGCTCGGTGCGCTGGTCCTGCTCTTCCGCAACACCGTCCGGGACTGGTACCTGCGGCCCGGCCGGCGGCCGCCGCTGAGCCTGTCGGTGTTCCTGATCGCGGTCTACGGCGGCTACTTCGGTGCGGCGGCCGGCGTGCTGCTGCTGGCCGTGCTCGCGGTCGCGGTGACCGAGCCGTTCCCGGTCACCAACGCGGTCAAGAGCATGGTGCTCGGCGTGGCGAACCTGGTCGCCGCCATCCTCTACGCCCTGACCGGCCCGGTGCACTGGGCCGCGGCGGCGCTGCTGGGCCTGGGCTGCCTGATCGGCAGCTGGATCGGCCCGGCCCTGGTCCGCCGCACCCCGGAACGCCCTTTGCGGGTGGCGATCGCCGTCGCCGCCCTCGGCCTGGCCACCTACCTCTGGAACACCGCCGCCTGACTTCTCGGTGACCACCCACGGACCGTGAAGGCATCCCCCTGTGCCAGGGATGTCAAGCGGCGTGGCCAGGGCGCTGAGGGCCAGCTGAGAAGTGTCGGGCTGGCCTTGGTGGCCCTTTCCGGGCATGGGATGGGGCGCTGGGGGCCAGCCGGGGTGTGTCGGGCTGGTCCTGGTGGCCCTATCCAGGCACGAGATAGGGCGCTGGGGTCCAGCTGGGGGGTGTCGGGCTGGCCTTGGTGGCCCTTTCCGGGCATGGGGTAGGGCGGTGGGGTCCAGCTGGGGGGTGTCGGGCTGGTGCTGGTGGCCCTTTCCGGGGGTGGGATAGGGCGGTGGGGGCCAGCTGGGGGTTGATCTCCGGGACCAGCCGCGGACAGTGAAGGAGGCGGCGATTGGTTTGGACGCGCCAGCGGCCAGATCGCCGCCTCCGGCCCGCGCGGGAGCATGCGGTCCGCACCCCGCTGGGCCTGCGTAAAGGAAGATCCTGAAGTTGATCTTGGGGCGGTGGGGAAGGTCAGACCGGGGCGATGCCGAAGACCTCGGCCAGTCCCGTCACCTCGATCGCCTGGCGGACCGGCGGCGAGGGGCGGGTCAGGATCATGGTGAGGCCGGCCGCGGCAGCGGTGTTGCGGACGCCGACCAGGGCGCCCAGCGAATAGGAGTCGATGAAGGTCACCTCGGCCAGGTCCAGGTCGAGCTGGCGGCACGGGGAGCCGTCGACGGCTTTCTCCAGGCTGGCGCGCAGCTCGTCGGCGACGTCCACGTCCAGCTCCGGTGCCAGCAGCGTGGCGTGCAGGGTCCGGCCGTCGGCGCTGGTCCGGTACGACACGATCGCATCAGTCGTCATGCCGCCCCAAGCTACCCCGGGAAGCGGGTCCGGACACATGATCGGCGCCGCCCCGGAGAGGGACGACGCCGATCGGTGGACGGTCAGGGCTGCTCGGGGTGACGCTGCTGGGGGACGCCGTTGCCGTTGGCGGGCGGGTCGACCGGGTCCGGACGCCGCCAGATCTCGTTGCCCGTCGGGGCGGCACGGCCGGCGGCGGTGCCGTTGGGGGCCGGGACGTCGGCGGCGACCTCCAGGATGACCGGTTCCGGGACGTGCCGGGCCGGGAGCGCCACGCCGAGCCGGCCGTGCCCGCGGTGCGCGACGAGCGCGGCCCGGTGGTAACTCTCCACCTCGGCGATGAACTGGTCGTCGGCGTAGACCGAGCCGTCGACCAGCGGACCGGGCCGGCCCTCGAGGACCGCGACCACGTCCTCGCCGGTCAGCGTCTTGTGCGTCTCCAGGGCGTGTGCCAGGGCCAGGACCTGCCGCCGGTTCTCGGTGAGGATGGCGGTCGCCCTGTTCATCATCTCGCTCAGGCTGTCCTCGATCCGGTCGGCCAGGGCGCGCCGGGCGCTCAGGTCGTTCTTCTCGCCCTTGGGCATCGCGCCGGGGGTGCCG
The DNA here is from genome assembly GCF_018324205.1 of Actinoplanes ianthinogenes. Lineage (NCBI taxonomy): Bacteria > Bacillati > Actinomycetota > Actinomycetes > Micromonosporales > Micromonosporaceae > Actinoplanes > Actinoplanes ianthinogenes. The sequence continues at coordinate 7,132,702 of NZ_AP023356.1, forward strand.
ACGCCGAGGCGGCTGGAGGCGGCGTAGGACGACACCGTCGACCCCATGCCCCAGACACCCTCCATGTTGGTGGCCACCGCGGTCGCCTGCTCCAGGTCGCCGGAGACGCCGGAGGAGCTGTCGCCGTCGAAGAACATCCGCTCACCGGCCAGCGAGGCGAGCGAGACCAGGATGTCCGACTCGTAGTGGCTGCGCCAGGTGGTGAACTGGTCCTCCGGCGGGATGCTGGCCACCATGCCCAGGTACCCGCTGCCCTTCTCGATCGTCGCGATGTCGATCTCCATGTGGTGCCGGGTCCGGTACGCCACCACCGCGTGACAAGCCTCGTGCACCGCCACCGCGTGCCGCTCCCGCTCGATGTACTCGACGTTCTCCGCCGGGCCGAGCTCCTTGAGCTGCTTCGCCTTGATGATGTCGCGCCAGGTGATGGTGTCCCGGCCGTCGCGGATCGCGGTGATCAGCGCCTCGTTCACCATGTCCTTGATGGTCGCGCCGGTCGCGTACGGCGTGATCGTCGCCAGCTTGTCGACCTGCTCGTCGGTCAGCTCGTGCCGGACCTTCTCCAGATAGCCCTGGTACGTCCGCACCCGCCCGGCCTTGCTCGGGTAACCCACCTTGTAGATCCGGTCGATCCGGCCCGGTCGCAGCAGCGCCTCGTCCAGCGCCTCCGGCAGGTTCGTCGCCATCATCACCAGGATCCGGTACTTCGGCGGCGGCTTGGGCCGCATGCCCAGCGCCCGGCGCACGTGCCGGTTGATGAACCCGCGCGGCTTCTTCAGCCCGGACAGCTCGGTGAGCAGGGCTTCGAGGGTGCCCATGCCACCGCCGCCGCCCATCCCGCCGCCGTACATCATGGCCTCACGGGCGGCCTCCCAGCGGGACTGCTCGGACAGGTAGGACATCCCGTTGCAGCCGGAGTGGCTGAACCCGCCGCGCGGGAAGCCCGGCCCGCCCTGCGCCAGCGCGCCCCGGTTGCCGAGCGAGTCCGCCTCGTCGAAGAAGACGATCACGCCGCCGTAGCGGAGCGCGAGTTTGCGCAGCTTGCGGAAGAGTCCCTTGACCTTCAGCACGCCGACGCCGAAGAACATGTTGATGAACGCGCCCGGGTCGACGAACACGTACGGCCGCCCGGTCTCGCCGGCCACCGCCTCGGCCATCAGGGTCTTGCCGGTCCCGGGCGGGCCCCAGAGCAGGATGCCGCCGGGCACGTAACCGCCCTGGCCCTCGATCGCCTCGGGACGTTCGAGGTAGACGATGTTCTCCTTGACCCGCTCCAGCACGTGGTCCTGGCCCCACACGTCGGTGAACCGGGTCTTCACGTCGTCCGGGTAGTAGACCTCGACGCCGCCCCGGGACAGGAACCAGAAGATCGCCGCGAACTGCCCGACCGCGATGAACAGGATGAAGATGACCTGGAGGAACATCGGCGCGGCCGACCACAGCAGGGCCGGGATCTGGAACAGCGCCAGGGCCGGGGTGGTGTCCAGGGCGGAGGCGAGCACCAGCGACACGACCGCGAGGAACAGCAGCCACTTGAAGACCCGGGTCAGCCGGTAGCGCGTCCAGTCGGAGAACATCCGGTGGGTGAGCCGCTCGACGCCGCCGAAGATGCCGTGCGTCCACATCCGGTGGTACCAGGAGACGTGCTCGCTGATCAGGTAGTGCAGCTGGCGGAGCACCTCGAGGCCGGCCAGCACCAGCAGGGTGATGCCGGAGCCGCTGTGCAGCCGGGCGTACATCGCGTCCTGGAACGTCAACAGCGGGTTGTCCGCCATATCTGTCCAGACCAGAGCGAACCAGGCGATCGTGAAGAGCAGCAGGAACTTGATCCGGTCCCAGAACGGGAGCTTCTTGCGAGTGGTGCGTTCCTGGCGTTCGCGGGGACCCTCGTCCGGTGGGCGCAGGCCCTCGGGGGTGACGTCAGTCGGAGCGGTCATCACTTGCTCCTCACCGTGAAGGATGTGGCGATGGCGTTCAATTGCTCGCCGCGTTCCCGGTAACAGCTCGTGGAGCACCGGATGAGGAGCATGTACAGCCGGTCACCGGTGTTGTTGACCAGGGCGGTCAGGTCGAAGGTGTGCATCACGCCGGTGACCGAGTAGTCGTAGACGACCCGGACGCCGTGAGTGCCGTCGGTCGGGGTGAGCACCTCGTCGCTGAGCAGTTCGAAGTCGCTCAGCTGAGGATCGTTCGCGGCCTCACGCGCGGCTGCGGTCACCGGCAGGACGCTGTTGCGCAGGTTGTCCAGCGACACGGCGTTCTGCTCCCGCTCCGTGAGCTGGGTGACCCGGGCGTAGACGATCGGCTGGTCGGTCGCGTCGTAGCTCAGCAAGTGCAGGCCGTTGGGGATCGAGGCGGCGTCGTAGGCCACCGACCACGAGTGTTGCCGGCGCAGTGCCGCGGTCGCCGAATCCGGATTGGTCCCGCTCAGGGCATTGTCGATGTCGTCGGCATCGGTCTCCGCCCAGTCGTGCGGAACCTTGAAGTAGGTCTTCTCGTCGGAGTTCTTCACGTAGGTGTATTCCGGAGCCGCACATCCCAGGGTGACCGCCGCAACGGCCACCACCGCCACTCCGGATTGGATCGCTCGTCTCAGCACTGGCAACCACCGCCCTGAACGCACCGCCCGTGCTAGCAGTATCACCCCAGGTTGTTACCGAACGGTGCTCTGATCTCCGTATTCGAGACCTTGAGTTTCGTGGTGCACCCAGGTGAATCGGCAAATGTCGACTCAATTGTGTCGACTCGATATAAAGATCAACTTCAAATTCGTCATTGACGCGCGGGCCGGTGGTCGTTCCGGCCGTCCGGTGACCTGTGGAGCTACGGTGGTGCGGGTGGACAGGATGCCCAAACTGACCCCGGTGGAGTGGGCTCGGCGGGTGCGCGCCGAGCGTGACCACCGCCGCCGGGAGAGCGCCGACGCGCGTGCCCTGGCCCGGCTCGACCGGCTCGGGCCGGAGTGGTCCCTGGTGGACCTGCCGGCCGGTCCCGGGTTCCTGGTGATCGGGCCCGGCGGGATCTACGCGGTCACGGTCGTCGACCAGGGACTCTCCCGGGTCCTGATCGTCGGCGACGCCGTGCAGAGCGGCGGCCGGCGCCAGTCCTATGTGGTCGACGCCAGATTGACGGCCCGGCGCACCGCGGAGGTGCTCGCCGCCGACCTCGGGCGCGCGGTGCCGGTGACGCCGGTGCTCACCTTCATCGGCTCCGGGACGATCAGCTTTCACGGACCGCCCCGGGAGTGCCTGATCTCCACGGCCCGGGAGTTGGATCGCCTGCTCGTGGCCGGTGGCAACCGGCTCAGCCCGGCCGCGGTCAAGAAGGTCGTCGAGGTCGCGGAGAAACAGGCCCGCGCCTGACGGCCCGCACGCCGGCGGGAGGCATTCCGGCAGGCGGCGGATCCCTGATGGCGGGCCGTCAGCCCGGCGGGGCGGCCGTGGAGGCGCGGATCCGCTCAGTCCGGCGGGGCGGCGGTGGAGGCGCGGATCCGCAGCGACGGGCTGATCACCACGCGGTGGGCCGGCCGGTCCGGGTCGGCGAGGCGGTCGGCGACCAGCCGGACCGCCGCCCGCCCGATCGACCGGCGCGGCGGCCGGACCGCGGTCAGTGCCGGGCTGAACAACCCGGCCACCTCGTCGTCGTAGGCCACCACCGAGAGCTGCCCGGGCACCGCGATCCGCCGCTCCTCGCACCGCTGGACCAGCGCGATCGCCTCCGGGTCGGCGTGCACCAGCAGGGCCGTCGTCCCGGTGGCCAGGCAGCGGTCGAGCACCTCGTCCAGGGCAGCCGCCGAGTCCGGGCTCTGCGCGTCCGGGATCAGCGCGTCGACCGTCGCGGCCACGTCCAGGGCGCACTCGGTGGCCGCCTCCCGCCAGCCGCGATGCACGTGCGGGCGGGTCGGGCTGTTCATCGCGAGGGCCACGCCGACCCTGCGGTGGCCGAGACCGACCAGGTGCCGGACCGCCATGGCGGCGCCCAGCGCGTGGTCGGTGACCACCGACTCGAGGGCCGCGTGGAACGGCCCGGTCGCCGCGGTGCGCTCCAGCAGCACCACCGGCAGCCCGGTGCCGGCCAGCCAGTCGATGGTCCGTCCGGCGGTCGGCACGTCCATCCGGGGCGCCACGATCAGCGCGTCCACCCCCTGATCGACCAGGCGGAGCAGGTGCGGCTGATCGTCCTCGGTCTTGTAGGACCCACCGCGCAGCACGATCCGCATCGCCAGCTCGCGGGCCGCCTCCTCGGCGCCCCGGGCCACCGCCGGGTAGTAGTAGTCCAGCGACGGCACCAGCATCCCGAGCGCGGTGACGTCCGGCTCCTCGGCCAGGGCGGGCGGGTCGTCCGCCGACGGCAGGGCCACGCCGCCGTGCACCCGCCGGACCAGGCCCTCGGCGGCCAGCTGCGCGATGTCCCGGCGCAGCGTCACGGCCGCCGCGCCGAGCGTCTCGGTCAGGTCGGAGATCCGCAGCACCCCGTCCCGCTGCAACGCCTCGAGCAGCCGCGCCCGCCGGGTCTCCGCCAGCGGACCCCGCTTGTCCGATGTGTTCACTCCGGCTCCTTGACGGTCAGGTCGAGCGTACCGATCGGGCCGAGCCCGCTCACGTCGATCTCCAGGCGGGTCAGGCGATCGCCCCAGACGGTGCTGAGCAGGGGATCGTCCAGCTCCCGCACGCTTGTCGCGCACGGTACCGGCGGACTCCAGCTCAGCCGCAGCAGGCCCGCGCCGTCCGGCGCGCGCACCTCGGCCGTGCCGTCGCCGACGCGCACCGCACCGGCCAGCACCAGGTGGATCCGCGTCGGCCGGTCGTCGCCGGGCTCCAGCTCCCACTGATCGGTCACGGTCACCGTGTCCCGATCAAGCCGGGCCGTCCGGCGCCAGGTCCGCACGCCCGCTCCCGGATAGGCGTCGGCAAGATCCAAGACCAGTTCCCGGTACGACCTGACGACGTCCCGAGCCCGGCACGCACGTCCCGCCGCCTGTGCCACCCCTCGGATCTCCGGAACGTTGTGCCAGGAGCTCCCCATCATCCACAGCTCGTACCGTCGCGGCCCGAACGTCTGCGCCGTGTACGTCGGCCGTCCCGGATCCACCAGCACCGGCACCCCGTTCAGCGCGACCAGGAAACTGCCCACGTCGTTGTGGTTGTGGTTCTCGTCGTTGTGCCCGCCCTTGACCGCCAGCGTCAGCCCGGCGGCACTACCGGCCGTCGCCCGCGCGATCAGCACCTGCGTCGACGGAAACCACACCTCCCGCGCCAGCCAGGACTCGCCCGCGAGGCCGGCCGGGTTGCCGGTGGCAGGGGCGGGTGGGGTGGTGGAGGCCGCGAGCCAGGCGGGGTCGGTCAGGGCGCGCAGGAGGCGGCCCAGGCCGTCGGACTCGTGGGCGACCGGCTCGCCGGGGCGGCGGTGGGCCGCCGCGTGGGCGAGTGCCGCCGGGTCGCCCGCACGGCGGGCTTCGCGGTGCAGTTGCTGCCACGGCTGGTCGCCGGAGGGGCGGGCCGAGCAGTCCGCGAAGTTGACATACCAGGGGCCGCCCAGGTGCATCCGGTGCGGGAACGCCACGGTCTCGCGCAGGACCGGGATCGCGCCGGCGGTCAGCGCCCCGTCCGAGGCGTAGGCCAGCACGTCGAGGGCCTCGAGGAGCCGGCCAGCGCCGTTCCACCAGTACCCGTAGCCCTCGTCGATCGCGCCGTCCGGGGGCAGCGCGGCGACAAACCGATCGATACCCTCGATCGCGAGCCGGACCAGCGCCTCCCGCCGCTCGCCGGGGTCGACCAGCTGCAAGGCGGCGACCAGGACGTTCCCGTGGATCCAGGGGTTCCAGTTGTGCACGTCCCCGAGCCACTGCCAGTCCCGCCGCCGCTCGAACGGCCCCAGCACCCGGCGCTCCACCTCCCACCGGATCCGCGCGCGCACGCCGGGCACCCGCTCGTCCAGTGGCGCCCCGAGCAGGTGGTCGATCCAGGCCAGGTCGGCGGCCACCTCGCCGGCGCCGAGATCCAGGTAGGGCTCGGCGACGGTCGGCACCACCGCGCCGTACCGCTCGAACGTGTCGTCGTGCGCGGGCCAGCACCAACTGCTCTGCTCGCACCAGAGGGTCACCCCGTCGGCCACCTCGTCCAGCCACCGCTCGTCGAGCGTCACCGCCGCGACCACCGCGGCCCGCGCGACCCGCTCGTGCCGCGCCCACACGACCTGCTCGTAGCCGTCCCGATCCCCGTCCCGGAAGTAGCGCGCATAACCGCTGGCCAACGGCACCGGCCACGGGGTCCCGAGCTCGGCCTCGGCCCGCGCTCGCAGCTCCCGCACGGTGGTCGCGTCGAGAGCGGCCCCGTCTGGGCGATGGCCGGCGTCGGGAGCGGCTCCGTCCGAGCGATGGCCGGCGTCGGGAGCGGCCCGGTCCGCGCGGTGGCCGGCAGGGTCGGGAGGGGTCCAGGCGGTGCGGTCGGTCGCCGGGGGGACCGGCAGGCAGCGGCCGGGTGGCCGCAGCAGCCCCGGCCCGACCGTCGGCCACAACTCGGCCAGAGGCCCGGTGAACGAGCTCATCGCACCACCCCCGATGTGATCGATTGAGATCGTATCAGATCACTTCGGCGGTCATGGATGCCTGCGCCGATCGCCACTCTGGACCGTCGGGAAGCAAAGCTCCAGGTTGAGAAGGCAGATCGCTTCTGAGCGCATCAGTTCGTAACAGACATTGACATGCTCGATTATGAGCGTTTTACTTCCACGCAACGATCGCTCCACTCCGGAGAGTGCCGCGTGCCTGAGGATCCGCGAACACCCGCCCCGTCCCGCCCCGACTGGACCCGCGAGCAGTGGCTGCACCTGGCCGACCGGATGCTCTCCGCCGCCCGTCGCCACGGTTCGCCCGGCCACGCCCGGATCACCTTCCCCGGCGCCGAGGGCGGTTACGGCCACGACGTGGACGGGCTCGAAGGCTTCGCCCGGACGTTCCTGACGGCCGGCTTCCGGATCGCCGGTGCCCGCGGCGAGGGCGTCGACGAGCTGCTCGACTGGTACGCGACCGGCCTGGCCACCGGCAGCGACCCGCACTCGCCCGAGCGCTGGGTACGGCTCACCGAGCACTCGCAGGCCAAGGTCGAGGCGGCGAGCATCGCGCTGATCCTGGACCTGACCCGCCCCTGGCTGTGGGACCGGCTCGACCCGGCGGTGCAGGAGCGGATCGTCGACTACCTCGCGCCGGCCGTCGGCGACGACACCTATCCACGGATCAACTGGGTCTGGTTCCGGATCGTGGTGCAGACGTTCCTGCGCTCGGCCGGTGGCCCGTGGTCGGCCGGGGACATCGCCGCCGACCTGGCCGCGCACGAGTCGTTCCGGCGCGCCGACGGCTGGCTCTCCGACGGGGACCGGCGCGGGTTCGACCACTACATCGGGTGGGCGCTGCACCTCTACCCGATCCTGTGGATGCGGATGCTCGGCGCGTCCGGCCTGACCGGCGGGCGCGAGAAGCAGTGGGTGAGCGATCTCGACCGGTATCTCCAGGACGCGGTCGCGCTGGTCGGTGCGGACGGGTCGCCGCTGGTGCAGGGACGCAGCCTGATCTACCGGTTCGCGGCGGCCGTACCGTTCTGGGCCGGCGTCGTCGCCGAGGTGCCGTCGGTGCCGGCCGGGCAGTTGCGGCACGCGGCCGACCTGGTCGTGCGGCACTTCGTGGATCGGGGCGCGCCGGACGGGGACGGGCTGCTCACCATGGGGTGGCACGGGACGTGGCGGCGGCTGGCGCAGTCGTACTCCGGGCCCGGGTCGCCGTATTGGGCGAGCAAGGGCCTGCTCGGGATCGCGCTGCCCGCCGACCATCCGGTGTGGACCGCGCCGAGCGTGCCGCTGCCGGTCGAGCGGGGTGACTTCGTCCGGACGGTGGCGGCTCCGGCCTGGATCGTCTCCGGCACGAGAGCCGACGGGATCGTCCGGGTGGTCAACCACGGGACGGACCACGGGTTCGAGGGGCGCGGTGGGGCGGACTCACCGCTGTACGCCCGGCTCGGCTACTCGACGGCGACCGCGCCGGTGCTCGACGAGGCGGGCTGGACCCGGCCCGAGGACCAGTCGGTGGTGCTCGTCGACCGGGACGGGAACACCACGCATCGCAGCGGGATGCGGGCTCTGGGCGTACCGGAAACCGGGTCTGACGGTCTGATCCACTGGGTGCGGATCGAGGACAGCGGTCCGGACCACGGGTCGGGGCGGGCCGGGACGGTCCGGACGGCCGCGCGTCTCACGGTCTTCTCGCTGGTCCGCGGGATCTTCGAGGTGCGGCTGGCGCAGGTCGACGACGTCCGCGACGATCCCGCGACGCTGCGGCTGCGGATCGGCGGCTGGCCGGTCACCGGCGACCTGATCTCCCATCTGTCCGCGATCCTGCCGCCCGGCGGCGCGACCGGGACCACCGTCCACGACGACGCCGGGCCGTTCGGCGGCCCGGTCCGGGTGCCCTGGGTCGACCATCCGGTCGAGCCGGGCGCCTGGACCGCCACGCTCGTCGCGCTCACCACCGCCTTGCCCGAGGAACCGCGCTGTCGTGTCGAGATCGGCGACACCGTGCGGGTGACCTGGCCGGACGGCGTCATCACGGAGCACCACCTCGATCTGATGAAGGAGCAGGGATGAAACGCTCGACAGCCGCCGTCACGGCGCTCTTGCTCGCGCTGACCGGTTGCTCGTCCGGAGACGGCGGGTCCGGCGGGGACGACGCGAACACGCTCACGCTGGCCGGGTGGAGCCTGGCCACCACGCCCGAGTTCAAGGTGCTCGCCGACGGGTTCCACGCGAAGTATCCGGACGTCACGGTCGCGCTCAAGGAGTACGACCCGAAGAACTACGACACCCAGATGATCGCGGACCTGGCGGCCGGCAAGGCGCCGGACGTGTACGTGCAGAAGACGCTGAAGAACTTCTACACCTACCAGAACGGCAAGCAGCTGCTGGACGTCTCGGACGTGGCGTCCGGGCTCGGCTCGGGCACCAACGGACTGTCGTCGTACCAGGTCGAGGGGAAGACGTACGCGATTCCCTATCGGCAGGACTCCTGGGTCATCTACTACAACAAGGCGCTGTTCGACCAGGCCAAGGTGAAGTATCCGGACGGGTCGTGGACCTGGGACGACTATGCCGACGCGGGCAAGCGGCTGACCACCGGGCTGAAGGCGGCCGGGTCCAAGGCGCTCGGCGTCTACGAGCACGTCTGGCAGTCGACGTTGCAGGGATTCGCGCTGGCGCAGTCGCCCGGCGCCGACCTGACCAGCGGGAACTTCGGTTACCTGAAGCCGTATTACACCCGGGCCGTCGATCTCCAGAAGGCCGGGGCGCAGGTCTCGCTCGGCGACGCGACCACCAACAACCTGACCTACCAGGCGCAGTTCGGCAAGCAGCAGGCGGCCATGATGACCATGGGCACCTGGTACATCGCCACCCTGCTCAGCCAGCAGAAGAGCGGCGACGCGGACAGGTTCGAGTGGGGCATCGCCCCGGCGCCGCAGCTCGACAAGTCGACCACCGGCACCTCCGCCACGCCGGTCACCTTCGCCGACCCGACCGGCATGGGTATCAACCCTAAGATCAATAAAGACAGGATCGACACTGCGAAGAAATTCCTTGCGTACGCCGGGAGCGCCGACGCCGCGAAGGCGCTCGCGGGCATCGGCATCACCCCGGCGAACACCGACGCCGCGGCCGGCACCATCTTCGCGATCCCGGGCGTACCCACCGACGCGGTGTCCAAGTTCGCGTTCACCAAGCACGACACCAAGCCGGAGAACCCGGTCGGCAAGAACACCGCGCCGTTGCAGAACATCCTCAACGACCTGCACACCGCGGTGCTGTCCGGCTCCAAGGACATCGACACCGCGATCGCCGAGGCGCAGGAGCGGGCCAAGAACGAGGTCCTCACCAAGTGACCCGCCGGAACACTCTGCTCGGCTGGGGCTTCCTGCTGCCGAACCTCGCCGGGTTCGCGCTGCTCACCATGGTGCCGGTGGTGCTGCTGTTCTACTACGCGTTCACCACCTGGGACATCTTCGGCGGCGCCGAGTGGACCGGCCTGGACAACGCCCGGCAGCTGATCCACGACGCCGTCTTCTGGACCGCGATGCGGAACACGCTGTACTACACGGTGTTCCACATCCCGCTCACCCTGGTGGTGTCGCTGGGGCTGGCGCTGCTGCTGAACAAGCGGCTGCGGGCCGTGGCGTTCTTCCGCACCGTCGCGTTCTTCCCCTACATCGCGTCGATCGTGGCCGTCGCCCAGGTCTGGAACATGCTGTTCAGCCCCGGGTACGGCCCGATCAACGCGATGCTGCGGGCCATCGGCGCCGACCATCCGCCGGGCTGGACCACCTCGGCGGACGCTTCGATGCCGGCGGTGATCCTGGTCGGCACCTGGCGGGAGATGGGCTACTTCATGCTGATCTTCCTGGCCGGGTTGCAGACCGTGCCGGGCGAGCTCTACGAGGCGGCCCGGGTGGACGGCGCCGGCGCCTGGCAGCGGCTGCGCGCGGTCACCCTGCCCTGCCTGCGCCCGACCATGTTCTTCGTGATCGTGCTGCTCACCGTGAACAGCTTCAAGATCCTCGACCTGATCCTGGTGATGACCAACGGCGGCCCCGGCCAGTCCACCCTGGTGCTGGCCCAGTACGTCTACCGCAAGGGCTTCGAGGAGAACCAGTTCGGTTACGCGTCCGCGGTGTCGGTCGTCCTGTTCCTGCTCTGCTTCCTGGTCACCGTCGTGCAGTTCGTGGTGAACCGGCGGAGGGAGGCCTGAGATGAGTCTTCTCCTGGACAAGCCCGCCGTGGCGGCACGGCGCGACCACCATCGGCGGCGTTCCTTCAAGTGGGGCCGCTTCGCCGGATATCTCCTTCTGGCCGTCGCCTCGGTGGCCGTGCTGCTGCCGTTCTACTGGATGGTCGTCTCCTCGCTGAAGACCAACAACGAGGTGTTCACCCTGCCGGTCCAATGGTTGCCCGCGGATCCGCAGTGGCACCACTACGTGGACATCTGGACCCGGTCGGACATGACCACCTGGCTCGGCAACACCGTGCTGCTCTCGGTGGTGGTCACCCTGCTCCAGGTGTTCACCGGCAGCTTCGCCGCGTACGGCTTCGCCAAGATCCGGTTCCCGGGGCGGGACCTGCTGTTCCTGGCCTACCTCGGCACCCTGGCGGTGCCCTGGCAGTCGTACATGATCCCGCAGTTCGTGCTGTTGTCGAAGATGCACCTGTCGGACACCCTGTGGTCGATCATCGCGATCCAGGCGTTCGGCGCGCTCGGCGTCTTCCTGATGAAGCAGTTCTACGAGTCGATCCCGGACGAGCTGATCGACGCGGCCCGGATCGACGGGATGAGCGAGTTCGGCATCTACCGCCGGATCATGCTGCCGCTGTCCACCCCGGCACTGGCCAGCCTCGCCCTGATCACCCTGGTCAACACGTGGAACGACTTCCTCGGGCCGCTGCTGTACCTGCGGTCCAGCGATCTGTGGACGATCCAGCTCGGCCTGCGTACCTTCATCAGCCAGTACAACGCGGAGTACGCCCTGATCATGACCGGCTCGGTGCTCTCCGTGCTGCCGATCGTGGTGGTCTTCCTGCTCGGGCAGCGGTACTTCGTCGAGGGCATCGCGACGACGGGACTGAAGGGATGAACCGGATCGGCACCCTCTTCGACCTGGCCTACCTGGCCCTGATGACGAACGTGCTGCTCGCCGTCGCGGTGCTGCCGGTGTTCCTCAGCCCGTGGCTGCTGGGGTTCGCGGCGCCCGGGCTGTGCGCGGCGTTCGCCGTCTTCGGCGCGTACCCCGGGCCGGTGGTCCGCACCTTCGTGCGGGCCTGGCTGCGGTCCTGTCGCCGGGCGCTGCCGCTCGGCGCGTTGGCCACGGCCGTGGTGGTCGTGCTCGGCGTGGACATCCGGGCCGCCTGGGAGCATCCCGCCGGTGCGGTGGTGATCCCGGTGCTGGTGGTGCTGATCGGGCTGGTGGTGGCCACAGCGGTGCTGGCGCTGGTGGCGATCGCCGGCCGGCCGGACGCCAGGCTGCGTGACGTGTTGCGGGCCGGGGTGTTCGGGGGAGTGCGCCGGTGGTATCTGACGGTGCCGTCGCTCGGGGTGCTGGTGTTGTGGGAGGCGCTTTACGTGGCGGCGCCGGTGCCGGCGGTCAGCCTGGCGGCGTCGCCGCTGCTGTATGTGGTGTGGGCGAACAGTCGCTGGACGCTGTCCCCCCACTCGCCCGTCCCCACCCGCCCAGGGGGGCCTGCCCCGGGCCAGTCTATTCGTGATCGTGGTGCCGGGCGGGCGGCCTGTGGACGAGCCGCCGGTGTGGACGACGCGCGCCGATCCGCGGAGCCCGCGACCCAGCCCTGAGAACCAGCCGACCTCCCGACCGAAAGGACCACATGACGGCGATCGACGTGACCGCCGCCGCGGTGACCGCGGCACTGTCCATCATCGACGGCAACCTGCACGAGTTCGGCGACGAGTATCCGGACGACACCACGGTTGGGGACCGCTACCCGATGCGGGCCGGGAACGTGGGATGGACGACCAGTTTCTGGCCCGGGATGCTCTGGCTGGCGTACGACCTGACCGGGGACGAGAAGTATCTGACGGCGGCGAGCGGGCACGTCGGGAGCTTCGCGGCACGGGTCGACGGGCGGGTCGACGTGGACACCCACGATCTTGGTTTTCTGTACACGCTGTCGTGCGTGACGGCGGTCCGGCGTACCGGGAATCCGGTGGCGAAGCGGGCCGCGCTGGCGGCGGCCGACCACCTGATGTCTCGCGTCCTGCACCCGGCCGGGATCATTCAGGCCTGGGGTGACCTGCGGGATCCGGCGCAGCGGGGCCGGACCATCATCGACAGCCTGATGAACACGCCGCTGCTGTTCTGGGCGGCGGAGGAGACCGGGGAGCACCGGTACGCCGAGACGGCGTGGCGGCACGCGGCGCAGCTGCGCGACCACATCCTGCGGCCGGACGGGAGCACGTACCACACGTTCTACTGGGATCCGGTGAGCGGCGAGCCGCTGCGCGGGGAGACCGAGCAGGGTCACGCCGACGAGTCGTGCTGGGCGCGGGGCCAGGCCTGGGGCGTCTACGGGTTCCTGCTGAACCACCGGCACACCGGCGACGAGTCCTTCCTCACCGCGGCCCGGCGCTGCGCCGACTACTTCCGGGCGCACCTGCCGGCCGACGGCGTGCCCTACTGGGATCTCTCGCTGACCGGCGTCGAACGGGACTCCTCGGCGGCGGCGATCGCGGCGTGCGGGCTGTGGGAGCTCGGCGAGCGGGACGCGGCCGGGCGCATACTCGGCTCACTGATCAGCGACTACCTCAGCGGTGGCAACGCGCTGCTGCGGCACGGCGTCTACGACAAACCCAAAGGTGTCGGCGTCGACGAGGGAACGCTCTGGGGTGACTACTTCTACCTGGAGGCCCTCACCCGCGTCACCCGGCCCGGCTGGACCCATCCCTGGTGAAGGAGCTGTCATGGATTACCGGTACCACTGCTACATCCCGGCCGAGCCCGGGCTCAACGAGCTGCCGTTCAACCCGTGCTCGCTGCTCGGTTTCCAGCTGCTCCGGCTCGGCGCCGGGGAGTCCTGGTCGGGTGAGTCCGGCGACCGCGAGATGCTGGCCGTGATCCTCAGCGGCAAGGCCACCTTCACCGTCGGCGCGGCCAAGTTCGCCGACGTGGGCGGCCGGGCGAACGTGTTCTCCGGAAAACCGCACTCGGTCTACATCCCGGCCGGCGTCGCGGTGACCGTGGAGGCGTCCGGGCCGGTGGAGATCGCGCTGCCCAGCGCCCCGTCGGACCTGGCCGTGGACCCGTACGTGATCGAGCCGGCCCGGGTCGCGTCCGGCCGGTGGGGAGCGGCGAACTTCGGGCGGACGTACCACCAGATCCTCACCGAGATCGCGCAGCCGGACCTGCCGGCGCGGCGGCTGATCGTGGGGGAGACGTTCACCCCGAGCGGGAACTGGAGCACATACCCGCCGCATCGGCACAAGAACGACAACCTGCCCGCCGAGGCGGCCCACGAGGAGATGTACTACTTCAAGGTGCAGCCCGGTGACGGGTTCGGGATCTGCCGGATGTACACCGACGAGGGCTACGAGGAGAACTTCACGGTCCGCGACCACGGGGTGCACATGATGCCGGAGGGATATCACACGGTGGTCAGCGCGCCCGGGTACATCACCTATTACCTGTGGTTCCTGGGCGGGACGCAGCGGACCCAGGGCGCGCTGGAGGACGTGAACCTGTCCTGGGTGGGCAGGTCCGTGCCGATGCTGCGCGACCTGGGGCACTGACGATCCGCGGGATCAGGCCCGGCGCTCGGCCGTGATCAGGATCGTGGTCGCGCCGGGCGTCTCCGGGCCGCGGGCCACCTCGGCGAAGCCGGCCTTCGCCGCGACGGCGGCGGACGCCTTGTTGGCCTCGGCATACCGGATCGCGACCCGCTCCACGCCGGGCAGGGTGAGGGCCACCCGGGTCAGCACCGTGACCGCGGCGGTCATGTAGCCCCGGCCGGCATACGGGGTCCGCATCCAGTAGCCGATCTCCAGGGTGCCCGGGCCCATCCGGGTCATCAGGCCGATCGAGCCGGCCAGCTCGCCCACGGCCGTGAAGATCGCGTAGTTGAACTCGGTGCCGGCCGCCCAGTTGTCCACCGACATCTGGATGTAGGCGCGGCTCTCGTCGAGGCCGTAACCGTCGGTGGCCCAGGGCAGGAACGGCTTGAGCTCGGGGAGGGACTCCTGGACCGCCGCCGCGGCCTCGGCGGCCCAGGCCGGTTCCCAGCGCTTGAGGACGATCGTCCCGGCGTTGATCATTTCGGGTGCTTCCATGGCGGCCACTGTGCCGCCGACCGGCCCGGCAGGCAAACCGATTGCCGCCCGGGTCAGGCGACCCGGGCGCGGCGGTGCTGTTTGCCGGCGTACATGGCGGCGTCGGCCTGGGCGATCAGGGCGGTGCGATCGAGCCGGGCGCACGGGGTGGTGCGGGCCGCGCCGATGGTGACGCCCACCGAGACGGTCGCGTCGGCCAGCGGGATCGGCGCACCGACCGTGCCGGCGATCCGGTCCCGCAGGTCGGCCACCTCGGCCTCGGTGCCGGATCGGCAGAGCACCACGAACTCGTCGCCGCCGAGCCGGCCCACCGCGTGCCCCTGGCCGGCCACCGCGGTGAGGCGGGCGGCGACGGTCCGGAGCACCTCGTCCCCGGCCGCGTGCCCGTGCCGGTCGTTGACCGGTTTGAACCCGTCCAGGTCGCAGAGCAGCACGGTGACCGGATGCTGGGTGGCCAGCGCGCGGTCGATCTCGGCCATGATCTGCCGCCGGTTGTACAGGCCGGTCAGCTCGTCGTGCGAGGCCTGGTAGGCGAGCACCCGCTCGGCCTTCTCCCGCTGCCCGGACAGCTGCTTGAAACGGATCAGCACCAGCGGGATCACCAGCAGGGTGGCGACCGGCAGCTGCGGCCCGGCCCGGTCGTCCCCGCGGATGGCCTGCACCGCGGTGATGGCCGGGTTCACGCTCAGCGCCACCCCGAGCCAGCCGAGGTGGAACCGGCCGGGCCGGCGTTCGGTGACCCCGGTCGGCTCGATCGCGGCCGGCGCGCCCGGGTGCACCGCGCCGGCCGCGATGGTCAGGAAGGCGACCAGCATCAGCACGCCGGACCAGGTGCCGCGGTGCGGCACCCCGAGCGCTCCGGCGGTCAGCGCGGCGCCGGTCAGCACCACGGTGAGCAGCAGGTAGCCGATCGTGCCGCGGGCCGCGCCGGTGGCCGCCGAGGCCATCCGCAGCAGGCAGCCGATGACCGCGCAGAGCGCGAGCACGTCGGTCAGCACCTGCGCCTGGCCGACCGGGGTGGCGCCAGCCGGCAGGTGCGGCTCGAACACCCAGATCCAGAGCGCGCCACCGGCGCACAGGCCGAACATCGCGGCGTCGACGATGCCGCCGGCGTCCGCGCTCATCCGGTGCCGGACCGCCATCGCGGCGCCGACCATGAACAGCCCGTGCGCGGCGGCGAGCAGCAGGTCGGCGGGACGGCCCTCGGCCCGGCCCAGGTGGCCGTCGATGATCCAGTACGGCCAGAGCAGCTGGTCGGTGAGGAGCAGCAGGAGACCGCCGATGGCGACCAGCCACGGCCGGGGGTGCGCCAGGTGCCCGGAGACCAGGGCCAGGACGAACAGCCCGATCGAGGCGATCACGACCAGCGTGTAGATCACCGCGCGGACGCCCGGCGTGGCCAGGGCGAACCCGCCGCCCGCGCCGAGGGCGCAGGTCAGGAAGCCGGCGTGAACGATCCACGCCGGCGCGGTGGCGTGGGGCCAGCGCATCCGGTTCACCCCTCTCGGCTCGGCCGCTTCCCATCGGCCGGGACGGGGCCGATCTGAGTCGTCCCGATCGCGACGGGTGGCGCCGATAGGTCATACGAAAAGCTGATATGCCCGAATTCTTGGGAAACTTACGGTAGGTCCCGTCAGTCGATCCCGGCCGGTGAAGGAGGTGCCTCGATGCGCGGTCGTACCTGGAGCTGAAGTTGCGCGAGGTCTCGACGGGAAAGGAGGGCCGCCATATGCGTGGTCGTAGCTGGAATTGAGCATCCTTTGAACGTGGTTTGACCGTCAGCGACGGCGGGTCGTCCCAACTGGACCTGGGACGACCCGCCGTCGACCTATGTACAGGGAAGTATCGTTGCCCGAACAGCCGGCAGGGTACCGCGAGGTCTTCGCGGTCCGCGAGTACCGCCACCTCTTCACCGCCAACCTGCTGTCGATGATCGGCGATCAGCTGACCGCGGTGGCCTTGTCGTTCCTGGTCTACCAGCGCTCCGGATCTTCGCTGCTGGCCGCGCTCACGTTCGCCGGCTCCTACCTGACCTGGGTGGTCGGCGGCCCGCTGCTCGCGGTCCTCGCCGACCGGCTGCCGCGGCGCCGGGTGCTGCTCGGCGGCGACCTCGTCCGGGCCGCGCTCGTGCTGCTCATGCTGGTCCCGGGGATGCCGGTGGCGCTGCTGGTGGCGATCGCGTTCGTGGCCAACCTGTGCCGCCCGCCGTTCCAGTCGGCGCGCTCGTCGCTGCTGCCCGACATCCTTCACGGCGACCGCTACCCGGTCGCGAACGGCCTGGACAACATCGTCGCCGAGGTCACCCAGGTGGCCGGGTTCGCGCTGGGCGGCCTGCTGGTCACCGTCGGCTCGGCGCAGACGGTGCTGGCCGTCGACGCGGCCACCTTCCTGCTCTCCGCCACGCTGATCGCGACCGGTCTGCGCCGCTGCGCGGCGGCCACCGAGGTCGCCGCCGAACCGTCCGGCTCCTGGTGGGCCGAGACCACCGCCGGGGTACGCGTGGTCTTCACCGACCGCGCCCTCCGGTCCTACCTGCTGCTCTTCTGGCTGGCCTGCCTGGTGTACGGCACCGAGGGGGTGGTCGCCCCGCTGGCCGGCGAGTACGGCGGCGGCGCCCGCGTCGGCGGCCTGCTGCTCGCCATGATGCCGGCCGGGGTGGCGATCGGCGGCGTCCTGCTCACCCGGTTCTGCCCGCCGGAGCTGCGACAGAAGCTGATGCTGCCGCTCGCCGTCCTGTCCTGCGCCGTGCTGCTGCCGGTCGCCGCGCAGCCGCCGCTGCCGGTGGTGCTGGTCCTGCTCTTCGTCAGCGGGCTGGCCGGCGCGTTCAGCATCCCGCTGAACGCCCTCTTCGGCCGGGCCGTCCCGGCCGCCTACCGGGCGCGCGCGTTCGGGGTGGCGATGTCCGGGCTCTGCGCGGTGCAGGGCCTGTCCATGCTCGGGGCCGGTGCGGTCGCCGAGACGGTCCGCCCGAGCCTGGTGGTCGGCGGCGCCGCGCTGCTGGCGACGCTCGCCGTCCTGGTCGTGCTGGCCACCTCGGCCGGTGTCTTCACGCCCGCCCGGCCGGCTCAGCCGGTGGCGGAGCCGGAACGGGACCCGGTCCCGGCCTGACGGTCAGCCGAAGGTGGTGGGCTTGGTCGGGCAGCCGTTCGCGGCCTTCCACTTCTTGACCGCGGCGACCGGGGACTTGTTCTTCCCGGCCTTCCAGGCGTCCAGGTACGGCCACGGGAAGACGGTGCCGCGCTGGTTCCACCAGTCGCCGGACTTCGCGCACGGCGGGGAGATGCCGAAGTGCAGGTGGCAGGCGCTGGCGTCGCCGGTGTCGCCGGTCTTGCCGATGGTCTGGCCGGCGGTGACCCGAGCGCCGACGGTCACCCCGGCGGCGATCTTCGACAGGTGCGAGCCGTAGTAGCGCACGCCGTCGTCGCCGAGGATGGAGATGGACAGGCCGCCGCGGGTGGCGCCGTCGTTGACCGAGGCCTTCCACCTGTCGACGGTGCTGACGGCGAGCACCTCGCCGTCGGTGACCGCGCGGAACTTGTTGCCGCAGCCGGTGATCACGTCGGTGGCCGGGTAGTCGTGGTGGGTGTGCGCGTACGAGTTGTTGCCGACCACCGGGAAGACATAGGTGAAGCTGGTCGCCTTCTTCGACGCGGAGGGGCTGACGCTCGGCGAGGCGCTCGCGCTCGGGCTCGCCGGTGGCGCGCTGGTCACCTCGCTCGCCGGGGCCGCCGCCGAGGTGGCCGGCGCGGCCGAGCCCGAGACGGCCGACCCCTCGCTCACGAAGTACGGCTCCTCGTTCTTGTCGCCACAGGCCGCCAAGGCCAGCGCCGCCGTCATGGCCGCGACTCCGGCCACGAACTTGCGCATCCCGCCGTCCCCTCATCCGCCGTCCGGCGACGCGGGCGCGACGCCGACCGCCCACTCTAGGGGGCCCGGCGGCGGACGGCGACCCGGACTTGTCAGGATTTGCGCCACGGGAGCTGTGGTCGTACCCCAAGCGGCGGCCGGAGGGGAAGCGGACCGGGAGGGTCAGGCGGGCCGGGAGAGAGTGGTGATGATGCGATCGATCTCGGTCAGGGCGTAGGCGGCGAGCCGTTCCTGGGCGGCCTGCGCGTCCGGGTTCGTCTCCTCCAGGTCGCCGAGGACGACGATGTTCTCGTCGTTGAGCGTGGCGGCCGGGGCGGTGTAGTTGAAGCTGCCGATGATGGTCAGCTTGCGGTCGATCACCATCAGCTTGTGGTGGATCTTCCGGACGCCGTTGCCGGGCGTGTTCTCGTAGAGCTGCGCCCCGGCGGCCTTGAGCGGCTCGGTCGCGGCCCACCGTTGCGAGCCCTGCCCGCGGTCGAGGACACCGCGGACCGGGACGCCGGCCCGCAGCATCCACTCCATGGTGTCGTCGATGCCGGACGACTGGGCGAAGGTGAACATCGCGAAGTCCACCCGCTCCTTCGCCTTCAGCATCTGCTTCATGATCTCCATCTCCGGGCCCTGCTCCGGGGCGAAGACGGGTTTCACCCGGATGCCGCCGAGCCGGAACTCGCGCGGCCGCGGCTCGTGCCGCTCGTGCAGGTCGCCGAAGGTGCCGCTGCGCAACCGGGCGAACTCGGCCATGTAGAGATCGGCCGCGGTCCTGCCGTGCAGCACGACCACGTGGTTCAGGTTGTTGCCCGGTTTGTCCAGGACGTCCGGCGGGTTGGTGCCGGTGTCGGTGTGGGTGAAGTTGGTGGAGCCGGTGAGGACGGCGGCGGTCGGTTTCCCCGGGTCCCGGACCATGAACTTCTGGTGGAAGATGTACGGGTTCAGGTCGGTGACCAGGTCGATGCCGGCGCGCAGCAGCGCCGCGTGGATCACCCGGTTGCCCTCGTTCTCCCCGCCGATCAGCCACGGGTCGGCGACCGGTTTCTCCTCCCGCAGGTAATCGCCCTCCAGGATGATCTGCATCTTCACCCGCCGGGCCCGGGCCGCCACGATCGCGTCGGCGATCAGCCGGGAGTCCAGCTCCTGCACGGCGATCAGCAGCTTGCTGGTCGCGCCGTCGATGAACGCGCGGATGACCGCGTCCAGGTCGTCCGGTCCACCCAGCACCGGTGGGCCCGCGTAGAACTCGATTCCGCCGAGGTCAGCACCCATGGGGCCAGTGTGCGCCGGGGCCCGGCGCCGGCCCATCCGCCGATCATCCGCACGTCGTTATGGTGATCGGCGTGGCGGTACGCGTGATGGTGGTGGACGACCACCCGATGTGGCGGGACGGGGTGGCCCGGGACCTCGGCGAGGCCGGATATCTGGTCACCGCCGCGGTCGGCGAGGGGCGGCAGGCGCTGCGGGTGGCCCCCGCGGCCCGGCCCGACGTGGTGGTGCTCGACCTGCAACTGCCCGACCTGTCCGGGGTGGCGGTGATCCACGGGCTGCGGGCGGCCGACCCCGGGGTGCGGATCCTGATGCTCTCGGCCAGCGGCGAGCACCGCGACGTGCTCGAGGCGGTCAAGGCCGGGGCCACCGGTTACCTGCTGAAATCTGCCGGGCGGCAGGAGTTCCTGGACGCGGTGCGGCGGACCGCGGAGGGCGACCCGGTGTTCACCCCGGGACTGGCCGGGCTGGTGCTGGGGGAGTACCGGCGACCGGGGCGGCCGCGGCTGACCGAGCGGGAGACCGAGGTGCTGCGGCTGGTGGCGAAGGGGTTGTCGTACAAGCAGATCGCCGAGCGCCTGGTGCTCTCGCACCGCACGGTGCAGAACCACGTGCAGAACACGCTCGGCAAACTCCAGATGCACAACCGGGCCGAACTGGTCCGTTACGCCCTGGAGGAGGGCATCTCGTAAGGCTTGTCGACCAGCAGCACCCGGTCGTCGCGGATCACCAGCAGCCGGCCGTCCCCGCCGACCGCGATGAGCCCCCGGGCCGGGGTGCCCAGCGACACCGCGTCACAGTCGACGTCGGCGCAGCGCCACACCTCCTCCCCGGCCGCCGCATAGGTCGCCTGCTCGTCGACGGCGACGGAGCCGGAGCCGGACTCGGACAGCTGCCAGGTCTGCCGGCCGTCGGACAGCTTGCCTCCGGAGTGGACGACCGTCCCCCGGCCGGTCAGCGCCCACACCGCCTCCGGGTCGCCGCCGGGCCGCTTGTCCTGCCGCGGGTGGGCGCAGGTGTCCGGGTCGCAGGTCAGCTCCAGGATGCTGCGGCCCACCCAGAACCCCGCGTGCGGCCGCCCGTCCGCCCCGATCCGGAGCTGGGCCCGCATCCCGTCCCGGTAGCCGTCGTCCGCGGGCTGGTCGGCGGCGCCGATCGGGTACCGGTCCGGGTGCACGCAGGCGATGGCGCAGTGGACCATGGTGAATCGGTGCCGGCCGCCGGGTTGCGGGACGGCCAGCAAGAACCAGAGCGAGCCGTCCGGCGCGGCGGCGCCCGCGACCTCGATCCGGCCGTACAGGTCCAGCTCGTCGTCGGCCGAGGCCCGGACCGGGAAGTACGCGGTCCGGCAGCCTTCCCGGTCGCAGCGGGCGTACTGCACGAACGGGCCGCCGGTGTCCGTCCCGCCACTGAGCGCCGCCTTGACCACGGTGCCGTCCGCACCGATGGAGACGGTGCTGTACCCCTGCACCGCGGCCGGCGACCCGGTCACCCCGCGGAAGGTCGCGCACCGGTCGTCCTCGCAGTACCGCACCCCGCCGATGGTGACGATCACCGGATGCTGCCCGGCCGGCCAGGCCACCGCCACCGCGCCCTCGATCCCGGGCCCGGTGTGGATCACCGGCGCCCGGTACGGGTTCCACACCACGATCCCGAAGGTCAGCGCCAGCCCGGCCAGCGTCGCGACAGCGGCCGGCCACACCCTGGTCCGCTTCGCCTCGGGACTCAGCAGCGCCGCCGCCTGCACGGCGAGCACCAGCGCCAGCAGCACCGCGTCCAGCAGCCGGTCCACCCACGGCACGGTGCCGAGCATCGTCCGCAGCCCGGCCAGCGCCGCCGGCGCCACGACCCAGCCCAGCAGCACCGGCATCGCCCGGACCCGGATCGCGCCGCCGCGGATCGCCCCGATCAGGCTGACCAGCCAGATCACGCCGATCAGCGCGAGCCGGATCGGGCCCGTGCCAGCGGCCGGGTCCGGTTGCGGGTTCCCGTCGACGATCGTCACGTAACCCTCGCCGGCGATCAGGTCGAGCAACGACGGCACCAGCAGGAACGAGGTCATGGCCAGCAGCGACGTGCCGATCAGCCTCGACGGGGTACCCACAACTCCACCTCTGTTCCCTCGCCGGGACGGCTGTCCACGGTCATGGTGCCGCGCAGATCCTCGATCCGGCCGCGCATCGACTGGGCGACGCCGAGCCGCCCGTCGCGTTCCGCCTCGGCGAGCCGGCCCGGCGCGATCCCGGCCCCGTCGTCGCGGACCGTGACCCGGACGCCGTCGCCCTCGTCCTCGAGCAGCAGCCAGGCCCGCGCCCCGGACCCGGCGTGCCGGCGCACGTTCTCCAGGGCCGCGCGGACCGCGGCGAGCAGCTCCCGGCCCTCGTGCCCGGCCAGCGGCACCGCCTCGGCCGGCGTGGCGACCTCGATCCCCGGACCGGCCAGTTCGGACAGGGCCGCGCGCAGGTCGACCGCCTCGGTCTCGCGGGCCGGCGGGACCAGCGTGCCGCCGCCGGCGAGCAGTTTGCGCAGCGCGGTCTCCTGCTGCCCGGCCAGCGTGGCGAGCTCGGCCAGCGCGGTGCCGGTGGCGCCCGGCTCGGCGCCCTGCCGCTGCACCATGGCCAGCACCTGGAGCACCCCGTCGTGGATCGGGCGGGCCAGCCGGTCCCGCTCGGCGGCGGCCGCCTCCCGGCGGATCTCCTCGGCCCGTCGCCGCTCCGCCCAGCGTTCGGTCAGGTAGTGGGCGAGCCCGAGGCCGCCGACCGCGGCGCCGGCGACCAGCAGCAGCACGCCCGAGGTGGTCAGGTGCCGCACCGCGTTCAGGGTGTCCGAGGCCGGTAGGCCGTCGTCCTCCACATAGGTCGCCGCCAGCAGCAGCCCGGCGCTGGCCGCGAGCAGCCCGGCGACCGGGCCGAGCACCGCCGGGATCGAGCCGCGCCGGGCCAGCACCGGCACGGTGGCGCCGGCGGTCGCGGTCACCGCCGCGACGACCAGCACCAGGATGATCAGCGCCGGGACCACCCGGTGCTGGGTGCCGATCCGGCCCGGGTCGCCGGTCGTCGCCGACCAGGCGATGAACAGCGAGGTGGCGGCCAGCACGTGCAGCGTCCCGGCGACCGCCACCCGCCACCGGGTGAGCGCGGCCAGCACCCCGATCGCGGTCCCGGCCAGCACACCCGACCAGCGGGCCGCGGTCTGCCCCTCCAGCGCGAAGAAAGCCAGCAGCAGCGGCGTGCCCATGCCGGCCTGGGCGAGGGCCATGGTCAGCGCGCCGCCGAGCGACCACAGCCCGGCCAGCGCCGCCAGCCCGGCGGCCAGCACCAGGGTGGCCCCGCCGGCCAGCGCGTTCTCCACCCACGGGTGCCGGAACAGGACCGACGAGTCGATGCCGAGCAGCGTGGCGACGTCGGCCCGGGTCACCAGCGACAGCGGGATCACCAGGAACACGGCGGCCCCGGCGGCCAGCACCGGCCGGACCCGCGCCCAGCTCAGCGGCGCACGGCCGGCGCGCGGCACCCGCCAGGCGAACGCGAGCAGCCCGAACAGCGCCACCGCGACCACGCCGGCCTTGAGCAGCTGGTAGTCGCGGGACGCCATGCCGCCGCGGCCGATCACCGCCGCGGAGAACACCCGCAGGCCCAGCGCCAGCACGGCGATCGCGGCGCCCCAGCGTGGCGCGCCGTCGAGGAACAGGCGCTGCGCGCAGGCCAGCACCCCGATCAGGGCGAACGTGACGGTCACCGGCCCGATCAGGTAGGCCGGCAGCAGCATCTCGCGCGGCATCGTGGACAGCGTGATCCCGGCGACCAACACCCCCGACGTCACCAGCAGCCAGGGCCACCAGCGCACCAGCAGCAGCGCCAGGACCAGCGCGGCGACCTGCGGCAGGACCACGATCCCGGCCGCCGACCGGGGCATCCCGGAGTAGTACTCGCTGCCGAACGGGGCGACCAGGCTGAGCCCGCCGCTCACCGAGGCCGGCAGGAAGATCAGCAGCAGGCAGCCACTCAGCCCGGTGAGGATCGCCGGCCGGCGGTTGCTATCCATGGCGCAGATCATGGCCTATCGATGCGAACGCGTGTGCGCCCGGATGCGGCAGGCGCGGCGGACGGCCCCCGGGGTGGTACTCGAAGTGCCACCACTCGTTGTCGTAAACCCGGTAGAGGCCGTGCAGCGCCCCGTGTCGCTCCAGCCACCGGGCCCCCTCCGTGGGGCGGACGTCCATCGCCGTGCCTGCCACATGCCGGGACTCCTCGGGCGGCAGCGTCCACCGCCGCGCCTCGGCCACCGACCCGCGGCGCCGCACCTCGGCCAGGTACAGCACGGTCTGCGTGCCGTGGTCGCGATACCCGGAGGTGAGCCCGATCAGCTCGCCGTGCTCCCACAGCGCCCGGGTGCGGGCCGCCTCGAACGCCGCCCGCGCGGCCGGGGCCAGCCCGTCCAGGCTCTCCGCCGGGAACCGCGCGGTGAGCGCCCACCGGCAGGCGGTCTGCCGGGCCTGCCCAACAGTGATCAGGGCAGCCACCGGGGCCAGGGCGAAGGCCAGCAGCCGGGTGGCGGCGGCGTACACCGGGTCGCGGCGGCGCCTCGGCTCCGCCACGCCCCGATCGGTCTCGTGCAGAGGCATGTACTCAAGATCCCGGCTCGCGGGCGCACGTTCCTGAGTACGCGTACTCAGAAATTCACCATCCGCTTCTCGTACGCCACCAGCCCGGCCGCCTCGCCCGCACTGATCCGGTCACATACCCAGTCCCAGTGCAACGCCACCCGATCACCCACGCCGAGCCCCGCCAGCAGCGCCCGCCCGCCCACCGACCAGCTCACCCGCTCCTCCCGCACCGGCCCGCCGGCCAGCGCGCCGCCGTCCCACACCAGCGGGCGGCAGCGCACCACCGCCTGCTCCCCGTCCACCGCGACCACCGTCCCGGGCCGGATCCGGCACCGGTCCAGCACGGTCAGCGCCGACGGGTGCCCGGTACGCCGCAGCAGCCCCAGCCACGGGTACACCGCGAACACCTGGAACGCGTGGTGCGCCACGGCCGGCCCCGCGAAGACCGGGCCGAACCGCGCCCGCAGGAAGTCGGCCAGCTCCGCCCCGGGCACCCGGTCCAGCAGCTCGCCGCCGAGCCAGTACGCCCGCACCACCGCCTCGTCCAGCGGATCGTCCAGCCCGGCCGCGCGGGCGATGAACTCCAGGTAGGTCCAGGCGCCGTGGAAGCCCCGCGCCCGCCGCCCGATCTCGTCCGGCGCGCCCGCGTCGAGCAGCGCGGCGGCCCCGTCCGGCCCGCAGTGCCCCAGCTCGTTCGGCGGGTACGCGTACCGGGCGAACAGCACCGCCCCGGCGTCGCTCACCTCAGCAGATCCGGGGCAGTTGCTCGCCGATCGGCATGGTCACCACCCGGGTCCCGCCGAGCCCGGTGCGCGCCACCACCATGCCCGGATGCTCGGCGACGCAGACGCCGATCCGGCAGGCGTCCCGGCCGTACGGATGCTCCCGCATCGCGGCCAGCACCCGGTCGGCCTGGTCCGGCGGGACCAGCGCGACCAGCTTCCCCTCGTTCGCCACCTGGAGCGGGTCGAGGCCGAGCAGGTGGCAGGCGTCGGCCACCTCGGCCGGCACCGGCAGGTCCCGCTCGACCAGCTCGACACCGAGCTTCGCGGCCCCGGCGATCTCGTTCAGGGTGGCCGCCAGCCCGCCCCGGGTAGGGTCGCGCAGCGTGTGCACGTCCGCGCCGGTGGCCAGCATCGCGGCGACCAGGCCGTGCAGCGGCGCGGTGTCGCTGCGCACCTCGGTGCCGAACTCCAGGCCCTGCCGGCAGCTGAGCACCGCCACCCCGTGCACCCCGAGCGGCCCGCTGACCAGGACCGCGTCGCCGGCCGTGGCCCGGTGCGGCCCGAGGTCCACGCCGTCGGCGACCAGGCCGATGCCGGTGGTGGTGACGTAGACGCCGTCGCCGCTGTCGAAGTCGACCACCTTGGTGTCGCCGGTGACCAGCCGGACCCCGGCGGCGCGCGCGGCCTCGCCCATGGCCGTCGCGATCCGGCCGACCGCGGGGAGCGGGGTGCCCTCCTGGAGGATGAACGCGGCCGACAGGTAGAGCGGGGTGGCGCCGGACATGGCCAGGTCGTTGACGGTGCCGTTGACCGCGAGGTCGCCGATCGAGCCGCCCGGGAAGAACATCGGCCGCACCACGAAGGAGTCGGTGGAGAACGCCAGCCGGGCGGTCCCGGCGGTGACCACCGCGCTGTCGGTGAGCGCGACGTCGCCGAACGCGGGCAGGAACAGGTGGTTGATCAGGTCGCCGGACATCGCCCCGCCGCCGCCGTGCCCCATCACGATCGCCGGGGTGTCCCGCAGCGGCAGCGGGCACGCCCAGCCCTCGAAGTCGATCGTCATGAGAGCCGCCGGTACGCGTAATAGGCCGCGCACGCCCCCTCGGACGACACCATCGTCGCCCCGAGCGGGTTCCGCGGCGTGCACCGCGTGCCGAACGCCGCGCACTCGTCCGGTTTCAGCAGCCCCTGCAACACCTCGCCGGACCGGCACAGCGGCGACTCCGCGGTCCGCACGTCACCGACCGCGAACCGGTGCTCCGCGTCGAACTCCCGGTACCGCTCGGCGAGCCGCCAGCCGCTGCCGGGGATCATCCCGATGCCCCGCCAGGTCCGGTCGGTCACCTCGAACACGTCGCGCAGCATCGCCATGGCCGCCGGGTTGCCCTCGTCGCGGACCGCCCGCGGGTACGCGTTGCGCACCTCGTGCCGTCCCGCCTCCAGCTGGCCGACCGCCTGGCGCACCCCCTCCAGGATGTCCAGCGGCTCGAACCCGGTGACCACGATCGGCACCCGGTACTTCGCGGCCAGCGGCGGGTACTCCCCGGTGCCCATCACGCTGCACACGTGCCCGGCGGCCAGGAACGCCTGCACCCGGCAGCGCGGCGCCTCCATGATCGCGGCGATCGCCGGCGGGACCAGCACGTGCGACACCAGCAGCGAGAAGTTACGCAGCCCGAGCCGCCGGGCCTGGCGCACGGTCATCGCGTTGGCCGGCGCGGTGGTCTCGAACCCGATCCCGAAGAACACCACCTCCCGGTCCGGGTTCTCCCGGGCCAGCCGGACCGCGTCGAGCGGGGAGTAGACCACCCGGACGTCGCCGCCCTCGCTGCGCACCGTGAACAGGTCCCGGCCGCTGCCCGGCACCCGCAGCATGTCGCCGAACGAGCAGAAGATCACGTCCGGCTGCGCGGCGATCGCCAGCGCCCGGTCGATGGTCTCCAGCGGGGTCACGCAGACCGGGCAGCCCGGCCCGTGGATCATCTCGATGCCGTCCGGCAGCAGCTGGTCGATGCCGTGCCGGATGATCGAGTGGGTCTGCCCGCCGCACACCTCCATCAGCGCCCACGGCCGGGTGACGCTCGCGTGGATCTGCTCCAGCAGGCCGGCCGCCAGGTCCGGATCGCTGAACTCGTCCAGGTACTTCACGGCGTTCCTCGCTCCCCGAACTCCTCGTTCAGTAGGCCCAGCCGGGCGAAGCCGGCCAGGGTGCGGATCGCGGACTCCTCGTCGAGGCGCTGGATGGCGAAGCCGACGTGCACGATGACGTACTCGCCGACCGTGGCGTCCGGGACGTACTCCAGGCAGACGTCCTTGCGGACGCCGCCGAAGTCGACCTCGGCCATCCGGGTGCCGTCGGTCTCGACGACGCTCAGCACCCGTCCGGGGACGGCCAGGCACATGGCTGGTTCCCTCCTTCGTTCACCACCCGGCCACCGCGAGCTGGCCCAGGGCGAGGCCGCCGTCGCTGGGCGGGAGCAGGCCGGGCCGCAGCACCGTGAAGCCGCGGTCCCGCAGCTCCCGGGTCGCCGACTCGATCAGCAGGGTGTTCTGGAAGACGCCGCCGCCGAGGACGGCCACGCCGAGCCCGGTCACGGTCCGGCACCGGTCGGCCAGCACCCCGATCAGGCCGGCCAGGGTCGCGTGGAACCGTGCGCCGATCACGGCCGCGGGCAGGCCGGCCCGCACATCGCCGGCGACCGCCCGGATCAGCGGCGCCGGGTCCGCGACCCACGGCCAGGTCCGCGGTGGTCCGGCTTCGCTCAGACAGTTCTCGTACGGCCGGAGCGTCCCGTTCCCCCGCGCACGGGACACACCCTCCAGGACGATCGCCGCCTCGGCCTCGTAGGCGACCGTCTGGCGTACCCCGGCGAGCGCGGCGACCGCGTCGAACAGCCGCCCCACACTGGAGGTCGGCGCGCACCCCAGCCCGGTGGCGAGCTGATGGTCGAGGACCCGCCGCTCGGCCGGCGGGCAGGCGGCCACCGGCGGCAGGTCCGGATCCCACGGCACCTCGGCGGCCCGCAGGTGGGCCAGGGCCATCCGGTACGTCCGCCGCACGCTCGCGTCCCCGCCGGCGAGCGGGACGTACCCGAGGTGGGCGGCCCGCCGGTAGTCGCGGTAGCCGGCGATCAGCACCTCGCCGCCCCAGATCGCGCCGTCCGGCCCGTACCCGGTCCCGTCGAACGCGAAGCCGATCACCCGCTCGTCCCGGCCCAGCCCGTGCTCGGCCATCACCGCAGCGATGTGCGCGTGGTGGTGCTGGACCAGCCGGACCGGGCGGCCGGCGGCGTGCGCGCGGGCCCAGCCGGTGGACCGGTAGCCGGGGTGCGGGTCGGCGGCGAGCACCTCCGGGCGGACCCCGGTGAGCCGTTCCAGGTGCCGCTCGGCGCCGGTCAGCGCGTCGAGGGTGGCGAGCTCGTCGAGGTCGCCGAGGTGCTGGCTGAGCCAGGCGTACCGGCCGTCGCCGAGCGCGCAGGTGTTTTTCAGGTCGGCGCCGACGGCCAGGGTCGGCCGGATCGGGAACGGCAGTGTCAGGGGCAGCGGCGCGTAGCCCCGGGACCGGCGGATCGGTAGTCCGGTTCCACCGGCGAGGGGCCGGCTGACCGAGTCGTCGCACGGCGCCCGGATCTCCCGGTCGTGCCGCAGCCAGGCGTCGGCGAGGCCGGTCAGCCGGCGGACCGCCTCCGCGTCACCGGTCACGATCGGCTCGCCGGCCCGGTTCCCGGACGTCATCACCAGGGCCGGCGGGCCGGGCGGGTCACCCGGCAGGCCGAGCAGCAGCACGTGCAGCGGCGTGTAGGGCAGCAGGATGCCCAGGTCCGGGGTGTCCGGGGCGACCTCGGCGGCGACTGCCGCGCCCGGCCGCCGGGGGAGCAGCACGATCGGGCGCTGGACGCCGGTGAGCAGCGCGGCCGCCTCGTCACCGACCTCCGCGAGCCGCCGGGCGGCGGCCAGGTCGGTGACCATCACCGCGAACGGCTTCCCGCCACGGTTCTTGCGGCGACGCAGCTCGGCGACCGCGGCGCCGCTGGTCGCGTCGCAGGCCAGGTGGTAACCGCCGAGCCCTTTCACGGCCACGATCCGCCCGGCGGCCAGCAGCCGCCGGGCCTCGGCGAGCGCGTCCGCGCCGGTGGCCGGCAGCTTCCCGGCCCCGGCGAGCGCGTCCGCGCCGGTCGGTGCGCCGGCCGGGGCGATCAGCTCCAGCCGGGGGCCGCAGTCCGGGCAGGCGATCGGCTGGGCGTGGAACCGCCGGTCGGCCGGATCGCGGTACTCGGCCTCGCACGCCGCGCACATCGGGAAGCCGGCCATCGTGGTGGTGGCGCGGTCGTACGGAAGGCTCTCGATGATCGTGAAACGCGGCCCGCAGTTGACGCAGGAGATGAAGGGGTGCCGGTGCCGGCGGTCGGCCGGGTCGTGCAGCTCGGCCAGGCAGTCGGCGCAGATCGCCACGTCGGGGGAGGCCAGTGTGCGGGCCGGCGCGGCCGAGCCGGAGGCGCCGATGGTGAACCCGGTGCCGCCCTCGGCCGGGAGCGGCTCCGCACGCACCGCGGTGACCAGGGCCAGCGGCGGTGGCCGGTCACGCAGCCGGCGGCCGTACTCGTGCACCGCCCCGGCGTCCCCCTCCACCTCGACCACCACGCCGTCCACGGTGTTCACCACCGACCCGGCCAGCGCCAGCTCACCCGCCACGGCGTAGGCGAACGGCCGGAACCCGACGCCCTGCACCAGCCCGGACACGGTGTAGCGGCGCCGGATCCGGGCGGCGTCGTCGCGCGGCCGGCCGATCAGCTCCAGAGCGCCGAGCGCCCGGGCGGCCCGCTCCGCGTCGATGATCTCGACGGCGAAGCCCAGGTGGATCAGCACCCAGTCGTCCGGGGCGGGCGGCGCGTCGAGCATGCCGATGTTCACCTGCCGCTCGGCGCCGACCACGTCGACCAGCGCGAGCTGTCCCGCGTTGCCGGGCAGCACCGACAGCACCCGCCCCGGGATGCCTAGGCACATGTCAGCCCCCTCCGGCGCCCGCCACCGAGGCGGTCAGCGCGCGGACCGTCGCGGCCGCGGCCGGCACGGCGGCGGCCACCGGCGCGCTCAGCCCGATCCCCTCGCCGACCGTGGCGACCCGGCAGCCGACGACGTACGTGTCCGGCACCGTCCCGCCGAGCCGGACCACCGCGGCCAGCACCGCGGCCGGGTCCATCTGGTGCCCGTCGAGGTCCCGCCCGTCCGGGACACCGGTCACCCGCAGCACCTCGACCAGCCCGGCCTGCCCCTCGCCGGGCAGCGCGTCCACCAGGATCACCGCGTCGTACGGATCGAGCAGGTCGAAGGCGAGGTGCATGCCGCGGATGCCGTAGTCGGTGACCCGGACGCCGGCCGGCAACGGGTCGCCGGCGAGCAGCCGCCGGACCACCTCCGGACCGAAGCCGTCGTCGCCGAGGAAGAGGTTGCCGATGCCGGCGACCAGGACGCGTGCGGTCATCGGCTCGGTCCTGCTCCGCCGCTCGGCTCCGCCTCGTCCGGCAGGGGCTCGACCTCGTCGGGCGCGAAGTACAGGTACCGGCCGTACCAGTCGTGCAGGTCGGCGGCCGGGTCCTCGGCCAGCACCACGGCGACGTGCACGCCACCGTCCACGTCGGACCGGATCGCGCAGACCCGGGCCACCCGGCCGGCGAAGAACAGGTCCTGCGCGTCGGCCCGCCGCGACGGGTGCAGCCGCACCCGGGTGCCGGCGGCCACCGTCACGCCGTTCACCATCAGCTCCGGCGAGGCCGGGGGGAGCCGGACGCCGTGCAGGGCGAGCAGGTCGTCCGCGCCCATCCGGTCGCAGCGGTCGACGATCGCGGCGGCGCGCGGGTCGGTGGCCCGGGCCTCGGCCTTCTCCTGCTCGGTCATCGTCATCACCCGCAGGCTGAGCAGCTCGTCGATCTCGGTGGCGTCGAACAGGTCGCCCGGGCTCTGCTCGGCGATGTGCGGGTGGTCGTCCAGGATGATCGGCGAGCCGAGCAGCAGGCCGGTGGTGTCCGGCGGCCCGGCCAGCACCGGCCAGCAGCGGTGCTGCCGGCAGCGGGCCGCCTCCGGGCGGTCGGTGCGCACCGAGACGAAGGTCGCGCCGTGCGTGCGGAGCAGCAGGTGGGTGGCGACCAGCGAGTGCCGCAGCGCGGCGTCCTTGCCGGTGACCGGGCCGGGGTGCTCGTTCTCGACCTCGACGGTGAGCCGCAGCAGGTCGCCGTCCGGTTCGGCCACGGTACGGACCCGGGCGGCCAGCGGCCGCCGGGACCGCAGGATCCACCCGTCCGGCGGGACGTCGGTGACCTCCTCGCCGCCGGGCACGCTCACCCGGTAGGTGGTGGACCCGCACAGCGGCACCCCGGGCAGCACGATCTCCCGGGGCACCGCCTCGTCGCAGCTCAGCACCGCCGGCACCCCGGTCACCCGGCGGGCCTGCACCTGGAGGAACCGCAGGTGGATGTCGACCACGCCGTACCCGAAGTCGCCCGGCGCGACCAGGCACTGCATGCTCATCCCGGCCGGCTCGGCGAACGCCGACGGCTGCGCCCCGGGCGGCCCGAGCACGCCGAACTGCCACCGGAACCGGTTCTTCAGCGCGCCGGCCCGGTACGGGTAGAGCAGGTAACCCTCGTAGAGCACCGCGTCCGCGACCGCCCGGGCGGCGTCCAGGCTGGGCGTCATCCCGGTCACCCGCCCGCCGGGGAGTGGGTCAGCTCCAGCTTCTTCCCGCCGCCGAGATACATGTGCACGCCGCAGGGCAGGCACGGGTCGAAGCTGCGCACCGTACGCATGATGTCGATGCCCTTGAAGTTCTCCCGGTCGTTCTCCTCGAAGATCGGCTGGCCCTGCACCGCGTCCTCGTACGGTCCCGGGGTGCCGAAGCTGTCCCGCGGCCCGGCGTTCCACGGCGTCGGCGGGTACGGGTGGTAGTTCGCGATCCGGCCGTCCCGGATCACCATGTGGTGCGAGAGCGCGCCGCGCACCGCCTCGGTGAAGCCGCAGCCGATGCCCTCGTCCGGCACCTCGAACGGCTCCCAGGTCTTGGTCCGCCCGGCCCGGATCTCGCCCAGCGCCCGCTCGGCGAAGTGCAGCGCGCAGGCGGCGGCGTACGCCTGGAAGTAGGTCCGCGCCCGGTTGCGCTCCAGCGTGTTGCTCCACCGCGGGATGGTCCACTCCAGCTCGACCGGACCCTTGAGCGCCGTTTTCGGCAGGTTGATCCGCACGCTCGACCCGGTCGAGCGGACGTACCCGATGTCGACCAGCCCGGCCAGCGCCGTGGTCCAGAGCCGGGCCAGCGGGCCGCCGCCGGTGTCCAGGGCCAGGTAGTCCTTGCCGTCGAACCAGCGCGGCGACATCACCCAGCTGTACTTGTCGTCCAGGTCGCGTTTCTGCGGGTGCGGGTTGGTGTGCTGGTTCCACGGGTGGCGGCGGTCGACCGGGTTGCCGAGCGGGTCCTGGGTCACGAAGATCTCCTGGTCCGCCCAGTCGTCGTAGTACGACGAGCCGAGCAGGATCCGGATCCCCAGGTTGATCTTCACGAGGTCGGTGGTGATCAGCTTGCCGTCGACGACGATGCCCGGGGTGACGTACATCTTGCGACCCCAGTCGGCCATCCCGGCGTACCGGAAATCGCAGTGTTCGGGGTCCTGGAAGGACCCCCAGCAACCCAGCAGGACCCGGCGGTTGCCGACCTCCTCGTAGCCGGGCAGCGCCATGTAGAAGAAGTCGAAGAGGTCGTCGTGCATCGGCACGGCCTTCTTCATGAACTCGATGTAGCGCATCAGCCGGGTCAGATAGTCGGTCATCAGCTGGCTGGTGGCGACCGTGCCGACCCCGCCCGGGTACAGCGTGGACGGGTGCACGTGGCGCCCCTCCATCAGGCAGAACATCTCGCGGGTCATCCGGCTGACCTGGAGCGCCTCGCGGTAGAACTCACCGGTGAACGGGTTGAGCGAGCGCATGATGTCGCCGACGGTGCGGAAGCCGTGCCGGTCGGCGTGCCGGGCCTGCGTCCGGTCGGCCAGCTCCAGCACGCCCGGGTTGGTCTCGGCCACCATCTTCTCGCAGTAATCGACCCCGACCAGGTTCTCCTGGAAGATGTTGTGGTCGAACATGTACTCGGCGGCCTCGCCCAGATTCACGATCCAGTCGGCGAGCGGCGGGGGCTTCACGCCGTACGCCATGTTCTGCGCGTAACAGGAGCAGGTGGCGTGGTTGTCGCCGCAGATGCCGCAGATCCGGCTGGTGATGAAGTGCGCGTCCCGCGGGTCCTTGCCCTTCATGAAGATCGAGTACCCGCGGAAGATCGAGCTGGTGCTCCGGCACTCGGCGACGACCCGGCGCTCGAAGTCGATTTTGGTGTAGATGCCCAGGCTGCCGACGATCCGGGTGATCGGATCCCAGGCCATCTCCACGAGCTCGGTCATGCGGTCTCCACCGTCCCGCCCGATAGTGTGACGCGTGTAACAGCCTTGCGCGGTGCGTGGGAGACTGTCAATCGGCCCGGCGAACACCACCTGACCGGGTATCCCGGAGGCGCGAACGTGCACGAGTTGTCGATCGCCGAGGGCATCGCCGGCGAGGTCCGGGACCGCGCGGCCGGTCGCCCGGTGCGCCGGGTCACCGTGCGGGTCGGCGCGCTGCACGCGGTGCAGCCCGACGCCCTGCGGTTCGGCTTCCAGCTGGCCGCGGCGGGCATCGAACTGGTCATCGAGCACCGGCCGGCGACCGTCCTGTGCCGAGCCTGCGGGCGGGAGAGCGAGCTGCCCGATCAGATCCTGCTCTGCTCGTGCGGGAGCGCCGACGTGGCGGTCACCGGCGGACGGGAGCTGGAGATAGTCACGATGGAACTGGCCTGACCGGTCACCCGGCCAGCGCGACCACCGGCTGCCGGTGCCAGATGGGGACCAGCTCCGCGTCGGCGGGCGTGTGCCGCACCCCGACCACCCGGTCGGCGTGCACGCTGCTGGCGGTCTCGGCGGCCACCGAGTGCAGCGCCGCGGGCGAGGTGACCAGCACCGGCAGGCTCCCGTCGGCCAGGCAGTTGTGCAGCGCCGTGAGGTTCTCCCGCAGCCAGGCGCGGTCCTGCCGGGCCGGCATCGGGACCACGTGGTGCCGGGTCAGACGGCGACGAAGCCCGGCGATCACGGCCGAACCGGCCGTCAGCGCCGGGCCGTCCGACCCGAGCACCACGAGGAGCTCGTCGGCCGCCGCGAGCTCGGCCAGCCGGGACACCATCCGGTGGCAGCCGGTGGCGGGCTCACGGACCACCGCGACGGTGACCGACGACTCGTCGGTGGGCAGCTCGAGCAGCGATATTCCGGCCGGCCGGGCCGGCGGTGGCTCGAACGGCAGGTACCACCGTCCGGCATTGGCGACGGCCAGGGCCCGGTGCTCGGAGATGCGGTGCCAGATCACGTTCTCGCTCCTCGGGGATTCGTCGTAGCGGGGGCGCCCTCCGGCAAGGGGGTCACCGCTCATGACGGTGCCGGTCTGGCGTGCTGGTCACGTTGCCCTACCCTCCCCGACGGCCACCAGCCCCAAGCGTGTCCGCCCAGCTCTGGGCGCCTGCGGAGGAAGGGAACACCTGGTCACGGGTGGTGCCGGACAGTTGTGTCCGGTGGCCGGCGGCGCTGGGCGAGTGCACTCAGCCGATCGAGTGACGGGCGCGTTCGCCGATCCGTCGCTGGAACGTGGTCAATGCCCGGCGCACCTCGGAACCACCGTCCGGCCCCCGCCAGTGCAGCCGGATCGCGCCGGCCAGCGCGAAACAGACGTCGATCGGGACGAGGGCGGCGTCGAGGCCCTCCGGGGTACGGCTGACGTAGATCGCCTCGACGTCCGGGGCGGGCATCCGGAACAGCGGGCACACCTCACCCAGCGCCGCCCAGTCGCCCGGATCCACCGTGGACTCGGTGGTGCCGGCCGGGCTCGGGCAGCAGGCCACCGGCCGGCCCAGGTCGCTGTTGACGAAGACGAACACCGGGAGCGCCGGGATGCCCAGCCGGTTCCAGTCCGACCCGTCGAGGGGATGGTCAGGATCGGTCAGGTAGCGGTTCGGGATCGCCCGGAGCCGGCCCGCGCCCTCCGGGGCGAACAGCAGGTGGCAGGCCCGGCAGACGCAGCGCAGCGCCCGATCGTCCAGCGCCACCAGGTGACCGTGCGGCTCACCCAGCGGCTCGCCGCAGAGCTCGCAGCGGCGTACCGGGCCCGCGCCCGGCCGGGCGAAGCGGCGCAGGCTCACGGCGAGCGCACCGCGCCGGGCCGGCGGGAGATCTGGAGCAGGGCCGGCCGGGCGGGTGGGAACCGGACGTCGACCGGGCCCGCCTCGGGCGCCGCCCGGCGCACCGCGGCCTCGATCCGCTGGACCAGCGCCTGCCGGGTGCCGCCGCAGCCCGGGGCCGGCTCGGCGGCATGCACGTGCACGGTGCCGTCCGGGTCCAGGTCGATGACGGCGCCGGGAACCGCCGCGCGGATCCGGTCGGCGGCCGGCACCGGATGCAGGTCGTGGATCAGCAGCAGGCTCGCCACCAGCGGGTCCGCGCACAGCTCGGTGACCCGTTCCGGGCCGAGCGCGGCGGTGATCCGGCCCAGCCCGGCGCCGTAGAGCTGGACCAGGCAGCGGACCAGCTCCTCGGCGGTGTCCGCGGCCCGCGGATCCGGCCCGGCGCGCAGGGCGGCCAGCAGCCCCTCGATCCGCGCGGCCACGGTGTCAGGATCGGGCGGGCTCATCGACCGGCTCCATGCCGACCCGGACGGTGAAACCGCGCAGGGTCTGCACCAGCGGCACGAACGCGGTGACCGGCCCGGTCGCCGCGCCCACCGGGTTCTCCATGAACGGCTGGAACTTGTCCGGGAAGCCGGGCATGGTGCAGCCGATGCAGATGCCGCCCACGTTGGGGCAGCCGCCCACCCCGTTGATCCAGCCCCGTTTCGCCACGTTGCACCGCACCACCTGGCCCCAGCAGCCGATCTTGACGAGGCAGGCGGACGAGCCGGGCCCGGCCACGAAGTCGCTCTGGTCGTAATAGGACGCGCGGTCGCAGCCGGAGTGCACGGTCGCCTCGAACAGCCACCGCGGGCGCAACTCCTCGTCGAGCGGGATCATCGGCGCCTGCCCGGCGACCTGGTTCAGCAGGTAGACCAGGGTCTCCGAGAGATTGTCCGGATGGGTCGGGCAGCCGGGCACGCAGACCACCGGCACCCCGGCCGTCGAGCGCCACTCCCGGCCCAGGTAGTCCGGCACGCCCATGGCGCCGGTCGGGTTGCCGGCCATCGCGTGGATCCCGCCGTACGCCGCGCAGGTCCCGACCGCGACCACCGCGGTGGCCCGGGGCGCGAGCCGGTCCAGCCACTCGCTCACGGTGATCGGCTGACCGGTCACCGGGTCGTTGCCGAACCCGCTCCAATACCCCTCCGGCTTGTTGCGCTCGTCCGGCACCGAACCCTCGACCACCAGGATGAACGGGTCCAGCTCGCCCCGCTCCGCGCGGTGCCACCAGGTCATCAGGTCCGGACCGTTCTGATAGTCCAGATAGGGCCAGTGCAGCTCGATCGGCGGCAGGCCGGGCAGCGCGCCGAGCACGATCTCCTCGATGCTCGGCTGGGTCGCGGCGGTCAGCGAGACCGATTCGCCGTCGCAGCTGAGGCCGCCGTTCATCCACAGGATGTGCAGCACCCGATCGTCGCCGAAGTCTGTTGGCAGCATCGCCGTCACCGTCCGCTCGATACCCGGCAGCCTAGGCTCCCGCGGCCGCTCGCAGAAGCTGGTCACCCGTCCGGGCCGGCGTAAGGTGACGCCATGGTTCCGGACGCCCCGGAGAGCATCGAGATCCTCCCGCTCGTGGTGGTCACCCAGTCCTTCCCGGCCCGCCCGTCGGCGCTCCCCGACGTGCGCGCCTTCCTGCGCCGGCAGCTCACCGGCCGGCCGGTCTCCGACGACGACGTGCGCCAGCTCTGCGACCGGGTGGCCGACGTGCTGCTGACCGCGGCCGGGGTGACCGGCCGCCTGCAGATCTCGCTGCGGATCTTCCCGTCCTGGGCCGAGGTCGACGTGCTCAGCACGACCGGCGACGAGGTCCCGGCCCCGGCCCCGCCGCCGGCCAGGGCCGATCCGGCCCCGGCCGCGACACCCCTTCCGGGTACGCGGGAGCCGGCCCCGTCGTTCGCCCTCTGGCTGACCGCCCTGCTCCGCAGCGAGGGCCTGACCATGGAGGCGGCCGCCCGCCGCCTGGACGTCTCCACCAAGACGATCAGCCGCTGGGTCTCCGGCGCCACCGAACCCCGTCTCCGCGACCTCTACCGCATCCAGGAGATCTTCGGCGAGGCCCCGTTCCGCTGATCGTCGCGAACGCCCGGCCCGTCCCGGTGGCCGGAGCAGTTGACGGAGCGGCCCGGGCTCCGATACTCATGAGTAACAAAAGCCCGGAAGGCTGGTGAGACGTCATGGCCGACGTGACCCGCACGGCGTACCGCACGTGTCCGCTCTGTGAGGCCGCCTGCGGGCTGGAGCTGACCGTGACCGGGGAGACGGTGACCGCGGTCCGGGGGGATCGGGAGCACGTCTTCAGTCACGGCTTCATCTGCCCGAAGGGTGCGACGTTCGGGCGGCTCTCCGAGGACCCGGACCGGCTGCGCCGGCCGCTGGTCCGGCGGGCCGACGGCCGGCACGAGGAGGTCTCCTGGGACGAGGCGTTCGCGGCGGTCGAGGCCGGGCTGCGGCCGATCCTCGAGACGTACGGGCCGCAGGCGGTCGCCGCGTACCTCGGGAATCCGAACGTGCACACGATGGCCGGCGGGCTCTACCTGACGCCGCTGCTCAAGGCGCTCGGCACCCGCAACATCTTCTCCGCCAGCACCGTCGACCAGATGCCCAAGCACGTGTCCTGCGGTTATCTGTACGGCAGCCCGCTCGCCATTCCGGTGCCCGACCTGGACCGCACCGACTTCCTGCTGATGCTCGGCGCCAACCCGTGGGAGTCGAACGGCAGCCTGGCCACCGCGGCGGACTTCCCCGGGCGGCTCAAGGCGATCCAGGCCCGGGGTGGCCGGTTCGTGGTGGTCGACCCGCGGCGCACCCGGACCGCCGACGCCGCCGACGAGCACCTGTTCATCCGGCCGGGCACCGACGCGTTCCTGCTGTTCGCGATGGTGCACACCCTGTTCGACGAGGGGCTGACCGAGTTGGGGCGGCTCACGGCGTACGTCAGCGGGGTCGACCTCGTCCGCGAGCTGGCCGTGAGTTTCCCGCCGGAGAAGGTCGCCGCGGTCTGTGATGTTTCCGCCGAGCGGATCCGGGGGCTGGCGCGGGAGCTGGCGGCGGCGCCGACCGCGGCGGTCTACGGGCGGATCGGCACCTGCACGGTCGAGTTCGGCACGCTGACCAGCTGGCTCGTCGACGTGCTCAACGTGCTCACCGGCAACCTGGACCGGCCGGGCGGCGTGATGTTCCCGCTCGCCGCGCACCTGCGGCCGAACACCGAGCCGGGCGGCAGGGGATTCACCGTCGGCCGCTGGCACAGCCGGGTCCGCGGGCTGCCCGAGGTGAAGGGCGAGCTGCCGGTCGCGGTGCTGGCCGAGGAGATCGAGACGCCGGGGGAGGGGCAGGTCCGGGCGCTGCTCACGGTCGCCGGGAACCCGGTGCTGTCGACGCCGAACAGCGGCCGCCTGGACCGGGCGCTCGGCGGGTTGGACTTCATGGTCAGCGTCGACCCCTACCTGAACGAGACCACCCGGCACGCGGACGTGATCCTGCCGCCGCTGGACGCGACCCGGAAGGGGCACTACGACTTCTCGTTCCTGGCCCTGGCGGTGCGGAACTTCGCGGCGTACTCACCGCCGGTGCTGGCGGCGGAGCCGGGCGCGCTGGACGAGTGCGACATCCTGGCCCGGCTGATCCTGATCGTTTCCGGTCGCCAGGGGGACCTGCACGAGGAGTTGCTGGGCGGGGCGCTGCGGAAGGTCGGTGCCGCGCTCGGCCGGGACGCCGGTGAGCTGCGGCAGCAGGTGACCGGGGCGGGACCGGCCGAGCGGCTGCTGGACGTGGCGTTGCGGACCGGGGCGTACGGGGACTGGTTCGGCGCGGCTCCGGACGGGCTGTCCTTGCAGCGCCTGCTGGACGCCCCGCACGGGGTCGACCTGGGACCGCTCAAGCCGCGGATCCCGGAGGTGCTGCGCACGCCGAGCGGCCTGATCGAGCTGTGCGCGCCGCCGCTCGCCGCCGAGACCGAACGGTTGCGCTCGGCGCTCGACCGGCCGCGGCCCGGGCTGGTCCTGATCGGGCGGCGGCACCTGCGCTCCAACAACAGCTGGATGCACAACGTGCCGGCGCTGGTGAAGGGCCGGGACCGGTGCACGCTCCAGGTGCACCCGGAGGACGCGGCCCGGCTGACCC
The DNA here is from genome assembly GCF_018324205.1 of Actinoplanes ianthinogenes. Lineage (NCBI taxonomy): Bacteria > Bacillati > Actinomycetota > Actinomycetes > Micromonosporales > Micromonosporaceae > Actinoplanes > Actinoplanes ianthinogenes. The sequence continues at coordinate 7,172,427 of NZ_AP023356.1, forward strand.
TGGCGGACGGGGTACCGGCCGCGATCACCTCACGGGCCGGGTCACTGTCGGTCACGGTCGAGGTGACCGACCAGGTGATGCCGGGGGTGGTCAGCCTGCCGCACGGCTGGGGCCACGACCTGCCCGGCGTCCGGCTGGCGGTGGCGGCGGCCCACCCGGGGGTCAACTCGAACGTGCTCACCGACGAGTTGGTCGTCGACCCGCTCTCCGGCAACTCGGTCCTCAACGGCATCCCGGTCGAGGTCAAGCCCGCCTGATCCGGGTGCGCGGAGAGGCGCGTCAGGGGCGGCGCAGGGCGCGCAGGCCGGTGACGAAGGTGGGCAGGTCGTCGCCGAGGGCGGCGAAGAAGGCGGCGTCGCACGCCTCCACCGCGACCACCGCCCGGTTGGCGAGGTCGCGGCCGGCGTCGGTGACGGCCACCGCCCGGGCCCGCCGGTCGGCCGGGTCCGGGGGACGGTGCACCAGGTCGCGGCCCTCCAGCGCGCGGAGCACCTGGGAGGTCATCATCGGATCGGTGGCGGCCATGCCGGCCAGCGCTTTCTGGGTGACCGGGCCGGACGCCTGCAAGTAGGTGAGCGTGGCCAGCAGCACGAACTGCACATGGGTCAGGTCGAACGGCTTGAGCGCGGCGCGCTGCGCGGCCTGCCACCGGTTGGTGACCTGCCACAGCAGCAGGCCGGGGCTGTCGTCCGCGCTCTCGTGCGCGGTGGCCAGGCTCATGCCGCCCGCATGGCGTCGTGGACGCGGGCGAAGTCGGCGCCGGTGAGCTGGACCAGGCCCCGGCGCAGCTGGACGCCCCAGCCCGGGTGGGCGGTGAGGTCCAGGCGCACGGACCGGATCGGTGTCTCGATCACGTCCGGAAGGTAGTCGATCCGGCGCCGCCACGGGTGGAAGTCACCCTCGTCGGCCTGCCAGATCTCCGCGTCGGCGACCGTGCCGAGCGCGGTGAACGCCTGCAACGGCGCGCCGTCGCGCAGGCTGGTCCGCGGGGAGTAATAGACGAGGTGGTCGCCGGGGGCGAGGCGGGCGAGCCCGGTCCGCTTGCCGTGCCCGAGCTGGGCGATGCCGAGCCGGACACCCCGCCGGACGTGGTCCCGGCACACCACGCCGAGCCAGTGCGAGGTCATGCCGGCACCCCCGCCGCGCGGGCGGCGGCCTCGAGGCGGGCGAGGTCGCCGTCGATCCCCGAGGCGATGCCCTTGCCGAGAACGGCGGTCCAGAGGAAGGCGAGCGGGCCGGTGACGGTGACCCGGACCGCGACGGTGGTGCGGCCGTGCTCCTCGGTGACCAGGTGCTGGAAGGTCAGGCGCGCGCCGGCCAGCAGCGAGACGTCGGTGAACTCGCGGCCCGGGACGAGCGACGTCACGACGAACCGGGTCACCGGGCCGCCTTTCGGCTTCAGCTTGCCGGTCGCGCCGGTGCGGAACGGGCCGTCGAGGCGGACCCAGTCGGTGTCCGTGTTCCACTCCGGCCAGGTGGCCATGTCGGCCCAGCGCTCGAAGAAGGCCTGGGCCGGGACGTCGGTGGTGATCTTCGCGGTGGCGATCGTCTTCATGGAATTAGTATGCGCGCTTACTATCCGGCCGTCAAGCCACCGGCAGCGGATCGCGGGGGAGGGGACGCTAGAGGCCGGCGCCGTCGGTGGTGATGGTCCGGGCCAGGCGGTCCAGATAGGCGCGGGCGGCGGCGACCAGGTCCAGCGCGCCGCCACTGAGGACCCACTGCAACTGGAGGCCGTCGCTGTTGGCGATGCACTCGCGGGCCACGGCCACGCAGTCGGTGTCCGGGAGGAACTCGCCGGTGGCGACCGCTCGCCGCAGGAGGGCGGCCAGGCCGTGCACGGCGTTGTCGTATCGCTCGGCGAACAGGCTGTGCGCCGGGCTCGACGTGTCGGCGGCCTCGGCCGAGACGATGACGAACAGCTCGATCAGGCCGGGCTCGGCCAGCTGGCGCTCGGTGACGCCGGCCAGGCGGCGGAGCACGTCGCGGCCGGTGGCCTCCGGCGGCAGGTCGTCGAGCCACTGGGCGGCGCTCCGGATGCGGCGCTCGACGACCGCGAGGAGCAGGTGTTTCTTCGACGGGAAGTGGTGCAGCAGGCCGCCCTCGGTGATCCCGACGTCGGCGGCGATCCGGACCATCGACGTGTGGTGATAGCCGCCCCGGGCGAAGTAGCCGGTCGCGACCTCCAGGATCGCCTCCCGGCGGGCGATCCCTACGCGATAACTTCCTGGGGGACGCCGCGGCATGGGCCCCACGGTAACGCAAGTGACGCACCGTGAGGCCCGCTGCCTCACGGGCGCATCTCGTACGCCCCGACCAGCGCCAGCACCTGCTCCCACACCGCCGCGGTCCGCGCCTCGTCGGCGATCGGCCGGCGGATCTGGGCGAGTGCCCACGCCGCCTGCTCGTCGGTGGTCGTGGTCTTGCCGTGCAGATCGGTCGCGTGCTGTGCGAAGTCACGCACCAGCACCGCGAAGATCTCGTCCAGCAGAGCGTGGTCCAGACCGGTCAGCTCGGCCTGCTCCAGGATCAGGTGTCCATAAACGACCAGGGCGAACAGCTGGCCGACCGACAGCAGGAAGTCCAGGTCGGCGTGCTGCTCCTTGGCCACCTCGAGCCCGCGGAGCGCGTCGGCCTGCTTGCGGAACTCGGCCACGTTGGGCAGGGCGGCGAACTTGTCGTAGGCGATCCGCCAGTCGTGGAACCGGATCGCGCCGAGCCCCCGGGCCGGGCCCTGCCGGAACAGGAACTCGTCGTCCGCCGCGTCGGTCCGGGTCGGCACCTCGTCGAAGACGGCCGGGCTGTGCAGGTAGTTCGGCATGAATTTGAGGATCAGCGCCAGGTTGACGTGCACCGTGCCCTCGAGTTTCGGCAGACCGCGGATGTCCATGGCGGCCTTGTCGAAGTAGGTGTCCGCCTCGAAGCCCTTGGCCGCGATCACGTCCCACATCAGGTCGATGACCCGCTCGCCCTCGGTGGTGACCTTCATCTTGGTCATCGGGTTGAAGAGCAGGTAGCGGCGGTCGTCCGGGCCGGCCGAGCGGAAGTAGTCGACGGCCCGGTCGCTGAACAGCTTCATGGCGACCAGCCGGACGTACGCGTCGGCCAGCTCCCGCCGCACGTGCGGGAAGTTCGTCACCGGCTTGCCGTACAGCATCCGCCGGTGCGCGTGGGTGACCGCCTCGTACATGGCGTGCTCGCAGATGCCGATCGCGGCGGTGCACAGGTTGAACTTGCCGACGTTGACGGTGTTCAGCGCGGCGTCGAAGGCGGCCTGCCCGGTGTGCAGCACGTCCTCCTCGCGCACCGGGTAGTCGCGCAGCTCGAACGTGCTCACGTACATCTGCTTGTTCACGACGTTCTTGATCAGGTGGTAGTTCGGGTGGCGGCTGTCGGCCTTGAAGAAGATGTAGCCGTCCGCGGTCTTGCCGAACACCGAGACCAGCCCGGCGACGTTGCCGTTGCCGATGTAGTACTTCGTGCCGTTGGCGACATACCCGGAGTCGGTCGGCGTGAGGACCATGTCCGTGGAGTAGATGTCGGCGCCGTGGCTGCGCTCGGAGAGACCGAAAGCCATCACATGCCCGTCGTCGAGCAACTGGGCGGCGTGGTCGCGGGCCGCCTGGTTGGCCGACTGCCACACCGGGCCGAGCCCGAGCACGGTGACCTGCCAGACGTACCAGTAGTCCAGGCCGTAGAACCCGAGGATCTCGCTCAGCGCGGCGTTGCGGGCGGTGTCCCACCGCTTGTCCGCGCCATGACCGCCCGGGGTCATGAACGTCGCGAACAGCCCCTCCTTCGCCGAGAAGGCGAGGAAGTCGTCATACCAGGCCCGGTTGATGTACCGGTCGATCAGCTCCTTCTTGCCGCGCTCCTCGAAGAAGTCGACGGTGGCCCGCAGCAGCCGGCGCGTCTCCGCGTCGAACTGGGCGAAGTCGGTCGTGTTCGGATTGAACAGCACTGTTCAGGATTCCTCTCGGAGATGACGGAGCGTGATGAGGACCTCGTCCAGCCAGTCGAGCAGCATCCGCTCGTAGGCGATGCCGCCGCGCAGCACGACATGCTGCAACCGCTCGCCGGCGCGCAAGGACGAAATATCGGGGAAGTCGCGTTTCTCGCCGGCGAGATAGCGCGCCAGCAACTCCTCGTGCTCGGCGCGGTAACGCACGACCTCGTCGATCAGCGCGGCCCGCCCGGCCGGGTCGTCGAAGGCGGCGCCGCGCACCTTCACCGCCAGATCGTGCCGCACCGCCTCGGGCTGCACCGGCTCGTGCAGCCACCCGGTGAGCACCTCGCGGCCGGCCGCCGAGACGGTGAAGTCGCGCTTGTCCGGCCGGCCGTCCTGCCCGACGTCGACGGCGGTGACCCAGCCGTCCGCCTCCATCCGCTTCAGCACCCGGTAGATCTGCTGGTGGGTGGCGGTCCAGAAGCGGCCGATGGACCGCTCGAAGCGGCGGGCCAGCTCATATCCGGATCCGGGCTGCTCCAGCAGGGAGACCAGGATCGCGTGCTCCAGCGCCATGCCCAGCATCTTGCTATGCAACTCGTTGCATAGCAAGATGCGCCGTTCGAAGGCTTACTGTTCCGGAATGGACTCCGTTGCCCAGCGGTGCTCCGCCACCGCAGAAGGCTTGACCGTTCCCACCCTGCTGCACCGCAACGCCACCGAGTTCGGCGACCTGCCGGCGCTCAGCACGCTCGGCGTCCCGGGTGCCCTGACCTGGCGCGAGCTGCGCGACCGGGTCGCCGCCATCGCGCGCGGCCTGTCCGAGCTCGGCCTCGGCGCCGGCGACCGCATGCTGATCATGATGTCCAGCCGGGTCGAGCACTGGCTGGTCGACCTGGCCGCCGTGCACCTCGGCGCCATCCCGTCCACCGTCTACGCCACCCTCGCGCCGGCCCAGCTCGGTTACCTGGCCGAGCACAGCGGCGCCCGCATCCTGGTCCTCGAGCGCGAAGCCGACCTGGCCAAGTGGACCCCGCTGCCGAAACACGTCGAGCACGTTCTGGTGCTCGACCGGGACCTGCCGCGGATCGCCGCCCGGCCCGCCGACCCGGAGACCTTCACGAAGACTTGGCGCGCGGTGCGGCCGGACCAGCCGGTCACCCTGCTCTACACCTCAGGCACCACCGGCGACCCGAAAGGCGTGGTGCTCACCCACCACAACGTGATCTACCAGTCGGTGGTGCTGGAGGCGACGGTCCCGACACCGGACCACGCGGCGTCGCTGGCGTACCTGCCGCTCGCGCACATCGCGGAGCGGATGCTCGGCGTCTACAACGCGATCTACCGGGCCGGGCACGTCACCATCTGCCCCGACCCCGCCCAGCTGCTCGCCGGGCTGATCAGTGTCCGGCCGGTGTCGTTCTTCGGGGTGCCGCGGATCTGGGAGAAGTTCGTGGCCGGCATCCAGGCCCAGCTCGCCGCGGCCGACCCGGCCGTCCGCAACGCCGTGGAGACGGCACGCGAGGTGGCCTTGCAGGCCCACAAGCTGCGCGAGGCCGGGCAGCCGTTGCCACCCGAGCTGACCACCCGGCTGGACCTGGTGGACACCCGCGTGCTGCGGCCGCTGCGCGCCGGGCTCGGCCTGGACAACGTGCTCTGGCCGGGCAGCGGCGCCGCGCCGATCCCCGTCGAGGTGCTGCTCTACCTCGCGGGCATCGGCATCGACGTGCTCGAGGTCTGGGGGATGACCGAGACCACCGGGACCGCCACCATCAACACCCCGGACAGCTTCCGGACCGGCACGGTCGGCCGGGTCAACCCCGGCATGGAGCTCAGGCTGGCCGAGGACGGCGAGATCCTGGTCCGCGGGCCGCTGGTGTGCGCGGGTTACCTGCTGCCGGACGGCGGCGTCGAGCCGGTCACCGACGCGGACGGCTGGCTGGCCACCGGCGATGTCGGCACCCTGGACGCCGACGGCTTCCTGACCATCACCGACCGGAAGAAGGAGCTGATCATCAACTCGGCCGGGAAGAACATCGCCCCGGCCCAGATCGAGAACCTGCTGCGGGCCCACCCGCTGATCGCGCAGGCGGTGGCGATCGGGGACCGGCGGCCGTACGTGACCGCCCTGATCGTGCTCGACGAGGAGACCGCGCAGGCCTGGGCCGCCCGGCAGGGTCTCGACCTGGCGCTCGCCGACCTGGCGGTGCACCCGGCGCTGCTCGCCGAGATCACCGCGGCGGTCGGCGCGGCCAACGACCGGCTGTCCCGCCCGGAACAGGTCAAGCGATTCCACGTGCTGCCGGACGGGTGGACGCCGGAGACCGGTGAACTCACCCCGACGCTGAAGCTGCGGCGCCGGATCGTGCAGGAGCGCTACGCGGCGGCGATCGACGCGCTTTACGTCCAGGAGTCGTGAGGCTCGGTGCGCCGGTGGCGGTCTCAGGCGCGGCGGAGGTGTTCGGCCGGGAAGTCGGGAGCGGGCGCCTCGGCGCCCAGGTCGGTCGGGTGGTAATCGGCGGGGTAGCCCGGATAGGTGCGGTTGCGCGGGGAGACGCCGAGGATCGAGGTGCGGCGCGGCGGGAAGAAGCGCAGGGCCAGGGCCCGGGCGCGCAGGCCGAGGTCACCCAGGGCGCCGACCCAGCGTGGGGCGGGTGAGAAGCCGAAGGCGCGCAGCATCGGCTCGTCGAGCATGCCGCGGACGCCGAGGCGGACGGCCGGGCGCAGGACGGCCGGGAACCAGGCGGCGAACAGGCCCACCGTGTACTCGCCGATCTGCCGGTTGGTCTCCGAGTAGACGAACTGCTCACGCTCGTAGCGCTGCTTGAACGCCAGGAACTCGGCGTAGCCGGCCGGGATCTCCCGGATGCCCATCCGCCGCCCGACCTCGCGGTAGTAGTGGAAGGCCGCCAGTTTCTCGTGCTCGTGGGGCGGTCGCCAGCCGTACTTGCCGAGCCACTCGATCGGGTCGTAGATGAACGTGGACAGCACGTACAGCATGTCGTCGTTGCTGATCGCGAAGCGGCCGTGCGCCCGGTTGACGACCTTCAGCGCCTCCCGCCCGCGCGGCGAGTCGTAACCGTGCGTGGCGATCTCGGCCATCAGCAGGGAGGTGTCGTCGTACCGTTTCTGCGGCCGGTCGCGGAACTCTCCGGTCGCCGCCAGCAGCCGGGAGATGCTCGGCACGCAGTACGTCCGGAACAGCGCGAACTCCAGGGCCCGGGTGTAGTCCCAGGGAAACTCCCGGCCCGCGGACAGCTGATAGATCTCCAGGTGGTCACGGTCCGGGTCCAGGCGGGCGATCCTGTCCCGCAACTCCCAGCGTCGGCGCGGCATCAGTCGATCATCTCCTTGACGGCGGGTGCGGACGGCTCCGCCTGTATTTTGTCCGGCTCGGCGCCGTCGCTGTATCGGCTGACGAGCGCTGATACGACGGGACGTCATCGGGAGGGCGTTCGGCCTCCGAGGATTTTCTGTACGGCGGTGAGCAGCTGCTCGTCGGTCGCACCGAGCCGGCGGGCCGCCGTGACGTAGTCGGCCGCCCGGAGGTCGAGCAGCTGGTCGTGGCGCACCGGTGGCGCATCGGTCACCCGGGTGCCGCCGCCACGGCGGGAGACGATCAGGCCGGCCAGTTCGAGCTCGCGGTAGGCGCGGGCTACCGTGCCGACGGCCAGACCCAGGTCGGCGGCCAGCTGGCGGACCGGGGGGAGGCGCTCCCGAGGCGGGAGGGCGCCGTGCTCGATGAGCTGGGCGAGCTGGGCGCGGATCTGCTCGTAGGGCGGGACCGGGAGCGTGGTGTCGACCCGGAGCTGGATGGTCATCGCGTTCCGGGGCGCAGGGTGAACGCGGTGAACACGCACGTGAGGAGGCCGGTGACCAGGGCGATGGCCAGCGAGGCCCAGTGCGTCACCGGGTACACCGGCGACGGGCACGGGATGTTGCCCAGCGCACCGGCGGCGACCGCCGCCGAGCCGGCCAGCGGGGCGCAGACCAGGACTCCGCAGGCGGCGACGATCGCGCGGGCGGCGGTCCGGCGTACCGCGTCGTCGGCCGCCCGCCCGGCCTCGTCCGCCACCGGGCGGCGGCGTCGCACCACGGCCCACGTCGCGAAGCCCGCGGCGGTCAGCCCGGCCAGCATCGCCAGGGCGATCGGGAAGGTGTAGAACTCGCCCGGCCACGGCGTGTTGCTGACGGTCACGTCATCGCAGGTCACGGTCAGGGCGCGGCCGGCCCGGCCCAGGTCGTCGGGCCCGGCCGCCAGGGTGGTCGCGGTGTAGAACGCCGCGGCCAGCACGGCGAGGCCGGCCACCAGGCCGGTCATCCGGCGCGGCAGGAACGCGGTCGCGGTCCGCACCTCGAGCGTCGCGGTGCGGGTGGCGCCGGCCGGGGCGCGACCGGTGACCTCGCCGAGGATCACGCCGGCCAGCAGGCCGAGCGCGAACGCCGGGACGGCCAGCGCGGTGTTCACGCCGAGCCGGCTCGGCGGGCCGGTGGCCAGCAGGATCGCGGCCACCAGACCGAGGACGAGGCCGGCCAGCCGCCAGATCAGGATCCGGCGGCCGACTCGGGCCACGTCGTCAACCGGATACGAAGTCATGATCCCCCACTTGTGTCAATCGCTTGACACAAGAGTGGCGGCGTCCCGGTTTTGTGTCAACACAAGTTCGGTCACACTTCAGATCCGGCCCAGGCCCGGCGGGCCGCCGCGCGCGCGGCGGCCCGCTCGAAGACCGCCGCGGTGAGCCAGGCCCGCGCGAGGCGGTGCGCGTCGTGCGGGTCGAGGCGGCCGAAGACATCTCGGGTACGCCGGACGCCCGCGTGACCGAGCTCGCGGAGGACGGCGCTCGCGATGTCGAGATGCGCGGCGCTCAGCCGGCGGGCGTCGGTGCCGACACCGGTCAGGAGAGCGGCCCGGCCGGCGGCGACGACCCGTTCGACCTGGTGCCGCAGCAGGTGCAGGGGTGGCGCCGCCGGTTGGTGGTCGAGGGCGGTCGATCCGGCCAGGGCGACCGGCTCGGCGGGGATGACCGGTCCGGCTGGGGTGAGCGGTCCGGCGGGGGTGAGCGGTCCGGCGGGGGCGACCGGTCCGGTGGGGGCGATTGGTCCCTCGGCGGCGATCGGACCGGCGGGGGCGATTGGTCCGGCGGGAGCAGGCGGGTCACGGTGGGGGAGATCGGCCCGGGTGAGGACGGTGGCGCCGAGGTCGACGTGGCCGCCATGGGCCGTGGGGAGCCAGTGGGCGGCGAAGGCCACGCCATCCACTCGGCGTGGCCCGGTGAAGCGGCCGATCAGGCGGATCCGCTGACCGGTCGCGTGGGTGGCGAGCAGGCGGAGGTTGGAGACATAGGGCAGTGACGGGTCCTCGTGGACGGCGGAGACCGTGACGGTCAGGCGGTGCCGGTCGTCGGCGAGCAGCAGGCCGTGGCGGGTGGCCCCGAGGATGACGCCGTCGAGGAAGGCCAGGTCGTGCGGCGCGGGCCGGTCCTGCGCCGGGAGTGCCGCGGCTTCCAGCCAGCGGTCCGCCTGGGCGCCGGGACTCACCTCCCAGAGGGCGGTCAGCGGTGCCTCGAACCATCCCGCTCCGGCCGCGGACACCGCCTGCCGGGCCCGGCCGTGGCTGAGCCGGCCGGTCGGCGAGGCGTGTGCGTTGCTCGCCAGCAGCCCGGCCCGGGCCAAGGCGTGATGGCTGAGCCGGACCTCGCCGAGATCGACCGACGTGCGGACCGCGGCCGCGGTGGGCGGTTTGTCGGCCGGCTTGACGTCGGAGACCACCCAGAGCCGTCCGGTGCGGTCGGCGAGGTAGGTCGCCGCCCCGGCGTGCCCGGTGAGGGTCCGTACCGGTTCGCAGAAGAGGCCGTACAGCCGCAGGTCACCGACCGGTTCGTAGTCCCGGCGGGCGGTCCCCGCGGCGGCGCTGTCGCCGGCGCCGTGGGTCAGCCGGTGGCAGGCGGTGAGCAGGTCCAGCAGGTCGTCGGTGAGGTCGGTCAGGCCGAACGACGGGTCGTCCCGCCGACCGGACCGCAGCCGCTCGACGACCCGGACGGCGGCGGACGCCGGGGCGTGCAGGCCGAGCGCGCGGGCCTGGTGGACGGCTCGCAGCAGGTCGGCCTGGACGAGCGCGCCGGCGGCCGGGATGCCGCCGGCCAGTACCGCGGCCGCGGCCGACCACAGCTCCCGCGCCGCGGCGGCCTGGGCTTCGGTGACCGGCCTTGGACCATCGGTCGAGTCGTCTGCTCTGACTGGGGTGCTTGGCTCGGACGGGATGACTGGCTCGGCGGTATCACCTGTCTCGGTCAGGCAGGGCTTGGTCGAAGTGGGGGACGGCTCCGGCTCCGGCTCCGGTGGAGCGTTCGGTTCCGGCGAGGCGGTCGGCTCCGCCGAGGCGGTCGGCTTCGACGGGACCGTCGGCTCTCTTGGGGTCGTGGGTTTCGCTGGGGTCGCTGGCTCTGGTGGGGTCCTGGGTTTCGCGGGGGCCGCCGACTCTCCCGGGGCCGCCGGTTTCGCTGGGGCCGCCGTTTCAGCTGGGGCGGGCTTTTCCGGGGCCCCCGGTTTCGCTTGGCCCGGCTCTGTTGGGGTCGTCGGTTTCGGTGGGGCTGTCGCCTCCGGTGGGGCGTCGGTGTGGATCGGGGCGGCGCTGAGGACGGCGGCGCGGTGCAGGCAGCGGGGCGCCAGCAGGCAACTGCACGTCGCGTCCGCCGCCGCGGCGACCGGCACGGTGAGCGTCACCGTCGTCTGGTCGTCGGGCCGGACCGTGACCACGCCGCTCTCGGTCGAGACCGGCCAGCCGAGGGCTTGCGGGACCACCTCGTCGAGGCGTTTGCGCAAGCGGGCCGGGAGTGCCGCGACCGCCTCGGCGGTGACCAGGGGATCGACCGGTGGCAGGCTCATCGGACCCGCTCCCCGATCCACCCGGCCAGCTCGGACGGGCTCAGTGCGGCCACCGGCATCCCCGCGCCGACCAGCTGCGACGCGATTCCGGTGCTGAAGCGTGGCTGCCCCTTGTCGTTCAGGCTGGCGCACCCGAGCAGCGTCACCCCGTCGTCGACCAGGGCCCGTGCGGCACCGAGCAGATCGGCCACCGGATAACCCTCCTCGAAGTCGCTGATCGTGATCACCAGGGTCCGGCTCGGCACGGTGGTGATCTGCCGGGCGTAGCGCAGCCCGGCCGCGATGTGCGTGCCCCCGCCGACCTTGATCTCCAGCAGCAGCGACAGCGCGTCGGTGACCCGGTCGGTCAGGTCGATGACCTCGGTCGAGAACGTGACGAAGTGAGTGCGCAACGCCGGCACCCCGGCCAGCACCGACGCGGTGAGCGCCGCCCAGATGGTCGACTCCTCCATCGACCCGGAGACGTCGACCAGCAGGATCACCTGCCAGTCCACATTGCGCCGCCCGGGGCTGCGGAACACCGGCCGGTCCGGGATGATCCGCGGCCGCCCGGCCGGGTCGGTCCGTACCGTGTGCAGGTTCTGCCGCACGGTGGCGGCCAGGTCCAGGCGCCCGGACGGCCGGCGGGTCGGCCGGGGCGTGCCGAGCCCGGTCAGCGCGGGCCGGATCCGCCGCGCCAACTGTGCGGTGAGCTCGGCGGTGAGCCGGGCGACCAGCGGCCGGAGCTTCGCCAGCCGGGCCTCCGGCAGGCCGCCGGCCATCGACAGCACCGCGTGCAGCAGGTCGATCGAGGGCCGGACCTGCTCGGGGTCCGCCGCGAGCACGGCGTCGAGCCGGCCGCGTTCCGCGGCGCGGGCCAGCACTTCGTCCCGCACCGCGGTCCCGAAGAGATCCTCCAGGTCCGCCAGCCAGTCACGGATTTCCGGGTACGCCCGCTCCCGCCCCCCACCAGCCGCCCCGCCCGAGTCCACGGTGTAGGCGCCCTCGCCCCGCCCGGCCCCGTAGAGCTCGTCGAGCGCCGCGGCCATCCGGCGCTGCTCAGGCTCCAGGTGCTCGCTCTCCCGCCCGAGCAACAGCCGCCACCGCTGCCCCGGCGAGATCCGCCCCCACCCGCCACCGTGTTCCCCCTCAGCCGCGCCGGGAGTGGCGGCGGTGTCGGTGAGGTCGGTGGCCGCGCCGGGAGCGGGGGCGGTGTCGGTGGGGTCGGTGGCCGCGCCGGGAGCGGGGGCGGTGTCGGTGGGGTCGGTGGCCGCGCCGGGAGTGGCGGTGGTGTCGGTGGGGTCGGTGGCCGCGCCGGGAGCGGGGGCGGTGTCGGTGGGGTCGGTGGCCGCGCCGGGAGCGGGGGCGGTGTCGGTGGGGTCGGTGGCCGCGCCGGGAGTGGCGGTGGTGTCGGTGGGGTCGGTGGCCGCGCCGGGAGCGGGGGCGGTGTCGGTGGGGTCGGTGGCCGCGCCGGGAGCGGGGGCGGTGTCGGTGGGGTCGGTGGCCGCGCCGGGAGTGGCGGTGGTGTCGGTGAGGTCGGTGGCCGCGCCGGGAGCGGGGGCGGTGTCGGTGGGGTCGGTGGCCGCGCCGGGAGTGGGGGCGGTGTTGGCGGGGTGGGTGGTCGCGCCGGGAGTGGCGGTGGTGTTGGCGGGGTGGATGGCCACGCCGGGAGTGGGGGTCGCCGCGCCGGGAGTGGGGGCGGTGTTGGCGGGGTGGGTGGCCGCGCCGGGAGTGGCGGTGGTGTTGGCGGGGTGGATGGCCACGCCGGGAGTGGGGGTCGCCGCGCCGGGAGTGGGGGCGGTGTTGGCGGGGTGGGTGGCCGCGCCGGGAGTGGCGGTGGTGTTGGCGGGGTGGATGGCCACGCCGGGAGTGGGGGTCGCCGCGCCGGGAGTGGGGGCGGTGTTGGCCGGGTGGGTGGCCGCGCCGGGAGTGGGGGTGGCGTCGGTGGGGTGGATGGTTGGGCCGGGAGTGGGGGTGGTGTTGGCGCGGTCGGTGGTTGCGCCGGGAGTGGGGGTGGCGTCGGTGGGGAGGGCAGCCGGACCGGGAGCAGGGCTGGTGTCAGTGGGGTGGGTGGCCGCGCCGGGAGTGGGGCTGGCGTCGGTGGGGAGTGCAACCGGACCGGCAGTGGAGGCGGCTGCGTCGGCAGGACCGGTGGCCGCGCCGGGAGTGAGCGGGCGCGAGCCGTGAGTCAGCGCGGGCGCGGCGGCAGCGATGGTCGACGAGCCGCCAGTGAGCGCCGGCGCGCCGGGAGCCAGCCCGAGGGCGTCCAACGCGGCCAGCCCCGCCCGATCGGCGGCGATCCAACTCGCCAAAGTGACCGCGTCCGCCGACAGGCGATCGTCGACCGTGCCGTGCCGCTCGCCCACCGTCCGCAGGAGGCGGTCCCGATCCCCCGGACTCAGCACGTCGAAGCCGCCCCGCAAGCCCGGCAACCGCCGCACGAACGCGTCGTCCGGCATCCGCTCCACCGTGTCCAGCAGCGGATCCAGGAAGTCGCCCCCCGCCTGCAACAACGCCCCCGTGACACTGAGCGCGCCCCGCAGCCGGTCGACGGCCCGCTTGTCCGGCGCGTCGGCCCACGACGCCAGCCGCGTGCCGAACGCCTCCGCCGTCTCGTGGTCGAGCAGCACCCCGACCGCACTGGCCGCCCCGCTCATCAGCGGCGACCCGTCCCGGACCAGGCCACGGACCGCCCGGCCGAGCCGCAGCCGCCGCCCCGCCTCGTCCGCGGACTGGACGAGATCGAGCAACGCCCGGGCATCCTCCACGCGGTCGGAACCGGCGAGCCCGTCGACCGCCGCCACCGCCGCCGCGTGCAGTTCCTCGCGTGCCGGGACCAGCCCGTCGAGCGGCTCGGTCAAGCCCGGGACGTGCCCCCGCTCGATCCGCCCGAGCAGGTGCACCGCCGCGATGATCTGCTGGATGGCGCCGCCCTGGCAGACGGCTCGGCGTACGTCGGAAAGCCGTGCGACAGCGAGCTCCGGCAGACCGCAAGCCGCCGCTTCCGCCAGGCCCGTCAGGGCCTGATCCGGGGTCGGGCCACCGGCCCGTTCCTCCCGGCGGCGGCGCGCGGCCAGCATGCCCGCCGCCGCCTGGGCCAGGGTGACGCCGTGCAGGCCGGCCAGGGCCAGCGCCGCGTCGGTGCTCGGCGTCCACCGCGCCTGCCAGGTGGTCGTCAGCGTCTCGCCACCGGCGACCGGCCCGGCCGGACCCGCCTCGGCGTAGGGTGCGCCGCACCCCGCCAGCCGGCGAATCGCCAGCTCACGGGCACGGTCGGTGGGGGAGCGCAGTGGGTCGAGCCGGATCCGCCGGCTCGGGTCGCCGGGGCCGGGCAGTTTCAGGGCGGCCAGTTCCCGTTCGACGGCCGGGCGCAGCCCGGTGACCGGCGCTCCGGCGGGCAGACGGCCACGCCGCCGGCCGATCAGCACGTCCGCCATGGCCTGCGCCACGGTGCGGCCGGCGCCGGTCGGCGAGCCCTGGGCCAGCACCGTCTGCAACGCCTCGACCAGCTCGCCGCGCCCGGGTGCGGGCAGCCCGCGCAACCCGGCCAGGTCGCCGGCCAGCCGGGCCACCTCGGCCGCCTCGCCCGGCCCGGCCGGCTGTTTCCGCTCGCGCAGCGCCCGGGTCACCTCGACGGCGAACCGGTCCGCCGCCGCCCGGACCCGCCCCGGCGCGGCGCCACCCTCGAACACCGCCTGCTGCCAGCGCGGATCCCGGATCCCGGCCGGATACCCGGACCGGGCGTCGAGCAGGTCGAAGGTGTAGGGCACCAGCGACACCACCGGCTCCGGCCCGCGGATCGCCGGCTCGCCGGCGAGCGGAAGCGACGGGTCGAGGAGGGCGGGCGCGTGGAAGGCGCCGATCACCGCGGCAACCCTTCCTCCGGTACGCCCCAGCACCGCCCGCATCCAAGCCTCCCGCCGCAGGTCAACGGGGTCGATCCCGTCCCGCCCGGCGTCCTGTCGCAGCGCCCACCCGGCCGCCAGCGCCGCCCGCCGCACCGCCTCCGGCGAACTGCCCGGCGCCGCCGCCTCGATCCACCGGTCCCACAGGTCGTCCCCGGCCCGCCCGGACACCGTGGCGTGCACCGCCGCGCCGAGCCCGGGCCCCGAACCGTCCGCGGTCGCGGTCACCCGCCGGCCGGCCGCCCAGCCCGGATCGGTCAGCGGCAGGTCCCCGCAGACCACCGGCACGTCGTGGGCCCGCGCCCAGCGAACCGCGGCCAGCTCCGGGCTGAAGTCGGCGAACGGGTAGAACGCGAGAGCCCCGTCCGTCCCGGCCGCCGCGAGCGCCACCGGCGCGACGGTGCCCGGATCGGCCAGCCACGTGATCCACGACTGCATCTCGGCGGGCAGCTCGACCAGCACCGTCGCCGGCCGGAACGCGTCGAGCAGGGCCGGCACCGCCGCGGCCAGCACCGGCGAGTGGTGGCGCACGCCGATCAGCTGGACCCGCCCGTCCCCGGCGAGCCCGTCGACCGCCTCCCGCGGGCCCGGTTCAGTCCTGGAGGACATCGCGGTGTTCCCACAGCTGGCGCCACATCCGCGAACCGGCCTCGGCCCGCCGCCGCAGCGCGCCGTCCCAGTACGCCAGCAACCGCCCCGCATCCGCCGGGTCGTCCTTCCGCACCACCCCGAGCAGGTGACCGGGCAGCAGCGACAACGGATCCGGACCGGGCAGGTACGCCGCCGCCAGCCCGATCGACGCCGCCACCGCCACCGCCTCGGCCGTGCTCATCACCGACGACGGCCGCTCCACCGCCCACCCCTCGGCGCTCCGCCCGGTCCGCAGGTCCCGGAACGCGGTGACCAGCGTCTCCAGCACCGCCTCGTCCACCGCGAACCGGGCGCCGCCCCGCTCCACCGAGGCCCGCGCCTGCCGGGTGACCAGGGCGACCTCCGCGTCCAGGTCGGCGATCGGCGGCACCACCTCGAAGTTGAACCGCCGCTTGAGCGCCGCCGACATCTCGGACACCCCGCGGTCGCGCAGGTTGGCCGTGGCGATCAGGCAGAACCCGGGCACGGCGTACCCGACCGCCCCGTCCTGCCCGGCCAGCTCCGGCACGCTGATCCGCCGCTCCGACATGATCGACACCAGGGCGTCCTGGACCTCCGGCAGGCACCGGGTGATCTCCTCGACCCGGGCCACCGCGCCGGTGGTCATCGCGGTCAGCACCGGCGAGGGCACCAGCGACTCCGGAGACGGGCCCTGGGCGAGCAGCAACGCGTAGTTCCAGCCGTACCGCAGCTGGTCCTCGGTGGTGCCGGCAGTGCCCTGCACGGCCAGCGCGCTGGTCCCGCAGATCGCCGCCGCCAGCAGCTCGGACAGCATCGACTTCGCGGTGCCCGGCTCGCCGACCAGCAGCAGCCCGCGCTCGCCGGCCAGGGTGACGACGCACCGCTCGACCAGGGCCCGCTCCCCGACGAACTTCGGCTCGATCACCCGTTTGCCGCCCGGCCCGTCGACCGGCATCCCGCCGGACCCGGCGATGAAGGTGACCACCGAGCGCGGCGTCAGCCGCCACGCCGGCGGCCGTGGACCGTCGTCGGCGCCGGCGAGAAAGGCCAGCTCATCGGCGTACCGATGCTCGGGCGGGTCGATCTGGCGGGTCGCGGTCACGGCTTCTCCCGGAGGTCGTGGTAACGGGGCGGGTCACCGGCGACGACCCGGCCCCAGGCGGTACGGAACAGCTCCGGCAACGACATCGGCACGATCCGCACGTGCCCGGCCTCGGCGTACATGCTCTGCTTCCAGGTCTCCACCGGCAGTCGCGGGGCCCGCTCCTCCTGCCAGCCGCCGGGCAGGAAGACCGGTCGCCCGGCGCGGGCGCGCTTGGCGGCGACCACCAGACCGGCGGTGGTGAGCGCCTGCTGGGCCGCGCGCAGGGCGGCGGTCCTCCACCCGTTCCAGCCGAGGACGGCCTTGTCGGCCGGGTCCGGCAGCGCGAGCACCTGGAGGTAGTACGCCGCCGCGGCGTCGTCGAGACCAAAGCGGTCCCGCACCTCGGCGACCAGGCCCGGAACGCTGACCCGCGGGTCGTGCGGATCGCCGGTCGCGCCGTCCGGGGTGCCGACCGCCCGGTCCATCCAGTCGGACAGCAGGATCCGGATGGCGACCGCGTTCGGCGCGCCGATGTGACCGAGCGCCGGATCGTCGGGACCGGACAGCCGGGCCGGCGCCAGGAAATGCGAAACCCGGTCCTGCCAGGCGGGGCCCTCGACCAGTACCGGGCCGACGTCGGGCAGCCGGCCCGGCTCGTGCAGTCCCTGTCCGATCAGCAGGTCCGGGTTGCGCAGCCGCTCCCGGACCAGCCGCAACGCCTCGGGCAGCGCGGCGCGCAGCGGGTCGCCCCACGGCAGCCGGTAGGCCAGCCAGGGCAGGGCGGTCCCGGCGTCGCGCAGGTAGGTGTGTTCGAACGGCTCGCCCCGATCGGACTCGGTGCGCGACCGCCAGGCGTCCACCAGGACGGTCCGCCCGTCGGTGTTCAGCCAGTCACCGGGTGCGGGCGCGGCGATCGCCGCCAGCACGGCAGCCGCCCGCGACGCGTCGATCACCCGGGCCAGCTCGGCGACCAGTTCGTCCGGCACGGCGGCCCGCCGTCCCCGCAGCGCGATCCACTTCCCCGCGACCGCCGGCACCTCCGGCCCGCGCTCCCAGAGATCCGCCGGATCGGCGGGCATGGCCGCGTCGAGCAGCGCCACCCGCTCCGCGAAGCTCAGCTCCCGCAGCCCGGCCCGTCCGGTGGTGGCGACGGCCGCGCTGATCCCCAGCGTGGCGCGCTGCTCGGCGGTCAGATAAGGGGTGTCCGCGGCGGCCATCCCGGGCAGGCCGGCGAGCAGCAGCACCGCCTCGCCCCGGCCCATGCCGGTCGCGGCGGCGAGGCCCTCGGCGGCGGCCGGCCGCCACGGCACGGGTCCGCGCTCGGCGAGCAGAGCCAGGAACGCGGTCAGCCGGGTGCCGCTGAGCCGCCCGGTGGGCCGTGCCTCGGCGTGCACGGTCACTCCCTCCGGCAGTGAGAACACGCCGTCCGGAGCGACCTGGATCATGCCGCGCCGCCACTGACCGGCGCCGGGCGCGGCTTGGTACCGGCCGGGTGGAAAGAGCACCGTCAGGTGACCGGCGTCCCGATGGACATCGACCCGGGCGACCTCCATCCGCTCCTCGACCACCTCCAGCACCCGCAGCGGCGGCCCGGACCCGTCCAGCGGTGTCCCGGCGATCGCCCCGAGGAAGGCAACCAGGGCCGCCCGATCGGCCGCACCGGTCACCGGGGACGCCGCCCGCAGCGCGACCGCGCCGAGTCCGCCGAGCAGTCCCGGCCAGGTCGCGCCGACCGCGGGCAGACCGGCGGGGTCGGTGGTGTCCGGCGCGGCGAGCAGGGCGGCGACCCCGGCGACCTGCTCCAGGACCTGGTGCCGGGCCGCCGCCGAGTGGCTGTAGTAGGTGCGTTCCGAGCCGGCCAGCCCGTCCCAAGCCTTGCGCAGCGCGTCGTCGGCCACGGTCGGCGCGGGCGCCGGGCCGGTCGCCGGCGCTGCCGGGGGCGTCAGGTGGCCGGGGACGGTGGCGATGCGGCGACGCAGCCGGATCGCACGAGTGACCACCTCGGCGACCCGATCCCGCAAGACGACGGCGGTGACCGCCGGCAGGTGAGCCGCGAGGTTGGCGGCGACCGCCTCCCGGAGCGCGATGGTCCCGGTCACCGCGTCGTCCACGGCCAGGAGCGCGGCCGCGGTGGTCTCATCGAGGGCGCGCAGTGCGGCGGAGCCCGCCTCGTCCCGCGCCCGCATCGCGTGCCACCAGGCCAGCGGAGGCAGGGTGGCGGTGGTGTCCGGCTGATCGGCGAGCAGGTGCTCGCCGTCGGCCGTCCACCACCGCAGGCTCTCGTGCCGGTAGTCGCGCACCCGGGTCACCGGCAACGGCGCCGCCGCGCCGGGCAGCAGCACCGCCGCGACCAGCGTCTCCTCGCCCGCGCCGGTGCGGCCCCGCGCCAGAGCGCGCCGGGCGACAGTCACCCGGCGCCCGTCGATCCCCTCCCCGGCCTGCCCGTTCTCCGAGTCGGTGACGGTCCGCCAGCCGGTCATCCCGTCCCGGACGCCCAGCGGCGAATCGGCGAACTCGGCCGGCACCGGCCGCCACTGGCAGGCCTCCGGGACGAGCCGGTCACCGGCCGCGGCGAAGAACGCCGGCACGCTGAACCGGCCCCCGTCACCGGTCCGCGGGTCGAACTCGCGCCACCGCCACTCCCCGTTCCCGTCGGCGCCCTCGACCAGCTCACACCGCCAGTACGCCACCCCGTCCCAGGCCAGTGGCAGCGTCTCCGGGGGCAGCCGGAGATCGCCGGCGTGCAACGGCCGGGCGCCGGTGGTCAGCCCGCCGCGGGGCAGCGGCAGCGGCGCCGCCGGCACGCTCCACAGGCCCCGTCCGATCCGCAGCTCGCCCTCGAACACCTCATCCGGCTGCGCCGACCAGTAGGCGCGGACCCCGTCGACCACCGACTGCCAGGACACCAGCAACTGGTCGTCCACCAGAACACACGTCACGTACGAGTGGTGGGCGACGGCCGGCGTGCGGAACACGTGCTCGCTGATCGTGCCGTCCGGCCCGACGACCTGCGCCCGCTGCGCGTCGTGCACCACCAGCGCGGGCCAGGAGTCCCCGGCCTTGACGACGGCGAGCCGCGCGGTGGCCCGCTCGTAGGCCGGCCAGGCGAGCTCGGCCGGCAGCCCGGCCCGCAGGGTGCGGGCGAGCACGGCCGGCATGTCGACCGCCGCCAGCCGGCCGAACCCGTCCGGGGCGAGCTCCATGCCGGCCGGGGACCAGAGCGCGGCCAGCTCGCTGAGGCCGGCCTCCAACTCGGTCACCGTGCTGTCGGCGGCCTGCGCGGTGAGCTCGCCGATCAGCTCGACGAGCACCTCGCGGGCACCGGCCGCGCCGAGTGCCTCCCGCAGCGTGCGAGCGGGAAGCGCCGGACTGGTCAGCGAGCTGCCGTCGCGGAGTTGCCGGATCGCCTGGCGCACCCCCTGTCGCAGCCGGGGCCGCAGTTCCGGGTCGGCCGCGATCGCGGCGAGGTCGCGCCGGCCGGGCGTGGTGTCCCGGGCCCAGGCGGTGACGTCGAAACCGTCGTCGCGGTGCGGGCCGCCGATCCGGGCCGGCACGCCCATGGCCCGGCACAGGTCGAGCACGTCCAGGTCAACGCTCCACGGCTGGGCGGCGACGGTGAGGCCGCCCTCGGCGATCAGCCGGGGCCCCATCCGCTCGATCAGACCCAGCAACCGCACGTCGCGCCGCCGGATCCGGCGGCCACCCAGCAGACGTTCCAGCCATCGGCCGGCCGAGACCCCGGAGAGCTCGGGCGAGACCAGGTCGGCGGCCGCCCCGGTCTCCTCCAGCAGGTCGAGCCAGATCCCGGTGAAGTCGGGGTGGTGACCCGGCGGGTCCGGGACGATCTCCAGCAACCGGGACCGGACGGTGGCGTCGCGCCGCCCGAGACGGACCAGGTCCTTCCGGTACGCCTTCCACACCGACGGGTGCGACCGGCTCACCGCCGGGTACGTGAGCAGCCGGGCGACCACCTCCTCGGCTTCCCGGCCGGCGTCCAGCCCGGCCGCTTTGGCCAGCCGGGACAGGTCGGTCGCCATCGACGAGTGCGGGGTCAGGCCGCCCGCGACCCGGCGCAGCGCGAGCGTCTTGACCAGCTCGTACGCCTCCGGACCGGGCTGCCGGTCGGCCACCTCCCGGGCGTACGCGGTGAGCATGGCCGCGGTCAGCGCCCCGGCGAAGGCGAACTCCAGGTGCACCTCGCGGAGCCGTTCCTCGTCCACCACCAGGCCGTGCACCCGCTCGGCGCGCCGGGCCTCGGTGAAGCAGGTCCCGGCCGGCCGCGCGTTGTCGGCGGCCAGGAAGGCCCGCCCGGCCTGCTCCCAGAAGGTCGGCAGCAACTGCGGTGCCGCGCCGTCGAGCCGCTGGGCCAGCGCGCGGTAGCCGTCCAGGGCCAGGCCCGGTTTCCGCCCGGCTGTCCGGCGCAATCGCTCCATCTCCTGGACCAGGACGAGCGCGTGCCGCCCGTGTGCCGGGTCGTGCACCAGCGCCCACGCCGGAAACCCCAGCGCCTGCCGCGGACCGTGCCCGACCTCGACCGCGCCGCCCGTGGCGAACCCGAGGAACTCCATGGTCAGGTCCTCGGCCGGCCCGACGGTGGCGCCGGTCAGCCGCACCACCGTGCGACCGTCCAGCGCCGGGTGTCGATAGGCGCGGGCGGTCACCGTGTCCCGCGTGGCGTCCGGCGCCGGGCCGGGCAGCACCGCGCCGGCCTCCAGCAGCCCGTCACTCATCGGCTTGCCTCCAGGTGGTAGCGGGGCTCGTCGCCGTCCAGAACGCGGGCCCAGGCCATGCCGAACTGCCGGGGCAGCGACGTCAGCACCAGCAGCGTCCCGTCCAGGTCGGCCAGCCCTCGCAGCTTCCAGGTCTCGACCGGCCGGTGCGGCGCCCGGGCCGGACGCCACGCACCGGGCAGGAACACCGGCCGGCCGGCCCGTTCCCGTTTGCCGGCCACCACCAGCCCGGCGTCGATCAGCGCCTGCTGTGCCCGGCGCAGCTCGGCGGGTTTCCAGCCGTTCCAGCCCTGGACCGCCTTGTCCGTCGGATCCGGCAGCGCGAGCACCTGCAAGTAGTACGCCGCCGCGCCGGCGTCCAGCCCGTGCCGCTGCCGCACCTCGTCGACCACCGCGGGCAGGCTGACCCGCGGGTCGCGGGGATCACCGGCGGCGCCCTCCGGGGTGGTCACCGCGTGCTCGATCAGCCCGGACAGCAGGATCCGGATCGCCACCGCCAGGTCTTTGCCGACCATGCCGATCGCCGGGTCGTCCGGCCCGGTCAGACGCGCCGGCGCGAGGGTGACCGAGACGTGCCCGCTGTCCTCCTCGACGAGGAGCGCCGGACCGGCTTCGGGGCGGTGCTCCCGCCGGTACCACGCCTGGCCGACCCGCAGGTCCGGGTCGCGCAGCCGCTCGCGGACCAGCCGCAGCGCCTCCGGCAGCGCGGCGCGCAGCGGGTCGTCCCAGGTCAGGTTGTAGGCCAGCCAGGGGAGCGCGATCGCGGCGGCCCGCAGGTGGTCCTCGTCGAAGAGCCCGTCGGTGGTCAGCCAGTCACCGGGACCCGGCGCCGCGATCACCCGCAGCAGCTCACCCGCCGGCGGCGTGCCGACGAGGCGGGCCAGTCCGGCGACCAGGTCGTCCGGCACGGCGGCACGGCGGCCCCGGATGGCGAGCCAGGCCGCGGCGATCGCGGCCACGTCGGGCCCCCGCTCCCACAGGGCGGCCGGGTCGGCCGGCATCGCCGCGTCCAGCAGCGCGACCCGCTGGGCGTGGCTCAGGTCGCGCAGGCCGCTCCGGGCCTCCCTGGCCTGGGTGGCGGTCAGGCCGAGCAGGGTGCGCTGGCCGGCGCTCAGGAACGCCGCCTCCCGCCGGTCGATCCCGGGCAGCCCGGCGAGCAGCAGGATCGCCTGGGCCCGGGACATCCCGGTCGCCTCGGCCAGGTCCGTGGCCGCCTCCGGCCGCCAGGGGACCGGACCGCGTTCGTCGAGCAGTTCGAGGTACGCCCCCAGCCGCCGGCCGCCGAGCCGCCCGCTGGGCCGGAACGCCTCGCGCACCTCCCGCCCGGGCCCGCCGGGCAGCGTGAACACCCCGTCCGGCGCCAGCTGGACCGCACCGCGCAACCAGCAGTGACTCGCCTCGTACTCATACCCGTGGCACGGGAACAGCACGGTGAGCCGTCCCCCGTCCCGCATCCCCCGGACCGGGGTGTCGATGCTCTGCTCCTCGCCCACCTCCAGCACCTGGACCGGCGCCCCGCCCCCGTCGAGCGGCGTCCCGGAGATCAGGTGGAGCAGCACGGCCAGCGCGGTCCGGTCCGCGTCCGGGGTGGCCGGGGACGCCGCCCGCAGCGCGACCGCGCCGAGGCCGGCCAGCAGCGGCGCCCAGGCCGGGACGACCGGCGGGATCAGCCCCGGCTCGGCCGCGTCCGGGTCGGCCAGGATCGCGCCGACCGCGGCCACCTGGGACAGCAGGCTGCTCTGGCGCCCCCCGCAGGTCCAGCCGGTGAGTCCGTCCCACGCCGTGGTGAGCGCCTCGTCGGTGATCGTCGAGTGCTCCGGTTCGGCCGTGTCCGACCCGGTCAGCTCGCGGACCAGACCGCGCACGGGCGCGGGCAGGCCGGTCGCGTCGAGCGGATCGTATGCCCGGTCGAGCGCGTGGCGCAGGCTGAGCAGCAGGCGTGCCCGCAACTCCGGGTCGGCCACGACCGCGGCCAGGTCACGGCGGCCGGCGCCGGTGTCGGCCACCCACTCGTCGATCGCGAATCCGAAATCCGCGCGGGTGGCGCCGATGTCGACCGGCACCCCCGCGGCCACGCAGACGTCGAGGACGTCGAGGTCGACCAGGGAGGGGTAGGGCGCCAGCGTGGCGCCGCCCTCGGCGATCAGCCGGGGCGCCAGCCGCTCGACCAGCCCGAGCAGCGCCGCCTGCCGGCCACGGCCGGAGTGATAGTGGCTCAGGCCGAGGAACCTCTCGAGCCAGCGGGCGGCCGGGACGCCGGCGTCCCCGCTGACCAGGTCGTCGGCCGCCCCGGTGGCCTCCAGCAGCTCCAGCCACTGGTCGCGCATGTCGGTCCGCCAGCCCGGCGGGTCCGGCAGGACCTCCAGCAGCCGGGTCCGCAGCCCGGCGTCCCGCTTGCCGAGGCGGATCAGCACCGGGCGGAGGGCTTTCCACACCGCCGGGTGCGACCGGAGCGTCGACGGAGCGGCCAGCAGCAGCGCCACCACCTCGCCGGTCTCCCGGTCGGCGTCCAGCCCGGCCGCCCTGGCGAGCCGCGCCAGGTCGGAGACCAGGCCGGCGTGCGGCGGCAGCCCGCCCGTGATCCGCCGCAGCGAGAGTGTCTTGACCAGCTCGTACGCCTCCGCGGCCGGCCGCCGTGCCGCGACCTCCCGGGCGTACGCGGTCAGCATCGTCGCGGGCAGCCCACCGGCCAGCGCGAACTCCACGTGCACGTCACGCACCCGGTCCTCGTCGACGCTCAGCCCGTGCACCTGCTCGGCCCGCCGCGCCTCGGTGAAGCAGGTCCCGGCCATCCGCGGGTTGTCGGCCGCCAGGAACGCCCGCCCGGCCTGCTCCCAGAACGTCGGCAGCAGCTCCGGCGCGGCCGCCCCGAGCCGCCGCGCCAGCGTCGCATAGCCGTCGCGCGCGTTGCCGGGCTTGTGCCGGGCCGTGCGGGCGAGCCGCTCCATGTCCTTGACCAGGGCCAGCGCCTGCCGGCCGTGCGCCGGGGCATGCACCAGCGCCCAGGCCGGGAAACCGAGCGCCGGCCGCCGCCCGTGTCCGACGGTGATCGCCCCGGCCGTGGTGCAGCCGAGGAACTCCATGCTCAGGTCCTCGGCCGGGCCGACGGTGGCGCCGGTCAGCCGCACCACGGTCCGCCCGTCCAGCGCCGGATGCCGGTAGGCGCGGGCGGTGATCGCGTCCGCGCCGTCGCCGGCCGGCGGGCCGGGCAGGATCGCCCCGGCCTCCAGCAGCGCCTCGGTCATCGCGTGTGCTCCGTCAGGTCGTGGTAGCGGGGCAGGTCGCCCGCGGTGATCCGGGACCACGCCGCGGCGAACAGCGCCGGCAGGCTCCGCGGGACGAACAGCACCTGACCGCGGTCCCGATAGAGCGGCAGTTTCCAGGTCTCGACCGGCAGCCGCGGGGCCTTGGCCGCCTGCCAGCCGCCGGGCAGGAAGACCGGCCGGGCGGCCCGCTCCCGCTTGGCCGCCACCACCAGGCCCGCCTCGGTCAGGGCGGTCTGCGCCTGGCGCAGCGCCGCGGTCTTCCAGCCGTTCCATTTCGGTACGGCCTTGTCCGTCGGATCCGGCAGCGCGAGCAACTGGAGGTAGTACGCCGCGGCGTCGGTGTCCAGCCCGAACCGCTCGCGCACCTGGTCGACCAGCTCCGGCACGCTCACCCGCGGATCGTGCGGATCCCCGGTCGCCCCGGCCGGGGTGGTCAGCGCCTCGTCGATCCAGCCGGACAGCACGATCCGCAGGGCGTCCGCGGTCGGCTCGTCGATGAAGCCGAGCGCCGGGTCGTCCGCCCCGGACAGTTTCGCCGGCGCGACGTAGACGGTCGTCCAGGTGGCGTGGTTGTTCTCCTCGACCAGGGCCGGCCCGGCGTCCGGGCGCTGCCCGGTCTGGAACCACCCGTGCCCGACCAGCAGGTCCGGGTGCCGCAGCCGTTCGCGGACCAGCCGCAGCGCCCCGGGCAGCGTGGCCCGCAGCGGATCGTCCCAGGCCAGCCTGTACGCCAGCCAGGGCAGGGCGACCGCGGCGGCGTTCAGGTGGCGCCCGTCGAACGGCACCCCGTGGTCGGCGCCCATCCGCGCGCCCTGCCCGGCCAGCAACCGGCCGTCGCTGCTCAGCCAGTCGCCGGGCGTCGGCTCGGCGATCGCCTGCACGATGCTCGCCGCCAGGTCCCGATCGACGACCCGGGCCAGCTCGGCGACCAGGTCCTCGGGCACCGGCACCCGCCGCCCGCGGATCCGGATCCACTCCCGGGCGATCGACGCCACGTCCGGCCCGTCGGTCCACAGGGCCGCCGGGTCGGTGGGCATCGCCGCGTCGATCAGAGCGACCCGTTGCGGCCCGGTCAGCGTGCGCAGGGCGGCGTGTGCCACCTTGGCGTGCGCGGCGCTCAGCCCCAGCGTGGCGCGTTGCCCGGCGGTCAGGAAGTTCGCCTCCCAGGAGGCGATCGACGGCAGCCCGGCCAGCAGCAGGACCGCCTCGGCCCGGGTCATCCCGGCGGCCTCGGCCAGCGCCTCCGCGGCGGCCGGCCGCCACGGCGCCGGCCCGCGCTCGGCGAGCAGGGTCAGGAACGCGGTCAGCCGCTCGCCGGCCAGCCGCCCGCTGGGCCGCAGCTCCTGCTCGACGGTGCACCCGGCGGGCGGGGTGAACGCGCCGTCGGCGGCGATCTGGACCACCGTCCGGTCGTCCTGGTCGCCCACCCGGAAGTAGTACCGCTGGCCGACCGGCAGCAGTGCGGTGACCTGCCCGCCGTCGCGGTGGACCGGCGCGGGCGGAGTGTTCCCCGGGTGGGTGACCGCCAGCACCCGCAGTGGCGTGCCGCCGTCCAGCGGGGTGCCGGCCACCGTGCCGAGGAACGCGGCGAGCGCCTGCCGGTCGTCGTCGCCGGTGGCCGGCGACGCCGCCCGCACCGCGAGCGCGCCCAGCCCGGCCAGGACCGGCGCCCAGTTCGGCGGGACCGCGGGCAGGGACTCCGGCTGGGCGCCGGCCAGGATCGTGCCCAGCGCGCCGACCTGGGTCAGGATGTCGTAGCGGATCTCCGGCCTGCGGTCGTAGCCGTGATACTGATCCCGGTCGAACCCGCACAGGCCGGCCCAGGCCGCCTCCAGCGCGGTGTCGGTGGCGGCCGGCGCCGGGGCGGGCGCGGCGGCCCGGTCGGTGAGGTGCCCGGGGATCTCGGCGATCCGGCGGCGCATCCGGACCGCCCGGGCCACCACCTCGACGATGCGTTCCCGCAGCGTGGAGTCGGTGACCGCGGGCAGGTGGGCGGCGACGTTGGCCTCGACGGCGGCTTTGACGTCGGCGGTGACGGTGATCTCGTCGTCGACGGCGAGCAACGCGGCCGCGGTCGGCTCGTCCAGAGCCCGCAGCGCGGCCGACCCGGCCGCGTCGCGCGCCCGCAGCCCGTGCCACCAGGCCAGCGGCGGCAGCGTGGAGGTGCCGTCGGACATCTGGGCGAGCAGGTGCCCGCCGTCCGCGGTCCA
This sequence comes from Actinoplanes ianthinogenes, assembly GCF_018324205.1. NCBI lineage: Bacteria > Bacillati > Actinomycetota > Actinomycetes > Micromonosporales > Micromonosporaceae > Actinoplanes > Actinoplanes ianthinogenes. Next base: position 7,199,047 of record NZ_AP023356.1, read on the forward strand.
GATCTGGAGGTGCCCGCGCGGGTGGCCGGCCAGCCGGGTGACCGGCAGCGGGTCGGTCGCGCCGGGGAGCAGGACCGCGCCGCTGAGCCGGGTCGTGCCGGTGTGCTGCCCGAATCGGATCAGGGTCTGCTCCGGCACGGTGACCCGGCGGCCGTCGATGCCCTCGCCGGTCTGGTCACCGGCGGCGCTGACCTCGGCCCGCCAGCCCACCATGCCGTCGCGCCAGCCCAGCGGCGACCCGGCGAACCCGGCCGGAGCCGGGCGCAGGTGGCAGACCTCGGCGATCAGCGGCCGGTCACCGGAGGCGAGGAACGCGGGCACGCTGACCCGGCCGGCGTCGCCGGTCCGCGGGTCGAACTCCCGCCACTGCCACCGGTCGCCGTACGCCATGCCGTCGGCCGGCTCGCACCGCCAGAACGCCTGCCCGTCGGTGGCCAGCGGGTACAGCGTCGAGGGACGGTGCCGGTCACCCGGATGGATCGGCAGGGTGCCGGTGGTGGCGCCACCACCGGGCAGCGGCAGCTGCACCGTCGCGACGCCCCAGCGGGCCGGGGTGAATCGCAGGTCGCCCTCGAAGATCTCGTCCGGGCGCGACGACCAGTACGACCCGCTGGTCTCCCAGTTCCACGCCGAGACCAGCAGGTCGCCGTCGACGAGCCGGCACGCGCAGTCGCGGAACGGCTGCCCGGTGCGGGGCAGCCGGAACACGTGCTCGGTGACCCCGCCGCCCGGCGTGAGGATGTGCGCGGAATGGTGGTCGTGCACCACGAGCTCCGGCCAGGCGTCGCCGAACTGGACGCGGTGCTTCTGTTTCGCCGCCTCCTGATAGTCCGGCCAGGCCAGCTCGACCGGCAGGCCGGCTCGCAGGGTGCGGGTCACCAGGGCCGGCAGGTCGACGGTCAGCAGCCGGCGGAAGCCGTCGGGGGCGAGCGCCATCCCGGCCGGCGACCAGAGCGCGGCCAGCTCGGTCAGGTCGTAGTCGAGGCTGGCGATGGTGCCGTCACCGGCCCGCGTGGTGCGCTCGGTGAGCATCTCGACCAGCAGGTCACGGACGCCGGCCGCGCCGAACGCCTGCCGCAGCGTCTCGTCGGGCAGCGCCGGGCCGGTCAGCGAGCGGCCGTCGCGCAGCCGGGCGATCGCGGTCCGGACGCTGCGGGCCAGCACCGCGCGCCACCGGGGGTCGGCCGCGACCGCGGTCAGGTCGCGGCGGCCCGGCCGGTCGTCGCGCGCCCAGTCGTCCAGCGAGAAGTCCTGAATCGTGTCCGGCTGGCCGAAAGTGATCGGCACGCCGGCGGCCAGGCACGCGTCGAGGACGTCGAGGTCGGCGTGCCATGGGGTGCTCGCGATCCGCACACCGCCCTCGGCGGCCAGCCGGGGCAGCATCCGGCCGACCAGGTCGAGCAGTCGCGCGGAGCGCCGGTGCCGCCAGCCGGAGCGGCGCGAGGCCAGCAACCGCTCCAGCCAGCGGGCCGCGGTGCCGTCCGCGGGGCCGGTGGCGGTCAGGGCGGCGACCGCGGTGGAGTCCTCGAGCAGCTCCAGCCACTGGTCGGTGAGGTCGGTGTCGTAACCCGGCGGGTCCGGGATGATCTGCAACAGCCGGGCTCGCGCGGCGGCGTCGCGCTTGCCGAGCCGGACCAGACTCTTGCGATACGCCTTCCAGACCGACGGGTGGGAGCGGGCCACCGCCGGGTAGCCGAGCAGCCGGGCGGCCACCTCGTCGGCCTCCCGCTCGGCGTCGAGCCCGGCGGCCCTGGCGAGCCGGGCCAGGTCGGCCGCCATCGACGAGTGCGGCGGCAGCCCACCCGCCACCCGTCGCAGCGACAGGGTCTTGACCAGCTCATACGCCTCTGCGGGTGGCCGCCGGTCGACGACCTCACGGGTGTACGCGGTGAGCATCGTGGCGGTCAGCGCCCCGGCGAACGCGAACTCCAGGTGCACCTCCCGCACCCGGTCCTCGTCGATGACCAGCCCGTGCACCTGCTCGGCCCGCCGCGCCTCGGTGAAGCAGCTGCCGGCCATCCGCTTGTTGTCCCCGGACAGGAACGTGCGTCCGGCCTGCTCCCAGAACGTCGGCAGGAACTGCGGCGCGGCCAGGCCGAGCCGCTCGGCCAGCGCGCGATAGCCGTCGACCGCGGTGCCCGGCTTGCTCCGGGCGGTGCGGGCGAGCTTCTCCATCTCCTTGACCAGGGCGAGGGCGTGCCGCCCGTTCGCCGGGTCGTGGATCAGCGCCCAGGCCGGGAAGCCCAGCGCCTGCCGCACCCCGTGGCCGACGTCGGCCGAGCCGGCCGCCGCGAAGCCGAGGAACTCCATGCTCAGGTCCTCGGCCTGGCCGAGGCTCGCTCCCACCAGCCGCACCACGGTGCGGTCCCCGAGCACCGGATGCCGGTACGCCCGGGCGGTCAGCACCTCGACGTCGCTCATGCGGCCTGCTCCTCCTCGACCGCGCGGCCGGCGTGCAGGTGAGCGGCCATCCGCAGGCCCTCGGACCAGGCGACCGGCGGCACGTCGGCGATGGCCAGCTGCTCGCCGGCGGCGTCGGTGAAGGAGAGCTCGGAGAGCACCGTCTCGTAACCCGGGTCGCCGTCGCCGATCCACACCGACGCGACGACGCTGCGGCCGTCCTCCCAGATCCGGCAGACGGCGGTGCCGCCCTGCACCCGGTAGCCCGCCGAGGTGGCCCGGGTCTGCGCGTGCCGCAGCTCCTTGAACGCGGCATCGGCATAGCGCCGGAGCTCGCGCTGCTGCTCGGCCGGGTCGGCCGGCTTGTGCCAGACCTCCCGGAACAGCTGGAGGGTGCCCTGCTCGACGCCGAGGTCGGCGGCGAACTCCCGGAGGTCGTCCAGGTCGGGCAGCCGCACCGGGTGCGGGATCAGCACCTGCTCGGTGGTGATCCGGGTCGACTCGCCGTCCAGGTCGACCACGCCGAGGCCCTTGTCCTGGTCGGCGTCGCGCAGCAGGGCCGCGGCGGGGGAGTCGGCGCCGACCGGGACGACCACGAGGTCCCGCAGCACCGCCCGCCACGCCTCGTCGGCCCACACCTGCGCGATGAGCGCGACCGGCACCGGCAGCGACCGGATCATCCAGCGCTCGACCTCGGCCCGGCAGGTCTCCTCGTGCCGCTGGAGCCACTCGACCAGCTGCCGGAGACCGGCCACCGCCTCGTGATCCTTGATCGCCTTGGGCAGGCTCTTCAACGCCTTGCCCTCGCTCGTCCGGGCGATCACCCGGCGCCCGTCGATGCTGACCTCGTAGCCGGCACCCGCCGGAACCCAACCCATCGCCACCAACCCCCTCGCCGAAACGTGAGGCGGATTGTGCCAGTGGGCACCGACAGTTTTCCGGAGATCAGCCGCCGTACTCCTCGACGATCTGCGCACCCGGGCCGGCGTTCCAGTACAGCGTGACGGCCGAGGCGTGCGAGGGCCCGGCGAGCCGGACGACGACCAGCGTGTTGCTGCGCCTGGTCACCGTCACCGTGTAGCCGGGCACGGGTTCGGTGCCGACCACGTCGATCCGGGTCGACGAGTACGCGGCGATCACGTCGCCGCCCTCGGCCTCGACCCGGTAACGCGGCCGCAGGTCGGGCGCCGTCGGCGACGGGCTCGCCGACGGGGTGGCCGAGGGCCGGGACGGCGTCGGCCGCGGGGTCGCCGGCCTGGTGGTCGCCGGGCTGGACGGCTTCCGGCGCGACCGGGACGGCGAGCTGCTCGGCGGCGGCGTGGACGGCGTGACCGAGGGCAGGGCGTCGGCGGCGCCGAACCGGACCTCGGTGTACCGGCGGTTCACGTCGATCGCCACGGGCGCCTCGTCGGTGATCGCGGGCGCGACGCCGAGCCGGACACCGAGCCACGAGACGGTGACGGCGGCGACCGCGGCGGACAGCCACGCCAGGACGAATCGCCAGCTACGGCCCATGGTGACGGCCCTCCTTGTGGATCGATAGATTGAGGCCATGGCGGACGTGCTGGTGATCGAGGATGATCGCGACATCCGGGAGGCGGTCGACCGGCTCCTGTCCATGGCCGGGCACGCCGTGCGGCTCTGCGAGACCGCGCTCGACGGGCTGCGCGAGCTGACCCGCCGGCCCCCCGACGTCGTGGTTCTCGACCTCAACCTGCCGGATCTCGACGGCGCCGCGGTGCTGCGCGGCATCCGCTCGGCGTCCGCGGTGCCGGTGGTCGTCGCCACCGCGCGTGGCGAGGAGAGCGAGATGATCCGCCTGCTGCGGGCCGGCGCCGACGACTACGTGGTGAAGCCGTACTCGGCCGAGCAGCTGGAGGCACGGATCGCCGCGGTGCTGCGGCGCGCCCCCGGTCCGGCCGGCACGACGCTGACGGTGGGCGGGATCGAGCTCGATCCGGACGGGCGGACCGCCTCGCTCGACGGCGCGCCGCTGCAGCTCTCCCGGCTGGAGTTCGACCTGCTGGCCTACCTCATGCGCCGGGCCGGCAAGGTGGTCACCCGGCGCCAGGTGCTCGACGACGTCTGGGGTCCGGAGGGCCGCTCGCCGGAGACCGTCGACGTGCACGTGACCTGGCTGCGCCGCAAGCTCGGCGAGCGCGCGGCGGCGCCGCGTTACCTGCACACCGTGCGCGGGGTCGGCATCCGGCTGTCCGCGCCGGAGGCCACCGGCTGAGCTAACGGGCATGCGCGCCGCCGAGCCGTCGCCACAGTCCCGGCCGGGACTCCGGAGCGGGGGTGTCGTCGCCCGCCACGCCGAGGGTCAGCACGACCTGCGCGCCGCCCAGGTCGCTGCGCCCCACGGTGAGCCGGCCGCCGGTGTCGGCGGCGAGCCGCCGGGCGATGTCCAGGCCCAGGCCCGTCGAGTCGGCGCCGCTCGCGCCCCGGGAGACGGCGGCCTCCGCGTCCCGGAATCCCGGGCCGGCGTCGTCGACGGTGACCGATGCCCAGTCCGGGCCCCGCTGCACCGACACCCGGCAGGCGGCGGTCTCCGGGGTGTGGTGGAAGACGTTGCCCAGCAGGACGTCGAGGGCCTCGGCGACCATCGAGAAGGCGGCCGGCACGGTGATGCCGGACGGCGGCGGCTGCGTCTGCCACGGCCGGCCCTGGTCCTCGGCGAGCGCGCCCCAGAACTCGGTCCGGTCGGCCACCACGGCGCCCAGGTCGCAGCGCAGCCGGGGCCGGGCCGCCAGCGGCCGCGCGGCCTCGACGATCACGGCGTTGATCTCCTGTTCCAGGCGGTCGACCAGCCGTGCCTGCCGGTCGCGGTCGGCGCCGGGCGACAGCGTCTCGGTGTTCAGCCGCAGCGCCGTCAGTGGCACCCGGAGCCGGTGTGACAGGTTCGCCGCGAGGGCTCGCTCGGTGGCCAGCAGCTCGGTGAACCGGTCGGCGAGCACGTTCAGCGCGCCGCCGACGTCCTCGATCTCCCGCGGGCCGCTCGGGCGGACCCGGGCATGCAGGCTGCCCGCCCCCAGGGCGGTGGCGGTCCGGGCCAGGTCCTGGCTGGCCCGCACGACCCGGGCGGCGAGCCGGTCGGCCAGCAACGTCGAGACGCCCACCAGCACGATCGCCTCGCCGATCAGCACCAGCCAGGCCAGGCCGACGCCGGCGCGCAGGGCGTCGGCCGGCACGTAGACCTCGATCACCGCGGTCAGTCCCTCGGGCAGCGCCACCGGCCTCAGGTACACCTGGCCCCCGGCCACCTGGACGGTGGTGGCGACCTGCCGCTGCCGGACGCGCCCGACGGCGCCGGTGTCGACCCGCGAGGTGCCGACCGTCCCGAGCCTGGGCAGGTGCGCCGCCAACTGTCCCTGCTTGCCGGCCTCGGTGCTCATGATCGAGTTGAGGACCAGGTCGCGATCGGTGGCGACCACCAGCACGGCCGACAGCCCGAGAGCCTGCCGCTCCGCCTCGCGCAGCGCGCGATCCCGGACCGCGGTGCGCACGAGCATGGCGAGCGGGATGACGAACGCCAGCGCCACCAGTGTGGTCACCGCGAGGGCGACCCAAACATAACTGCGTCTCATTCCCCGACCGCCGCTAATGGAAAGATCAGGTGCCGACCATAGCGGTCGCTGGTGATCCGCGCGATTCTCGCCGGTGGAATCTTAAGAGCGCCGGAAGACCAGCTTTCGGTACGATCACGGACCGCTCCCCGGCTGGCCAGGGCGACCGGTGACGATACGGGTACCTGTCGTCGATGTCCGGCGTCGGCTCGATAAAGCTTGGCGAAAGCCCTCCGTAAGACGCTGAACCTCAGCCTTATCGATGGTTAAGCATTTCTTAAGCGCATTGACGCGGTCATTCCCGCGCCCGAAAACTGGCCCTCGCTCGACAGCCGAGCATTCCCTCAGCTCGCGACGGCGGGACGACCGGGCACCACCCGGCGTCGGCGCCGCGATCACTCGTGCAAGGAGCACCGTTGAAACACAAAGTCGCCCTGGCGGCCGGGATCGCGGCGGTCACCGTCGCCGGCTCCCTCGCCCTCACCATGCCGGACGGGAACGCGGCCACGTCCCCGGCGGCCAAGGCCGAGCCCACCACCCCCGGCTCGGTCCCGACGGCGGTCGCCACATCCCGGGCGACGTCCTCCGCGGCCGCCCTGGTGGCGAAGAAGCCGAAGCTGTTCTTCAAGAGCGGCCACGACGAGCTGGTCCGCCGCCAGGTGGTCAGCCAGGCCGGCCTCCAGTACGTCTCGTACACCCGGTCGTACCAGGGCCTGCCGGTCGAGGGCGGCGACGCGGTCGTGGTCACCGACGCCAACGGCTCGGTGCTCGGCAACTACGTGGCCCAGGACCAGGCGCTGTCCGTCGGCACCACGGCGAAGGTCTCCGCCAAGGCGGCCGTCCGCACGGCGCGGCGGCAGCTGGCCAAGGTCGACTCCGTGGACGGCAGCACCCTCAAGGTGGTCGCCCGCGAGGCCGGGATCCTGGCGTACGAGGTGATCCTCTCCGGCCGCAAGCGGGTCGACGGCGCCCTGGTCCCCAGCCACCTGCACGTGTTCGTGGACGCGAGCACCGGCAAGGTGCTGAGCGACCTGACCCGCGACGACGTCGTGGACGCCACCGGGCACGGCGCCTACTACGGCGACGTGACGATCAGCACCACCGGCTCGGGCGGCCGGTTCACCCTGACCGACCCGACGCGTCCCGGGCTCCAGTGCGGCGGGCAGAACGGCGCCGCGTTCAGCGCCACGACCGACACCTGGGGCACCGGCAACGCCACCGACCTGGTCACCGGCTGCGTCGACGCGATGTACACCGTCTCGCAGGAGTGGAACATGCTGCGGGACTGGCTGGGCCGCGACGGCATCGACGGCAACGGCCACGCCTTCCCGATCCGGCTGGGCCTGGACGACGTCAACGCGTTCTGGAACGGCTCGCGGGTCGAGATCGGGCACTCCTCCGACAACCGGCGGCTGCTCACCGTGATGGACGTGCTGGGCCACGAGTTCGGGCACGCCATCAACCAGTTCACCCCGGGCGGGTCGAGCAGCGGCAACGAGGCCGGCGGCCTGAACGAGTCCACCGGCGACATCTTCGGCGCGCTGACCGAGTTCTTCGCGAACGACGCGCACGACCCCGGTGACTACACCGTGGGCGAGATGGCCAACCTGGCCGGCAGCGGACCGATCCGCAACATGGCCGACCCGTCGAAGCTCGGCGACCCGAACTGCTTCTCCAGCGCCATCCCCAGCACCGAGGTGCACGCCGCGGCGGGTCCGCAGAACCACTGGTTCTACCTGCTCGCCGAGGGCAGCCGGCCCACCAACGGGCAGCCGGCCAGTCCGACCTGCAACAACAGCACGGTGACCGGCCTGGGCATCCGGAAGGCCGGCAAGATCTACATGGCCACGCTGATGCGCAAGACCAGCGGCTGGACGCACGCGAAGGCCCGGGCCGCCTCAGTGGCCGCGGCGGCGCAGCTGTTCGGCAACGGCACCGAGTGCGCCACCGTCAAGGCGGCGTGGAACGCGGTCAGCGTCCCGGCCGCCGCGGGCGAGCCGTCCTGCACCGGCGGCGCCCCCAGCAGCCCCGCCGCGACGCCGACCGCCACCGCCACCGCCACGCCGACCGCCACGGCAACGGCCACGCCGACCGGCACCGGCTCGCCGACCGGCACGCCGTCGGGTGACTGCCAGACCGGTTTCGCCTCGCACGACAGCGGCGCCGTCGCCGCCGGAGCGACCGCGGTGACCAGCACCTTCACCGCGAGCAGCGGCCGGCACGCCGCCTGCCTGGCCGGTCCGTCCGGGGCCGACTTCGACCTCTACCTGGACAAGAACGTGAACGGGCGGTGGACCAACGTGGCCCGCTCGACCGGTGAGACGGCGCGGGAGAACCTCGCGTACACCGGAACCGCCGGGACCTACCGGTACCGGATTGTCTCGTACGCCGGGTCCGGCAACGCCGTGCTCGGCTGGAACGCACCCACCGGCAGCTGAGGCCGGTACCACGAAGGAGGGGGCCGAGGTGCGTACGTCGCGCCTTCCCGTGATCCTGGTCGCGCTGCTGCTCAGCGGCGTGGCCGGGTGCGCGGACAACATTGACGGTGCGGCCTCGGGGAGCACGCCGCCGGCGTCCTCGCCGGCGGCGACCGAAACCGCCGAGACGACCGCGGCCGCCGGGGCGAGCGAGCCGGCCGGGGCGAGCGAGCCGGCCGGGACCGAGGCGACCGAGGCGACCGGGGCGGCCGAGAAGGCGTTCCCGCTGACCGTGACGCGCCGGGGAGGCTTCGCCGGCGTCGACGACCGCGTGGTCATCGCGGCCGACGGCTCGGCGGCGGTGACCCATCGGGGGCAGCCGCCCGCGCGGACCTCGCTGTCCGCCGGCACGATGGCCGAACTGCGCCGGCTGCTGACGGCGCCCGAGTTCGCCGGTCGATGGACGCCCTCGGCGTCGCCGGCGGTGTGCGCCGACGGCTACCAGTACGAGATCGTCAGCGCGTCGGTGACCACCGCCGTGTACGGCTGCGACGCGTCACACACCATCGCGCAACACCCGGTGCTGACCCTGATCGCGGGTCTGTTCCGGAACTGACGACGCCGGCGGGCCACCGTGATCCGGTGGCCCGCCGGCGTCGTCGTCCTGCAAGCGGAAGTCGCCCTGCAAGCGGATGTCGTCCTGCAAGCGGATGTCGTCCTACCAGTGGATCAGGACTGGCGTCCCCGGATCGCCTCGATGATCCGTGGCCGCAGCTCGGCGGCCTTGATCACCGCGTCGACCGAGCCGACCTCGACGGCCCGCTGGATGCTGTGCACCCTGTCGAACTCGGCCGCCACCTCGCCGAGCTTCTCCGCCCGCACCGACGAGCGCAGCTCGTCCAGCTCGGCCGCGAGTGCGCTGCGGTCCGCCCCGCTGGCCGCCGAGACCCGGGCCTGGAGCTCGGTCACCCGCGGATCGGTCGCCGTCCGCGCGTTCACGTCACCGGTGAAGACCACGGCGGCGGCCGGTGCCCCGCCGAGCACGGAGGCGAACGAGCCCTCCAGAGCCAGGACGGTCATGTTCGGGTTCAGCGCCTTGGAGAAGACGACGAACGCGCCGCCGTGGTAGCGGGAGATGACGGTGAACACGATCGGGCCCTGGAAGTTGACGATGGCCCGGCCGATCTCGGCGCCGTATTCGAGTTGGAGTTTGCGCATGGATTCGGGGGAGCCGTCGAAGCCGGAGAGGTTGGCGAGTACGACCAGGGGCCGGTTGCCGCTGGCCGCGTTGATCGCCCGGGCCGCCTTCTTCGAGGAGCGGGGGAACAGGGTGCCGGCGGTGTAGGTGTCCGGGCCGTCGGTGGGCGGGAACCCGCGCCGGGGTACCGAGCGGGATTCGATGCCGAGCAGGCAGACGGGCTGGCCGCCGAGGTGGGCGTCCTGCACGACGGCGGTTTCGGCGTCGGCCATCCCGGCCCAGCGTTCCAGGACGGGGTGGTCCTGGTCGGCGAGAGCGCGCATGACCGTACGGATGTCGAACGGCTTTTTGCGGTCCGGGTTCGCCGTCGGGGAGAAGATCTCGCCGACGGTGGTGAAGTCGCTGCCGTCGACCACGTGCGGGAAGTCCGAAATGTCGCGGGAGGCGGGGTCGGATGTGGCCACCGGTCGCGGCCCGGTCTCGCCGGGGACGACGTAGGTGTGTTCGTAGTGGGCCATGAGGACGTCGCGGGCGGCCATCAGGTTCGGTGCCCAGTACTGGGCCTGGCCGTTGGGGCCCATCACCCGGTCGTAGCCGCCGATGCCGAAGTTGTCCTCGGCCGAGACGCCGCCGGAGAAGTCCAGGGACTGTTTGCCGGTCAGGACCATCGCCGAGTCCGGGGTCATGACGAGGATGCCCTTGGTGTGCATGAGCATGGTGGCTTCGGCGTTCCAGTACGGCTGGGCGCCGACGTTGATCCCCGCGACCACGATGTTGATCTCGCCGCCGGCCTGGGTGAACTCGACGATCCGTTTGAGCGCGGCGGCGACCCAGTCCATGTTCTCGGTGCCGGAACTCATCGAGATCCGCGCGCCTGAGGACAGTGCGTACCACTCCAGCGGCACGCCGAGTCGATCGGCGAGGTCGAGGGCGGCGATGACCCGGCGGCACTCCGGCTCGGAGAGCGCGCCGAGCGACTTGGTCGGGTCACCGAGCAGCACGACCCGGGCGATCCCCTCCGGATGCCGGGAGGTGACCGTGCGGACCACCCCCGCGACCAGGGCGGAGGTGTTCCTGCCCTTCGGCCGGTCGACCGGGACCAGGGCGTGCTGCTCGTCCAGGTCGTACTCGGAGAACGTACCGAGGAACTCCACCAGCTCGTACGGATAAACGGTGTTCCTGCTGCTGGCCCGGAGCACCTTCTGCCGGTAGCCGTCGAGCGGCTCGACCGGGTCGCTGGTCGGCGGTCCGACGATCAGCTCGGTCCCGCCGGTGGCGCTGAACGTGATCCGCACGTTCACCTTCACCAGCTCGCCGGTCTTCTCGTCGCGCCGCCGGGCGATGAACAGGATCTCCTCCAGGCCGGCGCCGGCCGTGGTCGGCGACACCCGGCGGGCGATCATCTCCATCTCGGCCTCGGTGAGGCCGAGCTCCGGCCACACGTAGATGACGATCCGGTTGGTGTTGAACCGCTTGTCCGACGGGCGCCGGGACTGGGCGCGCCGGATGCCGTCCAGGCAGGTGCTGATGGTGTCCTCGGTGGTCGGCAGGGCGACCAGGCGGCCGTCCTGCTCCCGCAGCTCGGTCAGGTCCCGGATCTGGGCGAACGCGACGAGCCGGTCGTCGGCCGGGTTCTCCCGGGCGACGCACTGGAAGAGGTAGATCTCCTCGTCGGCCGAGGGCAGCCGGGTCAGGTCGAACTTGCGGAGGCGCTCCAGCTGCATGCGCTGCGCGATGTACGGGTGCAGCCCCCGGATCAGTCGCTCCTCCTCCATCCCGGTGGTGGACGGCCGGAACGTGAAGTGGTGGTGCATGACCGCGCCGCTGCGCCCGGCGACCGTGGCGGTCACCCGGCGCACCTGCGGCGGCAGCGGCACCCCGCTGACCACCTCGTGCAGCGCGGTGGCCAGCTCCTCGGTGTCGGCCGGCTGGCCCTCCCAGGCGAGGTAGATGTCGGCGTCGATGGCGCCGTCGGCCTCGGCCAGCTCGGCGAGCCCGGCGAGGGCGGCGCCCAGTTTCTCGAAGCGCTCGGCGGCCGAGACGACGCGGGAGCCGTCCCGTTCCGCGACGACGAAGGCGACGTTCTGCGAGGTGACCGCCGTGACGCTGCTCAGTCCCTTGTTGCCGTAGTACCGGCGGGTGAGCACCTCCAGCAGCACCGCATTGTCCAGGTTGTGGCGGACCAGGCGCTGGCCGAGCAACCGCACCAGCGGCTCCGTGCTGCGCACCATCGACGCGATCCGGTCCGCGCGGTCCGCGGCCTGCGGGAACTCGTCCAGGTGCCGCAGGTGTTTGCGGATCTCCGCGTAGACCCGGGCGCGGTTGCGGCGCAGCAGCGGCTGGCCGAACCACTTGAACACCACGCCACGGGCCAGGTCGGCGACCGCCGGGAAACGCACCTGGGTCGCGGCGACCAGGCGTTCCAGGGCGAGCCCGGCCGGCTCGTGCAGGGCGGTGTCCGGCGGCGGCTCCTGGAGCCAGGCGCGCAGCAGGGCGGCGACGACCGCCGCGTCGGCGGTGGCGCGCTGCTGGGCCAGGAAGATCCGGAAGACCGCGGCCTCCAGGTCCGGGGTGCGCTCCAGCTCGGTGACGCCGTAGTGGCCGAGCGCCTTGCCGAGCTTGGTCTGGAACGACGCCGGCAGGCCGGCCCGCTCCACGTCGAGGCTCTGGAGGTAGGTGTGGAAGTACTCCCGGGCGCTGTGCACGTGGGTGTCGCCGGGCTCCTCGCCGGCCGGCCGGTTACGGCTCAGCTCGGCCAGGTCGGCGAAGACCTCGATCAGCTCGACCTCGCGGTCCAGCGGCCGCCGGCCCTCCTCGATCGCGACGGCCCGGGCGGCCAGGTAGTCGTCGAGCACCCGGCGCTCGTCGTGCGGGTCGACGTCGAAGCCGAGCAGCAGGCTGCGCAGGTCCTCCTGACCGCGGGCGGCACGCTGCCGGGCGGGCTGCCCGTCCGGCGCCGCGGGCAGGTCGATCGGGGCGGTCGTGGTGGCGGCGGCCTCGGCGGCCTCGTCGCCGCCGACCGGCTCCAGGCGCAGCAGCGCGGCGCCGGCGTCGACCTTGCTGCCGACCGCGACCAGCACCTCCTTGACCCGGGCCCGGAACGGTGCGCGCAGCACCGCCTCCATCTTCATGGCCTCCAGGACGAGCACCGGCGCGCCGGCCTCGACCTCGGCGCCCGCCTCCAGGGGGGTGGCCACCACCAGGGCGGGCATCGGGGAGCGCAGCACGCCGCCCTCGTCCCGGCTGATCCGGTGGGTGACGCCGTCCACCTCGACCAGGGTGATCGCGCCGTGCGTGCCGGTGAGCAGCCGGTGGCGTACGCCGTTGACCACGATCCGGCCGCTGTGCTCGTCGAAGCGCTCCAGGGTGACGTCGGCCAGGCGGACGTCGTCGCCGGCCTCGATGCCGACCCGGAACCGGTGCGCGCCGACCCGGGCCACCCGGACCCGGTACGTCGCGCCGCGCAGCTTCAGGTCGAGCGGCGCCCCGCTCTCGTGCCGCACCTGCGGCCGCCCGCCGAACGCGGTGGAGAGCAGGCGCTGCTGCTCGACGTGCTCCTCGTCCTCGTACGCCTCGATCGCGGCGGCCGCGAGGGCCACGCCGGAGTGCCGGTCGGAGACCAGCCGGCCCTCGGCGCGGACCCGGTCGATCCAGCCGGTGTCGGCGCTGCCGTCGATCACCTCGGGCTGGTCGAGCAGGTCGAGCACGAAGCTCTTGTTGGTGGCGCCGCCCTGGATGACGACCGTGGTCTCGGCCATCGCGCGGCGCAGCCGGCCGAGCGCCTCGTCCCGGTCCTTCCCGTACGCGATCACCTTGGCGATCATCGAGTCGAAGTCGCCGGGGATGCTGTCGCCCTCGCTGACGCCGGTGTCCACCCGGATGCCGGGGCCGGCCGGGAACTCCAGCCGCACGATCTTGCCGGGGGAGGGCGCGAAGTCGCGGTCCGGGTCCTCGGCGTTGAGCCGGGCCTCGATGGCGTGCCCGCGCTCGACCGGCCGGTCACCCTCCAGGCGGTTGCCCGAGGCCACGTGGATCTGGAGCTTGACCAGGTCGGTGCCGGTCACGTACTCGGTGATCGGGTGCTCGACCTGGAGCCGGGTGTTGACCTCGAGGAAGGCGAGCAGATCCTCACCGGGGTGGTACAGGAACTCGACGGTCGCCGCGCCGCGGTAGCCCACCTTGACGGCGAGCCGCTCGGCGGACGCCTTGAGCTCGGCGGCCCGCTCCGGCGGCATCACCGGGGACGCCGACTCCTCGATCACCTTCTGGTTGCGGCGCTGCACCGAGCAGTCCCGCACGCCGATCGCCCACGCGGTGCCCTGCCCGTCCGAGATGACCTGCACCTCGACGTGGCGGGCGCCGGTGACCAGGCGCTCCAGGAACACGATGCCGCTGCCGAAGGCGCGGGCCGCCTCCTGGCTGGTCCGCTCGTAGGCGTCGGCCAGCTCCTCGGCGGAGGCCACCTTGCGGATGCCGCGCCCACCACCACCGGCGGTGGCCTTGAGCATCAGCGGATACCCGATCCGCTCGGCCGCCTCCAGCGCGGCCTCCAGCGTCTCCACCGGGCCGCGGCTCCAGGCCGCGACCGGCACGCCGACCTCCTCGGCGATCAGCTTGGAGCCGATCTTGTCGCCGAGCTTGCGCATGGCGTCGGCGCTCGGGCCGATGAACGTGATCCCGATCCGGTCGCACAGCTCCGCGAACGCCGGGTCCTCGGCGACGAAGCCCCAGCCGACCCAGGCGGCGTCCGCCCCGGTCTGCACCAGCGCGTGCTCCAGACCCTTGAGGTCCAGATACGGCCGGGAGGCGGCGGGACCCAGGTCGTACGCGATGTCGGCCTCGCGGACGAAGGTGGCGGTCCGGTCGACGTCGGTGTACAACGCGACGGTCTCGATCTGCGCGCCGGTCTCCGCGGCGAGCTCCCGGACGGCGTGAATGAGCCGCATCGCGGCTTCACCACGGTTGACGATGGCGATTCGTTTGAACACCCGATCGAGCCCTTACCTCGGCAAAAACCTTCGCCAGGAGACTACAGGTGGTAAGGCGAGTTGAGGGTTAACCGCCCTGCTCCGGATGCGTCTAGGGGTTACTGGCCGGTACTACTGAGCAGTAGGACCGGCCAGCGCAACCCATCAATGAGAGTAGATCTCCATCTCATATATCGAGAGGCCGTACTTCGTCGCCCGGGTCTGCCCGGTCAGCCGGACATACCGCGCATCGACCGGCGTCGTCACGACGGTGTCGATGCCGCCGTCGCTCCCGGCCACGGCCGCCACCGGGGTCCAGGTGCTGCCATCGGCCGAGGTTTCAATCTTGTACGCCGACGCGTAGGCCGACTCCCAGGAGACCACCACCCGGGCGACCCGCGTGGTGGCGCCCAGGTCCACCCGGAGCCACTGGTTGTCCGACCACGAGCTGGCCCACCGGCTGCCCGGCTTGCCGTCGACCGCGTTGCTCGCCGGATACCCGAGCTGCGTGCTCGACGCGCTGACGCTCTTCCCGGCGGCCAGGTTGCTCACCGCGTCACCCCGCTTCGCGGGAAAGGACACCACCTGCTGGTACGTCGGCCGGTTCTGCCAGCCGATCAGGGAGTGCGTGATCCCGCCCAGCGGCGACTGGAGGATCGCGTCGGCGCACCACTGGTCGCCCGCCGAGCAGTGGGCGTCAGCCGGGTAGGTGGTCGCGGCCGGCTCGGCGAGAGCGCTGCTCAGGCTGGTCAGCAGGGCGCTCCGGCAGGCGCCGATCGCTCCGCCGCCGCAGTACTTCGTGGACCAGTTCGGCACCGCGTCGCCGAGCACCGAGCGCAGGTCCTTGTCGACCCAGCCCCACCAGCCGTACTGGAAGGACGATCCCTTGTGGGCCTGCGACTCGTTGGCCGAGGTCGGCAGGCCGGAGACCGGCCCGGTCTGCCCGCCGGACGGCGACTCGTTGATCTGCAACGCGTCCACCAGGGAGCCGAACAGATCGGTGCCCAGCCCGGTGGCGAACTGCGCCTGCACCAGCTTCGGCCACCAGGCGTCGAAGATCCGGATGGCGTCGGCGTCGGCGTACGCCTTGCTGCCGGCCGCCGTCTCCTTGCGCAGCGCGCCGTTGGTGAGCCAGGTGCGCAGCTTGGCGACCGCGGCGGCCTGGGTGGCGTCGGTGACCGTGGCGGTGTCGATCACCCGCAGCAGCACCGGCAGCACCTTCTTGCCGCGCAGGTCGGTCAGCCCGGCCTGCTCGACCACCTTGAGCAGTGACGCCCGGTCGTACTTCGTCCCGGCCACGATGCCGGCCTTGAGCGGCGCGTCCAGCAGGTCGCCGCGGTGCACCGAGCCGAAGCTGAAGTTGCCGTCCGCCGCGGAGAAGTCCTTCGCCTGCTTGTTGTTCCAGCTCACGAAGTAGTCCTGGTTCACCGCCTGCGGGTGCGCGGTGCCGCCGTTCCAGCTGAGCCACTCGTTCGCGGCGTCACCCCAGTTCGGCAGGTTCGGGTCGACGGTGGACGGCCGGGACGGCTGGGCGCCGGAGGTGTACATCGCGTTCTCGGTGGAGTTGACGTAGAACCAGTTGAACGCGAACGGGATGTGCGAGGCCGACGTGGTGAACGCCGCGGCGCTGCCCATCTGCTCCGGCTCGTTGAACATCTGGAACCCGATCGCCGAGTCCGCCTCGTGCCCGTACGTCGAGCGCAGCCGCGCGAACGCCACCGGCGTCCCGCCCACCGTGCCCCGCCAGGTCACCAGGCCGTACCTGGTGCGCTGCACGGTCAGCCGGTACGACCCGGCCGCCGTCGAGTCGGCCGTCGTCGGCTTCCACGCGTTGGCCCGGGTCAGGTTCTCCATCGCCGTGCACGTCCCGTGGTACAGGTACGACGTGGACGCCGTGGTCGGCGCGCTGCCGTCGGCGTTGCACAGCCGTACCGCGTACGTGTCGGTGATGTCCTGGATCGACGACGTGGCGCTCCACGCGTAATCCGGTCCGCGGCCCAGCAGCGTGTACAGGTTGAGCCCGCTGAACGCCACGCCCCGGCTGCTGATCCCCGGCCCCTGCAACTCCTGGAGCATCAGCAGCTGCGGCGCGAAGTACCCGGTCTGCGGGCCGAACACGGCGACCGGGTGCCCGGTGGCCGAGTTCGCCGCCGACACCACGGCCGCGTTCGACATGCCCCGGCTCGCCTCGCCGATGGTCAGCGAGCTCAGCGACTTGGCGATCGCGCTGCTGCCGGAGACGCCGGTGGCGGCGGAACCGGTCTTGTCGAAGACGATCTCCTGCGGGACCGCGCTGCCGGCGTCCGGCATGGCGACACCGGCCGCGTTCGGGTTGCCCGCGCCGTACGGGAAACTCTGCCCGTTGTGCAGCGTCAGCACCGTCTCCGGGTCGTTCTGCGAGCGGAACTGCTGCCAGACCTGGTCACCGGCGGTGGTGCCGTATTTCGCCCGGGCCGCGATCCGGACCAGCGCCGACTGCATCTCGGTGCCGCCGCCCCCGCCGAACAGGCCACCGATCACCCCGGCCACCGCGATCAGGTCGGTCGGCACGAAGTCCTCCGGGCCGCCGGCGTTGGTGATCGCGTCCAGGTGGCCGGTCAGCACGTACTCGCCGGGGCAGTCCCGGGCGGCCATGCAGTCGTCGATGTACTTGTTGACGCCGGCCAGGTACTGGATCACGTCGTCGTAGAGCTGCGCGCCCCGGGTGCCGGACGCCCGCAGCGCGTCGATCTGCGCCTGGAGGTCGGCCTCGGTGTACGGCGAGTTGCGCCAGACGCTCTGCTCCAGGTCCCGGTTGCCCTCGGCGCCACCGGCGAACGAGGTGAGCGAGCCCCGCGCCACGTGCCGCATCAGGTCCATCAGGAACAGCCGGTCCTGCGCCCCGGCGTACCCGGCGCCGAACATCGTCCCGGCCCGGGTGGAGCCGGTGACGTGCGGGATCCCGAGCGAGGAGTCCCGCACGATCGTCACGTCCGCGCGCGGCGACACCGTGCTGGCCACGTTGTTCGAGGCCACGCCGTAGGAGGAGTCGTTGAAGAAGGAGTTGATCTGGCCGGGAGTCAGCCCGGTGTAGCTGTACGCCAGATTCGCGTACGGCCGGAGCTGGTCGTCGGCGTGCGGCGGCTGGGTGCCGAGCACCTGGTGGGCCAGGATCTGTGCGAGATCGGCGTCCCCGTTCTGCCCGGGCGGCAGGATGTCGGAGCACTCGCCCAGGCAGTAGTCGTTGGTCGCGAACGCCGCGGTGGCCGGCTGTTCGCTCACCTGCACGAGGACTGCGGTGGTCAGGAGCGTTGCGGAGAGGGCAGCGGTGAGCTGCGAAAAGCGTCGGCGCATGGACGGGTCCCTTCGGGGAACGCTCGAACGCGAAAATCGTTCATAGATGTTAAAACGTCGATGGATTGCGGCGCCAGAGCGAACCGCGCCCCGGCGTCCCCCGATCGGGGCACGACCCCGTTCGGGGTGTTGACCGGGCGTTGATGGACGCCAATCCTGGGCGGCGGTCACGGAACGGCTTCGAACCACCACTGGGGGGTACCGGCGATGCGGCGCAGCACCGGGCGCGACCACACCATCCGCGGGCGCGTCGTACGGATGCTGGCCCTGCCCCTGGCGGCCATGCTGACGCTGCTCGCGGTGATCTACGCCAACGAGATCTCCCGCTATCGCGACGCGTCGGCCGCCGCCGGCCGGATCACCCAGATCCTGGCGTTGCAGGGCCTGATCCAGGAGCTCCAGAACGAGCGCGGCCTGACCGTCGCGGTGCTCGGCGGCAACATCGCCTTCCGGGACCGGATCGGCCCGGCCCGGCAGCGGGTCGACGCCAAGCGCGCCGACCTGGCCTCGGCGCTCGGCGACGGCGGTGACCGGCTGGACGGCCTGGCCCGGATCCGGGCCGCGGCCGACACCGGCGACGGCGAGCGGGACCAGACCTTCGACTTCTACACCGGCGCGATCCAGCACCTCGCCGACGACACCCGGCACCTGGAGATCGTCGACGACCTGGAGCTGCGCCGCGGCGCCGAGTCGCTGGAGATGCTCACCGAGGTCAAGGAGTCGACCGCGCAGGAGTGGGTGTTCCTGGACGGGGTGATCACCTCCGGCGGCTTCCAGAGCGGCCAGTTCTCCGAGCTGCTGAACATCGTGGCGGCCCGGGACCTGTCGCTCGGTGAGTTCGACGAGTTCGCCGACCCGGCCGCGGCGGCCGCCAAGACCAAGCTGATGAGCAGCGACGCGGCCACCCGGGCGCACGCCGTGGAGCGGGCCGCGCTGCGCGCCGGCGACCGGCAGAGCCTGCTCGCCGACTCCGGCGCCTGGTGGACCGCGGTGGCCACGATGCTCGACGACATGTCCGGGCTGGCCCAGCAGATCGGTGCGACGACCCTGGCCCGCGCCGAGAACCTGCGGGACCGGGCCACGCTGCGGCTCGGCCTGCTCTCCGCGGTGGTCCTGCTCTGCCTGGCCGGCTCGGCCTACCTGGCGATCGGCGCCACCCGCTCGCTGGCGGAGCCGCTCGCCGCGCTGGCCGGCGAGGCCGACCGGCTGGCCGGCGTCCGGCTGCCGGACGCGGTGCGCCGGGCCGCCGACGGCGAGGACACCGGGCCGCCCGGCGACGTGCCGGTGGCACCCGGGGCGAGCGCCGAGGTGCGCCGGGTCGCCGCCGCGTTCGACCGGGTGCAGACCACCGCGTACGCCCTGGCCACCGAACAGGCGCGGCTGCGGCGCACCACCGCCGAGTCGCTGGCCGACCTGGGCCGCCGCAACCAGAACCTGCTGCGCCGCCAGCTCGGATTCATCACCCGGCTGGAACGCGAGGAGTCCAGCCCGGGCGGCCTGGCCAACCTGTTCGAGCTGGACCACCTGGCCACCCGGATGCGGCGCAACGCGGAGAGCCTGCTGGTCCTGGTCGGCGCGGCCAGCCCGCGGCAGTGGCCGGAACCGCTGCCGCTGGCCGACGTGATCCGGGCCGCGGTGTCCGAGGTGGAGGAGTACCGCCGGGTGGTGCTGCGCCGCCTCGACGACGCCATGGTGCAGGGCGCGGTCGCCAGCGGGCTGGCCCACATGCTCGCCGAGCTGATCGAGAACGGACTCACCTTCTCCCCGCCGGACCTGGAGGTGGAGATCCACGGGCGGCGGATCGGCGACGGTTACCTGATCGCCATCTGCGACCAGGGCGTCGGGATGAGCGACGACGACCTGAACCGGGCCAACCAGCGGCTGCGCGGCGAGGGCGACTTCATGGTCGGGCCGGCCAAGTTCCTCGGGCACTACGTGGTCGGCCGGCTGGCCGCCGAGATGCACGCCGACGTGCGGCTCACCCCGTCCGCGGTGACCGGGGTGACCGCGCGGATCAGCCTGCCGGCCGAGCTGCTCGCCGAGACGGCGCAGGTGGAGCCGGCGCCGGCGCCGGAGCCGGCCCTGGAGCAGCCGCGCACGGCGGATCCGGTGCGGATCCGGCCCCGGGCTCTGGAGGTCGACTACGTGGTGGTCACCGAACGCCCGGCCATCGCGGGACTGGACTCCGAGCGTACGGCGAATGGTTTGCGCAAACGCATCCCCCGTGCCCGCCGGACGGACCGCGACCCGGTGCCCGTCTCGCGGGACGAACCGACCGTCGCGGTCAGCGACGCCCCCGGCGCGGTCCGCGACCGCCTCACCGCCCTGCGCGACGGCATAGAGCGGGGCGCCCGCCCCTTCGCCGCGACCTCCGAGGAGATCAGATGACCGTGGAAGCGCCCGCCGACCGGCACCAGTTCAACTGGATGCTCGGCAACTTCGTCCATCAGACCGACGGGGTGCGTGACGCCGTCGCCGTCTCCTCGGACGGCTTGCTGATCGCCGGCTCCGACGGCCTGAGCCGCGCCGAGGCGGATCAGCTGGCCGCGATCGTCTCCAGCATGGCCAGCCTGGCCCGTACCGCGTCCCGCCGCTACGACTTCGACGGGCTCAAGCTGATCATGATCGAGATGCGGCGCGGCTTCCTGGTGATCTCGGTGATCCCGGGCGGCAGCTGCCTCGGCGTGGTGGCCGGCGGGGACAGCGACCTGGGCCTGGTCGGCTACGAGATCTCCCGGCTCGCCGAGCGGTTCGGTGACCTGCTGACCCCGGCGCTGATCGCCGAGTCCCGGCAGAACCTCAAGCGATGAGCGAGCTCGCGCCTTCACGGCGCCGCCGGAGCGCAGCGGAGCCGGCGAGATGAACCCTGAAGACGGGCCGATGGTCCGCCCCTTCATGATCACCGGCGGCCGCACCGAGCCGATGCACGACGGTCTGCGGATCGAGACCCAGCTCTACGCCACCCCGGCCGCGCTCTCCGCGCCGCTGCGCTTCGAGGCCCGGCGGATCGTCGAGCGATGCCAGTCGCCGCGATCGATCGCGGACCTGGCGTCGGCGCTCGGCCTGCCACTGGGCGTCGTCCGGGTGATCGTCGCCGACCTGATCACCGAAGGCTTCATGCTCGTGGACCAGACGCCGGGCGAGTTGTCCACCACACTGATCGAGAGGATCCGGGATCGTGTTCGGGCGCTCTGAAACGGTCGCCGCCTCGCCGCCGGTGGCCGTCAAAATCGTCATCAGCGGCGGCTTCGGCGTCGGCAAGACCACCTTCGTCGGCGCGGTCTCCGAGATCGAGCCGCTGGTCACCGAGGCCGAGCTGACCGAGAAGTCGATCGGCGTGGACGACACGTCCGCGGTCGCCCAGAAGACCACGACCACGGTCGCGCTCGACTTCGGCCGGATCACCCTCGACGAGGCGCTGCTGCTCTACCTGTTCGGCACGCCCGGCCAGGACCGCTTCGCGTTCCTCTGGGACGACCTGGTCGACGGCGCGCTCGGCGCGATCGTGCTGGTCGACACCCGCCGGATCGAGGACTGCTTCCCGGCCATCGACTACTTCGAGGACCACGACATCCCGTTCATCATCGGCGTGAACACCTTCGACGGCGCGCGCCGCTTCGCGCACGGCGAGATCCGCGAGGCCCTCGGCCTCGCCGACGAGCTGCCGCTGGTCGAGTGCGACGCCCGCCGCCGCGAATCGGTCAAGACCGTCCTGGTCACCCTCACCGAACGGGTCCTGGCCCGCCGCCTGGAACGTGCCGCATCCGCGTAGACGCTGAACGGCCGGCCGCAGTCCGCCTGGAGAAGACCCGTCGCCCGTCTCTTAACCGGGCGTGACGGCGGGCGGTAATCTCGCACGCGATGCTGCCGCCGACCGTGCTCGCCGTGCTGGCCGAGCTGGCGCCGGCCGCGGGGGAGCGGACCCTGGACGTGACCCGCGGGTCGCAGCCGCTGGTCTGGCTGGAGAGCGCGGAGAAGGCGCCTCGTCAGGCGGCCGTCGAGCGGCTCGCCGCGCTCGACGCGCTGCACCGGGAGGAGCGGATCCTGCACCGGGGCTGGGGGTTCCTGGCCGGCCGCGCCGAGATCGACGGGAAGCCGCGCAAGATCCGGGTGCCGCTGCTCAGCCAGCCGGTGCATCTGGAACGCTCGCTGCTCGCCTACAAGGTCGTCCCGGCCGGCGACGTCGAGGTGACCCCGCTGGTCGCGGACCGTGAGCTGGCCGCCGCGCTGGAGGACGCACCCGGCCTGGCCGCACCCGGCTGGCTGGAGGCGCTCGGCAGCCGGGCATGGTTGCAATCGGTCGCCGACGCCACCGGCTTCACCGTCAGCGCGATCGTCGGACCGGGGCAGAAGATCCCGGCCGAGGGCCTCGTCCTCATCGCCGCCCCGGCCCTGTTCGTGATCCGCGACGTCTTCGGCGTCGGCCTCGCCGACAGCCTGCGCAGCTGGGCCGGCCGCGACCTGTCCGCCACCGCCCTCGCCGCCGTCTACAGCGACCCGGGCACCGAGACATCACCAGCCGGCGGCCCGCGACCCGGACCCTGGGCATCACCAGCCGGCGGCCCGCGGACCGGACCCTGGGCCTCACCAGCCGGCGGCCCGCGACCCGGAGCCTGGGCATCACCAGCCGGCGGCTCGCGGACCGCATCCCGGGCGTCGAATGCCGGTGATTCCCGCAGCGAGACCGCCGCGCCGCACGCCGACGCGGACCCGGTGATCTCGCCGCTGCCGTTGACCGGACCGCAGCAACAGGTGGTCCGGCGGGCCCGATCGGCACCGGTCACGGTCGTCTCCGGGCCGCCCGGCAGCGGCAAGAGCCACACCGTCGTCGCGGCCGCTCTCGAGGTCGTCGACCGGGGCGGTTCGGTGCTGGTCGCGACCCAGTCGCCGCACGCCGCCGAGGTGCTCGCCGGCCTGCTGGCCCGTTATCCGGGCCCGCCGCCGGTGCTGTTCGGCGACGCGAGCGGCCGCGCGGACCTGGTGGCCGAGCTGACCGCCGGCACCGATCAAGGGGTCGAGGCATCGCTGATCCGTTCCGGTCGCGCTCGGGTTCGGGCCGCGGCTGCTTCGGTACGCGAGAAGCGCACCGCCCTGATCCAGGCGCTGGAGCTGGAGCAGCACGCCGCCGCCCTCCCGGCCTACCAGCCGCTGCTGCCCCGGCTCGCCGTCGACGTCCCGGGCGCCTTCGACGACGCCGTGGATCTCGACGAGGTGCGGGCGCTGCTGGCGGTCGAGCCGGGTGCCGGATGGTGGTCCCGGCGCCGGGCGCGAGTGGCGCGGCGCAAGGCGTTCCGGCTCCTGAGAACGGACGAAGGCGCACCCGGGGCGGCCCGCGCACGCGGGGGAACACGTGACCGCGCTCACGGCGTACGGGAAGCGGGTGAATCCGGACCCGGGGAGACCGTGCGGGAAGCGCTCGCCGCGGCGACCGCGCAGCGGGCCGCGGCCCGGCTCGCCGCGACCGGTGGCACCGACCTGGCCGCCGCCTGGTCCGCCCTGCACGACGCCGAGAACGACCTGCGCGAGGCCGCCGGCCGGGCGATGCGCGACGCCGCCCGCAGCGCGGAACGCTGGGACTCCGACGCCCGGCGCGCGGCCGGCGCCCTGGCCGCGGCCCTGCGCGCGGGCCGCAACCGGCGCCGGGAGCTGCTCGCCCGGATGGCCGCCGCCCCGCTGGTCCGCGCGCTGCCGCTGTGGATCGGCACGGTCGCCGACGTCGAGGATCTGCTGCCGCCCGAGCCGGGGCTGTTCGACCTGGTGGTGATCGACGAGGCGTCGCACGTGGACCAGATCCGGGCCGCGCCGGTGCTGGCCCGCGCCCGGCGTGCGCTGGTCGTGGGTGATCCGCGGCAGTTGCGGTTCGTGTCGTTCGTCAGCGACGTGGACGTCACCCAGGTCCTGGAGCGGCACGGCGCGGACGAGCGGCTCGACGTGCGCCGGGTCAGCGGTTACGACCTGGCCGCGGCGGCCGCCCCGGTCACCTGGCTGGCCGAGCATCACCGCAGCGTGCCGCACCTGATCGAGTTCCCGGCGCGGCGCTTCTACGGCGGCCGGGTGTCGATCATGACGCGCACCCCGCTCGCCGACGCGACCGACGCCATCGACGTGCGGCACGTGCCGGGGGCGGAGCTGGTCAAGGGCGTCAACCGGGCCGAGGTGGCGGCCGCCCTGGAGACGGTCGAGCAGCTGGCCGCGGCCGGGCACCGGGGGATCGGGGTGATCAGTCCGTTCCGGGCGCAGGCCGAGGCGCTGGAGGCGGCGCTGGTCGCGGCGTTGCCGGCGGAGCGGATCGAGGAGCTGCGGCTGCGCGTCGGCACGGTGCACGCGTTCCAGGGCAGCGAGGCCGACGCGGTGGTGGTGTCGCTGGGCCTGGTCGACGGCGACTCACCGAGCCGGCGGCGGTTCGTCACCGAGGCGCAGTTGTTCACCGTGATGATCACCCGGGCCCGCCGGCGCCTGGTCGTGCTCACCTCGCTGACCGCCCCGGCCGGCCTTCTCGGGGACTACTTGGCATACGCCGAGGGCCCGCGCCCCGCCGAGCCCGGCCCCGAGCCGACCGGCTGGGCCGCGGAGCTCGCCGCCGAGCTGGACCGCCTCGGCGTCCCGGCGCAGCCGGGGTACACCGTCGGCCCGTGGACCCTGGACCTGTGCGTCGGCGCGGTCGGCGTGTTCTGCGGCGTGCACCCGGACGGCCCGGCCGCGCACCTGGAACGGCAGGGCGCTCTGCACCGCGCGGGCTGGCATCTGCTCGACGCGTTCCCGAGCCGCTGGCAGGGTGATCCGCGCCGGGCCGCCCTGGAGATCGCCGAGGTGGCGGCCGGTCGGATCTGGGACATGGGGTTCAGCGGGACGCCGGGCAGCGGCACGATGTCGGTGAAGGCGCCGCGAGCCGTTCGCGCCCGGCGCGCACCCCGCACCTGACGCCCGTTCGGGCACACCATCCGCCGCGCCCACCGGCGCTCCGCACATCTGTCCGGGGAGGACGAGATGGCGACCATCTTCACGCAGAACACCAGCACGCTGTCCAGCTTCATCCGGGCCGAGATCGAGTTCGCCGGCCCGGTCGCGAACGGCGCCCGGGGGACCGCGGCCCGTCGCGTCCAGGAGTGGCTGACCCTGCACGACCACGGCGTGGTCGTCGACGGGATCTTCGGCCCGGCGACCGCCCGGGCGGTCACCGCCTTCCAGTCCGACGCCGGCCTGGCCGCCACCGGCACCGTCGACCAGCGGACCTTCGACGCGCTGGTGGCGCCCATGGTCGGCGTGCTCAAACAGCGGGTCAACCGGTCCGTCCCGCTCGCCGAGGCGGTCGTCGAGTACGCCAGGGCCCACCTCGAGCCGCACCCCCGGGAGGTCGGCGGACCGAACAGCGGCCCCTGGGTGCGCCTCTACATGAGCGGCCGGGAGGGTGAGGCGTTCGCCTGGTGCGCCGGGTTCGTCACCTTCCTGCTCGACCAGGCCGCGCAGTCCCTCCAGGTCGGCAAGCCGATCACCGGGTCGGTCTCCTGCGACACCCTCGCCGCGCAGGCCACCCACGCCGGTGTGTTCCTGGCCGGCGGCGAGGCGGCCGGCAAGCTCACCCCGGGCAGCATCTTCCTGGTCCGCCGGGTGCCCGGCGACTGGACGCACACCGGTGTCGTCACCGAGGTGCACGACACCACCTTCGACACGATCGAGGGCAACACCAACGACGCCGGGCAGCGCGAGGGATACGAGGTCTGCGCGCGGACCCGGTCGTACGACGACAAGGACTTCATCCTCATCTGATTCGTCCCCTAAGGAGGGGCCATGCCGGACGTCTTCAAGATCCTGAGAGACCTGGAGATGAAGGCCGTCGGGGTCGATCCGCAGACCCAGGCGATGCAGGAGGGCTACTTCGTGGCGTTCCGCAACGTCGGCCTGCCGATCCGCACCGAGGACTACGAGAAGCCGTGGAGCCCGATCGGCGTCAACCTGAACAAGCCGGTCGCCGAGAAGCCGCCGGCCGACCCGGCGAACGCCGACACCACCGCCAGCGAGCAGGCCGACACCGACGCCGAGTTGCAGGGCATCAGCCGGGCTCAGCGCAACTACATCAACACGTTCCTGCTCACCGATCGCAAGCTGCGGATGAGCAACACCTACCAGGTGATGCCGGGCTCCAGCCGGCTCTCCGACACCTGGTGGGCGATCATGACGGGCGCCAACGGCATCCCGCCGAAGACCGATCTCAAACCGGAGATCAAGGCCGCGTACGACAAGGCCCGCGCGTTCCTGATGGACGCCGACGACAACCCGACCCCGAAGTACCAGAAGTACCTGGACTACCGGGACAAGTACCGGACCGCGGTGAAGGCGTACAACCGGGCGTACAGCGCCGCGCTGACCGACCCGAAGAAGCTGGGCCGGTTCCCCAACGAGGGCAAGCTGTTCCAGGACGACGTGGACTCGGCCTTCGACGAGTGGCAGGGCTTCGGCGCCAAGAGCGAGGTGGAGAAGGCGCTGGCCACGCTGGCCGCGCAGGGCACCGACCCGGCCATCGCGCTGATCGCCCGCTGCAAGCGCCGCTGGGAGAACAGCCTGCTCAATTTCCCGAGCATCGGCAACATCCCGTGGACCGTGATGAGCCCGGAGTCCTGGTACGACGCCACCGACGACTCCGGCTGGAACGACTACAGCAGCACCGACTTCCACACCGAGAGCCACTACAAGTCGTCGAGCACCTCGATCAAGGCGTCCGGCGGGCTGAACCTGGGACTGTGGAGCGTCGGCGGCCACTTCGGCAGCGACAAGAGCCAGACCTCGCTCAACGTGCAGACCGACAACCTCGACATCCGGTTCAAGTACTCGGTGGTCGACGTGAGCCGGGTCGGCATCGACACGTCGCTGCTGTTCCTGAAGAACTGGTTCCTGTTCGGCGACTACCAGAAGAACGCCATCTCGAAGGGCACCATGGCCCAGGAGCTGCCGCAGGCCGGGCAGGAGGTGTTCCTGCCGTCGATCGTGACCAGCCTGATCGTGGTGAAGGACTTCGAGATCGGCTGGAAGAACTGGAAGCAGGACTGGCAGACCCAGTCGTCGGCCATCTCGGCGGGCGCGTCGGTCGGCTACGCCTGCTTCGCCATCGGCGGCTCCTACGAGCACCGCAGCCAGCAGAGCGACTTCGTGGCCGACGACACCGGCGAGCGGCTGAAGAGCCCCGGTATCCAGGTGATCGGCTACGTCTCGGAGATCCTGCCGGCCTCGCCGGCGCACGACTCGTCGGAGTTCATGCAATGACCGATCACCGGGCCGCGGGGCGATCTCCGCTCGCGGCCCGGTCCCCTTTGTCGCCGATCTCCGGAAGGACATCGTCGTGGGCCTGCTCACCCAATCACTGCTCAAACCGGTGCAGGACTGGATCAAAACCGAGTTCGGCACCCCACCGGGGGCGTCGGTGGTGTTCCGCTTCGACCGGTTCGGGGTCACCCTGACCGACGAGGACTTCATGCTGCCCGGTCATCCGGAACTGGGGTTCTCCCCGGAGATGGCGATCGAGCGGTTCTCCGACCTGGTCAACCGGGTGCCGGTCGGGGTGGACGACGGGGACGACGACGTCACGTTCTCCGAGATCGACGTGGACACCTCGTACTTCTTCCGGCTGGTCAACCCGGCCGAGCCGTACCTGCCGGCCACCCTGCCGGGACCGGCGAAGGAGCGCCGCATCTCGGCCTTCGACACGCTCAAGGCGGAGGCGCTCAAGCTCTGGGAGACGCAGGGCCTGGCGTCGGTCACCGGGCAGATCCGCGAGTTCCGGCCGTGCACCCCGGCGCCGATCAACTGGTACGACTCGCGCAGCACCACCGGCTGGCAGCCGCGCACGTTCACCATCGCCGGCTCCGACCAGGCGCCGGCAGCGCAGACGCTCCACTGGCGGATGGCCCCGGACGACGCCCAGATCAGCAAGGCGGTCCAGTTGCCCGTCGACGAGGTGCGCAAGCTGCCCGCCTCGGACATGCTGCGCCGGGCCGCCCGGATCCAGCGCGGTGAGCCGGCGCTGGCCCCGCAGCTCACGCCCCTCCCGGGCGGTCTGCTGAAGCCGATCCTCAAGCCGCCGCCCAGCGACCTGATCAAGGTGCCGGTCGGCGACCGGATCCTGGCGAAACGCCGGCTGCTGGAGGCCGCGCCGGTCCAGCCGGCCACCACCAGCTCGCAGACCACCGTCTCGTTCGACGCCTGCCTGGTCCGCATCGACCGGCCCTGGCTGTTCTGGCCGTTCCTGATCGACGCCACCTGGGACGTGCCCGGGGCCGGCAAGGGCAGCATCTCGCAGTCCGGCGCGCTGGGCGCGCTGAGCTGGCTGCCGACCGGGATGCTGGCCATCCGCAACCTCAAGATCACGTCGAACTGGTCGGCGCAGGACATCGAGGCGTCCGCCACCGCGACCAACTTCGGGCCGTTCGCGGTCTCCGAGAAGATCACCAACGGTGTGCTGTCCGCCTCCGGCCTCCAGATCAGCGGCTGGCAGTTCCAGCAGCTGCCCGCCCTGCCGCCGAACGACGAGCCGCCGGCCACCCCGGCGCCCGCCCCGAAGAAGCAGTACACCGTGGTCAAGGGCGACACCCTGTGGAGCATCGCCCGGATGATGTACGGCGACGGCAAGAAGTGGAAGAAGATCGCCGACGCCAATCACATCGCCGACGCCAACAAGATCAAGGTCGGGCAGCGCCTGATCATCCCGTGAGGGGGCGCACGTGTACGACGTCGACGACCTCATCGACCTCGACCGCCGCCTGACCGGCCTGCTGGCCAAGCCGGACGGCTGGGCGGACGGCCTGCGGGCGGCGGTGAGCCTCGGCTTCCTCCGCCGCTCGTGGGACGCCGGTACCGCCCCGCAGAGCGCCGACGAACTGGTCGACGAGCTGACGGCGGCGCCCGGTCACCCGGTCGAGATCACCGCCGCGCACGGCTGGCTGCGCAACTCCCTCGGCGTGGTCACCACCACCTGCGCGTGGAAGGACCTCGGCGACGACGAGGTGCAGCTGGTCCGGGTGTACGTCAACCGCTCCGGCGCCTGGCTCTGCGAGTACTGGCAGGAGACCCGCGCTCACCGCCCGACGGTCTGACCGCTGTACGGCTATGGGGCGGCGAGTTGTGGACAAGACAAAACCCCGGCGGCATATCCCCGAAGGGTAGAGGCGGACCGGGGTCTTCACGGCGACCCTAGCATGGTCCGGCGGTCTCACGGCGTTGACAGGTGAACGGCGGTGCAGCCGGGTCATCCTGAAGTGGTGGAGCGGGGTCTGTCCGTTGAGCGCCTCGCTCCCTACCGGGCGGCATGCGGCGGCGACTTGGGGGCCGCCCTCCAGCTCTATCGCTGGAACGCGGAGGTCTCCGCGGCGCTGGGAGCGACGATCGGCCATGTCGAGGTCCGGCTGCGGAATGCCGTGCACGATGCGCTGACTGCCTTCACCAGGCCTTTCGCCGCCAGCGCCGCGCGACGGTCTTCACCGCCGTGCAGCAGTTGCACGAGGCGCGCAACCGCATTGCCCACCATGAGCCGATGTTCAACCGTCCGATCGCGGATCTACGGCAGACCGCGCTTCACCTAGTGGGCTGGATCTGCCCGGTCACCCGTGACTGGATCGAACAGCGATGCAGGGTGCCGGAGGTGCTGTCAGGCCGGCCCACCTGAGGGTGCGGTGCGATGCAGTTGCTTGTAGACCGGCGCCAGTTGCTTGTGCAAGCGCGTGTAGATGTCGTAGATGTCGCTGTACAACGCCTGATCCGGGCCGGGCTCGAAGATCGAGTTGTTGCGCGCCAGATCCGAGATGTCCGAGAAGCTGATCATCCCGGCGCCGACCGCGCCGATCCACCCGGCGCCCCGCGCGTTGACCTGGACCGGGTTCGCGTCCCGCCGGATCTCGATGCCCAGCACGTCCGCGAAGATCTGGCACCACGAACTCGACCGTGCCGCCCCGCCCGTGATCACCATCGACGACACCGGCGCCCCGAGGAACCGGTCCACCGCCTTCGCCATCCACCGCGTGTTCAGCGCGACACCCTCGAACACCGCCCGCAGCAGGTCCGACCGGGTGGTCTCCAATGAGATGTTGAGGAACCCGGCGCGCAGGTTCGGGTCGTCGACCGGCGCCCGCTCGCCGTACAGCCAGGGCATGTAGAGCACCCCGTCCGCCCCGGCCGGCACGCTCGGAATGATCTTGTCGAAGGCGTCGAAGATGGTGCCCTCGTCCCGGCTGATGTGCCCGGCCGCGAGCAGCGGGTCGTCGTACTCGACGATCTTGTCGCGCAGCCAGGTCAGGTTCGCGCCGGCGGTGGCCTGCAGCGCGGTCATCAGGTAGCGGTCCGGCAGCGCGCACGGGATCGACGCGATCCCGCTGCCCACGTCGGTCTTCTTGGCCGGCACGTGCGCCGCGATCCAGGACGACGTGCCGAGGTACAGGTGCGGCTCGTTGTCCCGGACCGTGCCCGCCCCGATCGCGGCCGCGGTGTTGTCGATCGCACCCGCCACCACCCGGATCGAGGCGGGGAGGCCGAGGTGATCGGCGGCGCTGGGGGCTAGCGTGCCGATCACCTCGGTGCACGTGACGATCGGCGGGAACTTGTCCCGGTCGATCCCGCTGGCGGCGACCAGCGACGGCGCGTACCGGATGTTCCCGGCTCTGCGGTTGTCGGTGACCCACGAGGTGAGGATCGAGTCGACGGTGGCCACGGTGCGGCCGGTGAGCTTCAGGTTGATCCAGTCCAGGACGTTGAGGAACGTCTTGGTTCGCGCGTACACGTCGGGCATCTCGTCGCGCACCAGCAGCATGTGCGCCGCCGGATCCTTGCCGGTGACCGACGGCATCCCGCCGGTCAGACGCAGCCACCGAGCGATTTTGAAGATCGAGATGCCGGCGTACGCCGGGAAGCCGCCGAACTGGCGACGCAGGTGCGGCGCCCCGCGCATGTCCAGCCAGCTGATGCACGGGGTGAGTGGCTCCCCGGCGGCGTCCACCGCGATCGTGCCCTCACCCTGGGTCGACGAGCAGATCGTGGTGACCGCGCGCAGGTGCTCCGGGTGTTCCCGGCCGAGTTCGGCGACCACCTCGGCCAGGGCGTCCCACCAGGCGACCGGGTCCTGCTCGGCGCCGCCGCCGGGCAGCACCCGCAGCGGCACCGGGCGCTCCGCCCAGCCGGTCACCGTGCCGTCCGCGGCGACCAGGGCCGCCTTCATCCCGGAGGTGCCCAGGTCGATCGCCAGCACCTGCGGCGCGATCGCCATCTAGACCCCCTCGACCTGCGCGAAGACCTGATCGAACCGGGCGAGCGCGTCGTCGATGACCTCGTCGGTGTCGGCCAGCGAGGTGTACATCCGGGAGCCGGCCAGGGTGATGATGCCGTGCGCCGCGTACGCCGCACCCATCTGCTCCATCAGCGTCTTGCGCGCCTTGTTCTCCTTGAGCAGCTTGATCGGGCTGCGCATGTCCAGCAGCATCACGCCGCTGCACTCCAGGTGCACGATCGACCCCTGGTTGTACGCCACGTACGGCAGCCCGTACTTGTCGATCAGCCGCTGGAGTCCCCGGGTCAGCCGGTCCCCGGCCCGCCCGGCCAGCACCGGCGCGTTGGTCCGGGCCATCTCCTGGATCGCGAAGTACCCGGCCGCGCAGGACAGCGGGTTCGCCGACAGGGTGCCGCCGACCTGGATGTGCGCGCCGCTCTTGCCGTCCAGGCCGGAGCCGAACACGCTCATGATGTCGGCTCGCCCGCCGACCCCGCCGGCCATCGGGTATCCGCCCGAGACGGCCTTGCCGAAAACGGTCAGGTCCGGGGTGACCCCGAAGTAGCCGGCCGCGCCGCCCATCCCGGTCCGGAACCCGGTGACCACCTCGTCGAAGATCAGCAGCGCGCCGAACTCGGTGCACAGTTTGCGCACGGCCGCGTTGTAGTCGTGCGGGACCGGCCGGGTGCCGGACTCCGGCCCGAACGGCTCGACGATGACCGCCGCGGTGCCGCCGCGCAGCCGGTTCTCGATCAGCTTGCGCTTGAGCGTGCCCAGATCGTGCGGGAACGCCTCCCGGGTGCGGCCGGTGGCGCCCCACGGGATGCCCTTGGCGTTCATCCGGAAGCTGCCCGGCACCCGCAGGCCGTAGACCACGGTGTCGGACCAGCCGTGGTACGCCCCGCCGACCTTGATCACCATCTTCTTGCCGGTCTTGGCCCGGGCCGCCCGCACCGCCGCCATCACGGCCTCGGTGCCGGAGCCCAGCGACCGGTACATCTCGATGTGCGGCATGTACCTGTTGATGATCTCGGCGAGCTTCAGCTCGTACTCGTGGAACAGGCCGGTGACCGGCCCGCTCTCCTTGATCACCGCGGCCACCTGCTCGTTCACCGGGCCGTAGTTGCTGCCCAGGATGGTCGGGCCGCCGGCCTGGAGGAAGTCGATGTAAACGTTGCCGTCCCGGTCGGTCAGGTGCGCGCCCTCGGCCTTGTCGATGGCGAGCGGGAACGGGTAGTTGAAGGCCAGGTTGTGCTGGACGCCGCCGGGGATGCGCTTCTTGGCCCGCTCGGTGATCTCCTTGCTGGCCCGGCACTTGGTCTCGAAGTAGTTCAGCGTGTCCAGCAGCGCGTCGTGCCGCAGTCCCCGCACCGGCTGCGCGACCAGGGCCTTGAGCCGCCGCATGGTGTCCGGGACGTCGAGGTACTCGCTGATCATGTAGCCATGATCTTCTTCGGGCGAAGTTTCGGGAATGTCCGAAACGCTAGGGAGCTCTTCGTCGTCAGGGACCCGCACCGGCTCGACCGCGTCGACGATCTGCGAGGCGATCCGCTTCTCGTCCTTCTTGAGCTTGCCGAACGCGATCTCCCGGATCGCCGCCGGAATCGTGTAGACCTTGCCGGCCTCGGTGGTCAGCGCCATCAGATAGGCGATCGACACCTTCTCCAGCAGCGCCATGTTGAACACCGCGCGCGACGGGTCGGTGCCCACCGCCACCACGCCGTGGTTGGCGATGATGAACGCGTTGTCCCCGCTCGCCACCTTCTTCTGCACGTTCTTGGCGAGGAACCCGGTGCCGGACGGCGCGTAGTCGATGATCGCGACCTCCTTGCCGAGGAACCGCACCTGCTCGTCGGTGAGCGCCGGGATCGGCTTGCGCAGGAAGGCGAGCGCCGACGCGTACGGCTGGTGGGTGTGCACGATCGCGTTCACGTCCGGCCGCTCGCGATAGATGTTCGCGTGCATCCCGCACTCGATCGACGGCACGAGGCCGCCCGCGCCACCCTCGTCAGGGACGTGTTTGCCCTGGAAGTCGACGATGCAGACGTCCTCGACGCGCATCTTGTCGTAGTCGTAGTTGCTGGGCGTGACGGCGTACAGCTCGTGGCCCGGGATCCGGACCGAGACGTTGCCCTCGGTCGCTTTCAGATATCCACGGTCGAGCATCGTGCGGCACATGTCGACCACGTGCTGACGGGACAGTCGATGTTTCACGGCGGGTCCGATCCTGGTGCGTCGTTGGCCGGGACCATCGTCGCGCCGCTCCGGTGATGAAGCACCGTGACCCGAGCAGCAATCTGCGCCCCGGTTGTTATCACCGAGTGACAAAATTCGGCGATGACGACCCCGTGGCAGCGCCTGCCGGCCGACCTGGCGACCGCCATGCGTCCCCGGCTGCCGGATGCGGTCCCGGCCATCGCCGACGCGGTCACCGCGGCGAACCCCGCGCTCGCGGAGACCTCACGAGCAAAATTCGACCGCGATTTGCGTACGGCCGTGCAGGTCGCCATCGAACGCTTCCTCGACCTCGCCGGCACCGACGAGCCGGCCCTGCCCCCGCGGATCCGGGAGGTGTTCGTCGCCCTGGGCGCCGCCGAGGCCCGCGAGAACCGGGGGCCGGAGCTGCTGCTCGGCGGCCTGCGCACGGCCGCCCGGCTGCTGCTGCGCACCGCCTCCCAGGCGCTCGCCGAGTCCCGCCCGGTCACCGTCGAGGAGGTCATCGACCTGTCCGACGCCACCAGCGCGTTCGTCGACGAGCTCGCCTCGGCCTGCACCGACGGCCTGGCCCGGCAACTGCGCGAGCAGGCCGGCGAGGGCGACCGGCGCCGCCGCCGGGTCGCCGACCTGCTGCTGCGTGGCGGAGCGCCGGCCGACGTGGCCCGCGAGGCGGTGACCGCGATCGGCTGGCCGGCCCTGGACCGGGTCGTGCCGGTGCTGCTGCCGCCGGACCAGGCCCGCGACGCCCGGTTCCGGTTCGCCGCCGACGGTGTGGTCGCCGAGCGCGCCCGCGACGCCGTGCTGCTGCTGCGGTCCGGCCCGCGCGCCGAGCGGCCGGCGCTGGCCGAGGCCCTGGACGGCCGGGAAGCGGTGGTCGGCCCGGCGCTGTCGTGGACCGAGGTCCCGGAGGCGGTCCGCCTCGCCGAACGCGCCGCCGAACTGATCGGAACCGGTCCGGCCCCGGTCTTCGTCGAGGACCACTTCGCCGCCCTGGCGCTGCGCGGCGAGCCCGGCGCGCTGGCCGCCCTCGCCACCCGGCGGCTCGCGCCACTCGCCGGCCTGCGCCCGGCCCAGCGCGACCAGCTGCTGGTCACCCTGGAGTCCTGGCTGCGGCACTGGGGTTCCCGCGCGGCCGTCGCCGCCGAGCTCTACGTGCATCCGCAGACGGTCAGTTACCGCCTCAACCGGCTGCGCGACCTGCTCGGCCCGGCCCTCGACGACCCGGCGGCCCGCTTCGAGCTGCACCTCGTGCTCGCCCACCGCGGCTCGTCGTCCTGAGGCACTAGCTCGTGCTCGCCTGCCGTGGCTCGTGGTCCTGAGGCACTAGCTCGTGCTCGCCTGCCGTGGCTCGTGGTCCTGAGGCACTAGCTCGTGCTCGCCTGCCGTGGCTCGTGGTCCTGAGGCACTACCTTGTGCTCGCCTGCCGTGCTGGTGGTCCTGAGGCACTAGCTCGTGCTCGCCTGCCGTGGCTCGTGGTCCTGTGGCACTAGCTCGTGCTCGCCTGCCGTGGCTCGTGGTCCTGTGGCACTAGCTCGTGCTCGTCTACCGCGGCTCGTCCTCCTGAAGCGTCACCTCGTGAAGCACCACCTCGGCGAAACGCAGCACCACCTCCGGCGCCACCCGGCCCAGCACCGGCAGCGGCGCCGACCACCGGCCCGACACCAGCGCCTCGGCCAGCAACCGGCGTGCCTCGGCCGGCTCGGCGGTCGCGGCCAGCTCGCACAGCGCCTCGGCCCGGCGGTCCGCCACCACGATGCCCTGTGCGAGCCGGCGAGCCCGGTCCCGGTCGTCGACCGCGGCGGCCGCGCCCGCGACCTCCACCAGCGCCCGGGCCTTCAGGTCCGGATCACCGACGAGGTGGGCCGCCGCCTCGGCCTCGCTGCTCAGGGCCCGGGCCCGCGGCCGGTCGCCGAGCGCCACGGCGGCCCGCGCCACGGCGGCCAGCGCCTCGGCCCGGCTGCCGTCGAAATTGAGGTATTCGGCCGCGGTCTCGGCCTCTCCGAGCAACGCCCGGGCATCGCGCGGCCGCCCGGCGGCCGCGAGCGCGGCGGCCGCCCGTGCCATGGCGCCGGGTTGTCCGGCGAGGTCGTCCATCTCCCGGACGACCGACGCCGCTCCCCAGCGGTCACCGGTCCGCGCCCTGGCCAGCGCGACCTCGACCAGCACGAGGTCACGCCACGGCCATCCGGCCATCGGCTCGGCGACGAGGCGATAGGCCCGGCGGTGGTTCCCGGTGCGGGCCATCGCCGCGGCGACGTGGGCCAGCGCGATGGTCCGCTCCACCGACTGGGTGGCGTGCCGGACGAGCCCGCGGGCCTCCCTGATCAGGAGCCGGACACGCCAGCGGCGACCGGCTCCGGTCGCCGCGCGGGCCAACTCGGTCAGCGCGCGGACCCGGTGCTTCGGCTCGGTGATGAGCCGGGCGATCCGGCGCCCGCGCCGATGATCGCCGGCCGCGTCGACTGCCCGCGCGAGGTCGATCAGCGCCGCGGGCTGTGCCTCGCCGTCGGTGACCGTCCGGGCGCTTCGCCCGGCGCCCGCGATCAATGTGCGCACCCGCGTGAGGTCCCCGCCGACCGGCGCTTCCCGCTGCGCGCCGACAGGCAGCGTGCGGACGTGCGTGAGGTCTCCGTCGGCGGGCGTTTTCCGTTGCGCGCCGGCAGGCAGCGTGCGGACGTGCGTGAGGTCTCCGTCGGCGGGCGTTTTCCGTTGCGCGCCGGCAGGCAGGGTGCGGACCTGCGGGACGTCCCCGCCGACCGGCGTGTTCCGTTCGGAGCCGGCGATCGGGGTGTGGACCCGCGGCGCGGTCCCGCCGCTCACCAGGGTGTGTGCCAGCTCCGTCAAGGTCTCGGCCCGACGTTCGGGGTCGCCGATGCCGCGGGCCAGCCGGTAGGCGCGCTCGTGGTCGCCGTTGCCGGCGAGCACCACGGCCACGTCGGCGGTCACCCGGCCCTCCACAAGCGGGTCGGTGAGTTCCCGGGCGATCCGTTCGGCCGTCACGTGATCGCCGGCGCGGGCCGCCGCCACGGCGAGATCGCCCAGCATGGCGATCTGGTAGCCGCGGCCGGCGATGCTCCGCGCGAGCCGCTCGGCCGGCCCGAGCTGCCCGGTCGCGACCATCAGCCGGCAGAGCCGGGCCTGCGCCTCGGGCCGCTGCGCCGGGTCGGTGGTGCTCCGGGCCACCCGCTCGGCGCGCTCGATCAGGGACCGGGTGCGCTGCTGGTGCGCTCCGGCGTCGGTCGCCAGGACCATGGCCGTCAGCGCCTCGACCCGCCGGACCGGATTCTCGACGGCGTCGCTGATCTCGTCGGCCCGCCCGTGCTCGCCGGCGCCGGCCAGCGCCCCGGCCAGGTCGACCAGCGCCCGGTCCCGCCAGTGCGGCTCGGTGACCCCGAGGGCCATCCGGTGTGCTCGCTGGTGCTCGCCGACCGCGGCGACCACCTCGCAGAACCGGGCGACCAGCGCCGCGCGGAGCTCGCAGCCGAGGGGAGTGTCGCGTAACAGGTCGTCCACCTGGCGTACCGCCGCCCGGGCCCGATGCGGCTCGCCGGCCGCGACGGCCGCGCGGGCCAGCGCGGTCAGCACGACGATCCGGTCCACCGCGCTGATCCCGGCGGCGACCTCGTGGGCCTGTTCCAGGGCGCCGGCCTCGAGGAGCGCCTCGGCCACCGCCTTGAGCGCCTCGCTGCGCCAGTGCCGGTTGCCGAGCTGCCGCCCCAGGCGCAGCGCCGTGTCGCCGTCGCCGTCCTCGACCGCGTGCCGGGCCAGGTCACGCACGGTCCGGCCCTGCCGGGAGTCGTCGGCGATCTGCCACGCCACCGCCACGGCGTCAGCGAACATCGCGGTGGCCCGCCGGTGGTCACCACTCGCGGTGGCCGCCCGCGCGATCTGGGCCAGCGCCATCGCCCGCCGGTCCGGCTGCGTGATGGACCGGGCGAGCGCCTCGGCCCGCGCCGGATTGCCGATCCGCTCCCACACCGCGGGCAGCCGTACCGGGATCCAGGCGTTGCGGGTCTCCAGACGCCGCCGGCGGTAGGCGAGCAGGACCATCGCGTACAGATCAATCGTGTCCTGGGTCGATCGCAGATCCTGGCAACCGACGAGCTCGGCGAGCGCCGCGGTGTCCCCGCCGGTCAGCTCCAGCATCCGGTCGTGGCGCGCGGTGTCCACGACCAGCCGGGTCAGCCGGTCCGCGGCGCCCGCGGCGGCCAGCATCCGGGAGTATCCGGCGAGCAGATACTCCGGGGTCTGCGCGGGCCAGCCCGCCGAGCGGTAGGACTCGGCCCAGTCGTGCAGCCGTCCGCGGAACCCGGCGAGCTGGCGCGGCCCCAGCTGATCCACCGCCGCCTGGTACAGCTCCTCGTGCCCGAGCAGGTACACGCTCACGGCCGAGCCCGGCGCCACCTGCCCGCGGAACGTCCGCCCGGTGACCGTGTGCAGCACCGCCTTGATCTCCACCAGCTCGGCCTCGGTCAGCTCCCGCAGGTCGGCCGCCGAGAGGCCACCGCGGGCCGCCGTGACCAGCCCGAGCAGGTCGCGTTCGAGACGGTTCCCGGCGAGCAGCCGGACCAGTTCGGACTCGCTCTCCCGTTGGATGCTCGACGCGTGCGGCGAGTCCCCGAGCGGCCGCACGATGCCCGGGTCCCGCAACGGATGCCACTGCGGCACGTCGTCCGGGATCGGCGGATGCGGCCGGCCCGCCACGATCACCCGCATTCCGGCCGGTGGCCGGGACGGCAGCAGGGCCGCGATGCTGTGCGCGTGCGGCCCGGTCGTCACGCCGCGGTCCTCGTCGAGTCCGTCCACCACCAGTACCAGCCGGCCGCCGTCGCGGGCGCACTCCGACGCCGCGCGGGCGAGCAGATCCAGCAGGGCGGACTCCCGTCCCGCCTCGTCGACCACGACCGGCAGGTCCTCGTCGAGCAGAGCGCACAGCTGCTCGACCAGTTCGGTGGTGAACGCGTCCCGGGTGTCCTGCGCGGCCAGCCGGGCGGTGACGAAGAACGACACCAGCCGGACCCGGCCGGCCAGCTCCGCCGGTGGACGGAGCACGAACGTCGACAGCAGCGCCGACTTGCCGGCCCACGGTCCGGCCTGCCACCAGGCGTACCGCGGGTCTCGCTCGGCGAGGCAGAACGCCGCCAGCTCGGCCAGTTCGGCGTCCCGGTCGCGCAGCTCGGGCGGCAGGACGCTCTGCTCGATCCGGCGGGTATACGCCGACCGGGCCCGGGCCCGGCGCCCGGCGTGCTGGTGGATCGTGACCGGCCCGTTGACCTGGCCGATCGCGGTCCCGCCACGCTCGCTGCGTCCGGACACCGCCGTGACGCCGCCGGGTTCGGTCAGTGGCGGGACCGGCCCGGCGCGGAAGGGTCCGGCTGCTCGCTCCGCCCGGTGTCCGCGGTCAGGTTCGCGTCGCCGCCGAGCTGCCCGATCGCCACCCCGCCGCTGCCGGTGGTGGCGTAGGCGGCCCCGGTGAAGACCCGGGACCCGGCCCCGGCCACCACCGGCGCGCCGGTCGGCGACTCCGCTGCCCGGAGCGCGGCCAGCAGGTCGTTGACCCGCGCCCCGAAATCGCCGTCCCGGCGTGCCGCGGCCGTGACCGCCAGCTCCACCTGCTGCCGGGTCAGGTCGCTGACCCGGTCCGCCGTGGCCTCCTCGGCCAGGTCGTCCAGGGCCGGGTGTGGGCCGAGCTTGGCCGCCACCACCTCGTGCAACCGGTCGAGTCCGGCGTCCATCGCGGTGTCGACCTCCGCATCCAGCCGGCCGGCGGCCCGGCGCGCCTTACGCACCGCCCAGGCGATCACGTATCCAGCCACGACGGACGCTTCGATCACCACCCGCTGATTTCACCGTCTGTGACCAGAAACGGTCAATCACCCGCACGATGGGTTGCGTCAGCGGTCGTACGCCACCAGGGCGCTGTAGAGCAGCGCCGACACGGCCGCCAGCCCGAGCCCGGCGATCCACGGCCCGGTCGCCAGCAGCCGGGCCGTCTCGGTCTGCCCGGCGGCGTAGCAGATCCAGGCCGCGACCAGCGACACCGTGCTCACGATCGGCAGCAGCGGCACCAGCCAGGCCAGGTAGAGCCGCCACGGCGCCGGCGAGGGCACCTGGTCGCTCAGGAACATCCAGGCCACCAGGCCGGCGCCGACGACCAGCACGGCGATCGCGGCGAGGGTGCTCAGCACCAGCCACCCGGCCCCCGCCGGTGGCCCGTCCAGCACGCCGCTCAGGCTCGGCACGTCCGCACCGGCCCAGCGCAGCACCAGCCACACCAGGGCCAGCGGCGCCGCGGTCAGCACCAGGATGACGACCCCGCAGCCCAGCCCGGTCACCCCGCCGAGCACCTGCCGCCGAGCGCTCACCCGTGCCTCCCCTCCCGCACCCCGCCGACGCTACCAAGGTGGGCGAAGCCGGAGCAGCCATCGCCGGGCGGGCCGTTCCACCAGCACGTTGAGCAGCCAGGCGGCGGCGAGCGCCAGCGCCAGCGCGCCCGCGGTGAACGCCGTCGCCGGGCCGGGCGCCAGCCCACCGGCCCCGGTCGGGACCGCCTCGTGCATCGCCTCGATCGCCGCGAGATGCACGAGGTAGAACGCGAAGGACAGCTCGCCGAGCCGGCGCAGCACGCGGTTGCGCCATGGCGTCCAGCCGCCCCGCACGTCGGTGCCGGCCGCGGCGACGAGCAGCAGCGCGAAGCCGGGCATCGTGCACGCGGCCTGGTTCCACGGCTCGTCCACCACGGTGACGGCGAGGTAGCTGTCCAGCACCACCACGACCGCCACCGGCCAGAGCCACCGGCCCGGCGGCGGGAGGCCGAGCCGGACCAGCCCGGCCAGCGCGACCCCGCAGACGAACTCGGGCAGCCGGCCCGGCGGCGTCCAGTGGAAGAACCAGCGGATCGCCGCGTCGCCGGCCACCAGCCGCCCGGCGAACGGGCCGAGCACGGTGACGAGCCAGGCCCCGGCCGCCACGATCGTCAGCCCGCGGGCCCGCAGCCGGGCGACCGCCGGGACCAGCAGCGGGAACACCAGGTAGAAGAACGCCTCGCAGGAGAGCGTCCAGCTGACCGGGTTCGCGCTCTGGTAGTAGGCGGTGTCCGGCGACCAGCTCTGCATCAGGACCAGGTTGGTGAGCACCCCGGGCGCCGAGTCGAACGTGCCCATCCGGCTCATCAGCGGGTAGCAGAGCACCAGCGTGGCCAGGTGCAGCGGATAGACCCGGGCGAACCGGCGCCACCAGAACTCACCGGTCCGCTCCCGCGACGACGACCACATCAGCACGAACCCGGACAGCACGAAGAAGAACGAGACCCCGACGAACCCCGGCGCGAACAGCCAGGTCACCGCGTTGTCGAGCAGCCCCGGCCGGAAGATCCCGGCCAGTTGCAGATGGAACCCGAACACCAGGAAGGCCGCCACCCACCGCAGCCCGGTCAGCGACGGCAGGTTGACGCCCGCCCCCACCGGCGAACCGTAACACCCGATTCGTGAGCAATTGCCCTGATCGGCGAGCGTGGCCGGCGTAGGACCGGCGGGGTGCATGACGCCATGATGGCGGGGTGATGGACACCGCCGCGCGCCACGAGTTCCGCGTTCTCGCCGCCGCGCATCCGAAGTTGCCGATGCTGCTCACCGCCGGGCGGCTGGCCCGGCGGCTGCGGAGGGTGCCGCGGATCGGCTGGGTCACCTCGGATCCGCTGACCGCGCGGCGGATCCTCAACGATCCGGAGCACTTCACGCTGCTCGGTGAGGGCGGCGTCGGGCACCTGTGGGCGCAGGTGCTCGGCGACTGGGTCTACGAGATCTTCGACGGACCGGGGCACCACCAGTTGCGGGCGCGGACCCGGGATCTGTTCACCGACGAGAGCGCGCGCCGGCTCACCGACCGGGTGGTCGGTCCGCGC
Source organism: Actinoplanes ianthinogenes (assembly GCF_018324205.1). NCBI lineage: Bacteria > Bacillati > Actinomycetota > Actinomycetes > Micromonosporales > Micromonosporaceae > Actinoplanes > Actinoplanes ianthinogenes. The sequence continues at coordinate 7,240,291 of NZ_AP023356.1, forward strand.
CTGGACCGGGCCGGCGCGGAACTGCGGGCCGGGAAGACCGTCGACGTCGCCGACCTGGCCCGGATCGTCGTGGGCCGGATCGTGGCGGATCTGCTGCTGTTGCCCGTGGCGGATCGTGACGAGTCGTACCGAAAAATCTTTGCGACCGGTGAGGAACTCGCCGCCCTGGCCCTGGGGACCACCGCGTCCACGCACCTCCCGGCGGAGACGATCGCGCGGGCCAAGGAGATCGTCGGCCGGCTGACCGCCAACGTGGCCGGCTCGTGGCGCACCGCGCCACCGGAGACGGTCCTCGGCCGCTGCCGCGACCTGGGTCTGGAGCAGCGGCAGGCGGAGGGGCTGGCCACCCTGCTGATGGTGGCCGGCACCGAGACGGCGGCCAGCGCGATGGCCCGGACCGTCGCGATCCTGCACGACACCGGCGCCCAGCACCGCCTGCGCGCCGAGCCGGACCTGCTGCCCGAGGCGGTCCGGGAGGGCCTGCGGGTGACCACGCCGGCCCCGCTGATCGGCCGCGCGGTCGCGGCCGACGTGACCGTCGACGGGCGGCTGCTGCGCGCGGGCGAGCGCGTGCTGATGCTGACCTGGACGGCCAACAACGCCGCCGGTGGCTTCGACCTGGACCGCGGTTACCTGCCCGAGCAGCGGCAGCTGTGGTTCGGCGCGGGGCGCCACCTGTGCCTCGGCGCCCCGGTCGCCCGTGCCGAGATCTCCGGTCTGCTGCGGACGTTGCTCGGCACCGGCCGCCCGTGGACGATCACCGGCCGGCGCTACCGCCGCAACGTGCTGATCCCGTCCTACGAGTCGTTGCCGGTCAGGTTGGCGTAGACGTCGTACTCGTGGATCCAGCCGACCATCTGGGGCAGGCCGGCGAGGCGGGCGTTGCGTTCCTCGGCGGGCGGGCCGTCGGGGACCTGGAAGCAGGTCGCGTTGGTGCGCGAGCCCAGCTGGATCTGCCGGGTGCGTGCCTTGCGGGCCTGCTCGTAACGGTGCAGGCCGTCCGGCTGGCCGAGGAAGTGGGCGAGGGCCGCGGCGTCCTCGATCGCCTGGTTGGTGCCCTGGCCGGCGTGCGGCAGCATCGGGTGGGCCGCGTCGCCGAGCAGGGTGACCCGCTCGGTGCTCCAGCGGCGGAGCGGCTCGCGGTCGTACAGCGCCCAGCGGCCGGTCTCCTCGGCGCCGGCCAGCAGCGCGGTCACCGTCGGGCTCCAGCCCGCGAAGGCGGCGACCGCCTCGGCCGGCTCGCACCGCGCCGACCAGGACTCCAAGGTCCACTCCGGATCCGGCACGTACGCCACGAAGTTGATCAGCTCGCCACCGCGTACCGGATAGGCGACCAGGTGGCGGCCCGGGCCGAGGAAGAAGGTAAGCCCGAACGTGTCGCCGCCCGGCACCCGGTCCACCGGGACCAGGCCGCGGAAGCAGCTCATCGCGGCGAACACCGCCTCGTCGGTGTCGTTCACGTGGTGCCGCACCGTCGAGCGCAGCCCGTCCGCGCCGACCACCACGTCCGCCTCGGCGCCGGAGCCGTCGGCGAACTCCAGGCCGGCCCCGGTCGCCGACTCGTGCACGGCCACGCACCGGCGTCCCAGGTGCGGCTCACCGTCGAACGCGGTGAGCAGCACCTGGTGGAAGTCGGCGCGGTGGATGCCGAGGAACGGGCCGCCGAAACGTTGCTCGTACCAGTCGCCCATCGGGTGCTCGTGGAAGATCTCGCCGGTGCGCCAGTGGTGGAACTGGATCCGGTGCAGGTTCGACGAGGCCTCCCGGACCGCCTTGCCCAGGCCGAGCGCGTCCAGCACCCGCATCCCGTTGCCGCCCAGGGACACCCCGGCGCCGATCTCGCTCAGCTCACCGGCCTGGTCGTACACGTCGACCTCGTGCCCGCGCGCCCGCAACGCGATCGCGGCGGTGAGCCCACCGATCCCGGACCCGACAACCGCCACCCTCGTCATGGATGTCATCGAACATCATCGTGATCCATGGCGAAAGGCCCGTCCCGCACCTCGCGGCGGGACGGGCCCTCACGTCGTGATTCTCAGGAGGCGGTGCAGGTCACCGCGGGTGTGGTCGGCGTGCCGTTCACGATCACGCCGAACTCCGCGGTGGCGCCGGCGCCCAGGGCGCCGTTCCAGGACACGTTCTTCACGGTGACCGCGGACCCGCTCGTGGTCAGCGTCCCGTTCCACACCTGGCTGACGGTCTGCCCGCTGCCGAGCGTCCAGCCCGTCGTCCAGCCGGAGATCGCCTTTCCGGCGGTCACCGTGACGTTGGCCTGGAACCCCCCGTTCCAGGAGCTGGTCACCTTGAACGCCGCGGTGCAGCCGGCCCCGGACGGGTTCGACGGCGGCGGGTCGGACGGCACCGAGGGGGACGGGGACGACGACGACGGCGAAGCGGTCGGCGAGCTGGTGACCGGCGGGTTCGGTGCCCCGGTGGCCAGGCTGTACGCCAGGTCCGGCTGGAACGATCCGGCGGCGTACTTGCAGCCGTCCGCCTCACCCGGCGGCTTCACCCAGAGGAACGCGTCCACGTTGCCGTCGTTCGTGGCGGTGGTCGGGTAGGTCCCGATCCGCCGGTCGGTGTTGTCGTCCCCGCACCAGTCGCCGGACGCCCCGCCGTTGCGGCTGGTGTCCACCACCTGGTGCTTGCCGGTGATGCCCCGTCCGTTCAGCGCGTTGATGATCGCCCGCCCGTACGCGGTCTCGGCCGACGTCCCGTTGAAGTTCGAGACGTTGGTGTAGAAGCCGTCGGCGTTGGCCACACCCGCCGCGGCCAGCCGGTTCGCCTGCTCGGTGGCGCTGTTCCAGGCCGAGTGCCCGGCGTCCAGGTAGACCTTGGCGTTCGGGTTGGCCGCCTTCAGCGTGCGGGTGGCGGTGGCCAGCGCGTTGTCCCGGGCGGTGATCTCACTGGAGCTCAGGCAGGTCTGGAGCGCGATCGAGTCCGGCTCCAGGATCACGATCGCGGTCCGGTTGCCCAGGGAGCCGGCGATCGCGGAGATCCAGTTCTGGTACTGGTTCAGGTCGGGGGCGCCGCCCGCGCTGGCGCCGCCGCAGTCCCGGTTGGGGATGCCGTACGCGGTCAGCACCGGGATCTGGCCGGCCGCGTTGGCCGCGCCGACGTAGCCTGCGACCTCGGAGCCGATGGTGGAGAGGTTGAAGTTGGCGAACCAGCGCGACGCGGGCTGGCTGGCGATCTTGTCGCGGATCGTCGCGGTCCGGTAGTCGTTGGGGTTGGCGGCCACCCACCGGGCGACGGCGGTGCTGTCCGCCTCCCGGTACAGGGTGCCGCTGATCGTGCCGGCCTCGGCGGCGCCGGCCGAGAGGATCAGGGCGCCGGTGGCGACGGTGGCGCCGGCGGCCGCGGCCGCCAGCCATCTACGATGCGGGGAAACGGGGGACATGGCTTCCTTCCGAAGGGGAGAAGGCCTACTGGGAGCGCTCCCAACGTAACGGCATCGACATCGGTTAGCAATCTGTACGACTCGATGTTCCGGATTCGCAGCCGGCCGGCGGCGTGACGTGACCGGCCGTGTGGTGGTCGCAACTAGATCGGCAATTGCGTGACCAGCACCTTTAGGGCACCCTAAGCTAGGTAAGCCTAACCATCAGAGGTCGCCCCATGTACGTCTGCATCTGTTACCACGTCCGTGAGCGTGAAGTCCGTTCCGCGATCCGTTGCGGCGCCCGGACGGAGGAGTCGGTCGGCGACGCCTGTGGGGCCGGCACCGGGTGCGGCAGCTGCCTGGACCGGATTTGCGATCTGATCAAGGAGGAGGCGAGCTCCGACACGCTGCTACCCTCCGCTGCCTAGCCGTTACGGCCAGTACGCTTACCCCCGAAAAGCCATACTATGGGGGTATTTGGCATGCAAGGTGATGCCCGTGTCATCGAGTTCCTCAACGAACAGCTGACCGCGGAACTGACCGCGATCAACCAGTACTTCCTGCACGCCAAGATGCAGGACAACTGGGGTTACACCGTGCTGGCGAAGCACACCAGGGCCGAGTCGATCGACGAGATGCGGCACGCCGAGGTGCTCACCGACCGGATCCTCTTCCTCGAAGGCCTGCCGAACTACCAGAAGCTGTTCGCGCTGCGGATCGGCGAGTCGGTCAAGGAACAGTTCGAGTGCGACATGAAGATCGAGGTGGAGGCGGTCGACCGGCTGCGCCGCGGCCTGGAATACATGCGCTCCATCGGTGACATCACGTCCGCCCGGATCTTCGAGGACATCCTGGCCGACGAGGAGCACCACGTCGACTACCTGGAGACCCAGCTCGGCCTGATCGCGAAGCTGGGCGAGCCGCTGTACCTCCAGAACGTCACGGAGCACCCGGAAGCCGGCTGACGGCACGCGGTGGGCCGGCGGGGAGGCGGCCCACTCTCACCGGAAGCCGACGACGCTGAGCAGGGCGAACCCGGCGGCGGTCAGCGGCAGCGCGTACACCAGGACCAGACCGCGGCGGCGCCAGGTGGGCGCCACCCACGCGGTGATCCCAAGACCGAGAATTATCAGTACGCCGAACGCGGCCATCAGGTCACCGGCCGCGTAGCTCGGGTCGCCGATCCGGGTGACCTGCAACCCGGCCTCGGCGAACAGCACCGAACCGGGCAGCGCCAGCGCCACGTCCCGGAACGACTCCGGGATCCGCGCCCGGCCGCGCGCCAGGGCACCGCCCGCCCCGAAGACCAGCCCGGCGATCACCCCGAACCCCATCCACACCATGGCGGTGGCGTTCCACAGGTTCGACCAGGCGTCGTGCTGGATCAGCGCGGCGGCCAGGTAGTAGCTCGGGACGGCGACCACCAGCAGGACGGTCGCGGCGAGCGCACTGACCGGCAGGGTCCAGCGGGCCCGGAAGGTGAACAGGAACGCGGCCGTCGCCCAGACCGCCATCGAGTTGCCCAGCCCGCCGAGCGGCGCCGGCACGAACTTGATCCACACGAAGTCCAGCGCGCCCAGCAGCACCCCGGCCGCCAGCGCCGCCAGCGTGGCCGAGGCCGCGCGGATCCCGGAGGTGTCGCGCTGGGGAACCGTGCTCTGGTCGATCGTCATGCGTCGAGCGTACGGACGCGGGGTGCGCCGCCGCATCGCACCGCAGGCGGAGCCGGGCCCCTGCCGCCTCTGCCGAACGGCCGACCTTTCACCTGGTCACGGTCAACTCCACGCGCCGGTTCTCGGCCCGATGGGCGGCCGTGTCGTTGGCGACCCGGGGACGCGTCTCGCCGTGACCCGCGACGGTCAGCCGGTCCGCGGGCACGCCGGCGGCGCGCAGCCCGGCGCGGACGGCGCCGGCCCGCTCGCGACTGAGCCGCAGGTTCGTCACCCGGGAGCCGCGAGAGTCGGTGTGCCCGTCGATCCGGACGGTGGCGGTCGGGTTCGCCTTGAGCAGCGCGGCGATCCGGAGCAGCGTCGTGCGGGAGGCGGGGCTCAGCGCGGCGCTGCCGGTGCGGAAGGTCAGCGGGGGAAGGGCGGAGAGCTGGGCCTGGAGGCCGGCGGTCGGTGGGGTCCTCACCGGCCCGGTGGGCGGGGTGGGCACCGGGCCGGCCGGCGCGCTGCCGGCCGATTCGGTGGGCGGCGTCCCGGCCGGGTCGGTGGACGGGCCGCTCGCGGGACCGGCGGGCGGGCCGCTTGCGGGACTGGTGGGTGGAGTGTCGGCCGGGTTGGTGGGCGGGCCGCTTGCGGGACCGGTGAGCGGGCCGCTTGGGGGACCGGTGAGCGGGCTGCTTGGGGGATCGGTGGGTGGAGTGTCGGCAGGGTTGGTGGGCGGGCCGCTCGCGGGACCGGTGGACGGGCCGCCCGCGGGACCGGCGGGCGGGCCGCTTGCCGGCTCGGTGGGCGGGGTGCTTGCGGGATCGATGGGCGGGGCACTTGCCGGCTCGGTGGGGTCGACCTCGGTGCGGACCGAGCGGACGCCGGTCACCGCCGCGACGATCTCCCGGGCGCGGGCGGCGTCGGCCGGGGAATCGGCGACCACCAGGGCGTCGCGGCCGGTGAAGGAGACCCGGGCGGCGGGTTCGCCGGCGGCGACCAGGGCCTGTGCCGAGCGGCGGGTGAGGTCGTCCTCGATGCGGTGCCGGTTCGGGCCGAGCTGGGCGGCGAGCAGCGCGGCCAGGCCGGTCACCGCGACCAGGACGGCGAGCCGGCGTCGCGATCCGGCGGAGACCGGGCGACCGGATCCAGGGCGGGTCACGGCGATCATGGGACGGTGTCCGTCCCGGCTCCGCTGTCGTCACCGGTGGGGACCGGACGCGGCGAAGGCCGGCGCCGCGGTCCGGATTCCAGGCGACCGGTGGCGGTCGGTCCGGATCCCAGGCGACCACCGGCGGTCGGTCCGGATTCGGGTCGGCCGACGGGTGTCGGTCCGGATTCGGGGCGGCCGACGGGCGTCGGTCCTGTTTCTGGGCGGCTGGCGGGGATCGGTCCGGATTCCGGGCGGCCGGCGGTAGTCGGCCCGGATTCCGGACGGCCGGCAGTAGCCAGTCCGGATTCCGGGCGGCCGGCGGGGGCCGGTGCGGCATTTTGCGGAGCCGCATTCCCGGCCGGATCAGGCCATTCCACCGAAGTGGCGAAAATGTGACGCACGACTTTACCGGAGCGCCGCGCGCCGAGCCTTCCGGTCAGCAGCCCGAGAAGGAATGCGAGCGCGATGACGAGGATCGACTGGCCGACGAACCAGGTCACCATGACCTCCCGAAACGGCCGTGTGATGATCATGATATCGGCTCGTTCGCATTCCGCAAAATGCGCGGTGAGTGCGCATTCGGCTACCGAGACGGCGAGTATTGTTTCCGCATTTTTGCGATTACACGCTGCGCAGGACCGAGACCACCTTGCCGAGGATCACCGCGTGGTCGCCGTCGATGTCGGCGTAGGCCGGGTTCCGTGGCTCCAGGATCACGTGCCCGCCGCGGCGGCGGAACACCTTCACGGTCGCCTCGTCGTCGATCATCGCGGCCACGATGTCGCCGTTGTACGCCTCCGGCTGCTGCTTCACCACGACCAGGTCGCCGTCGCAGATCGCCGCGTCGATCATCGAGTCGCCGCGGACCCGGAGCGCGAACAGGGTGCCCCGGCCGACCAGGTCGCGGGGCAGCGACAGCACCTCGTCGGCGGTCTCCTGGGCCGGGATCGGGACGCCGGCCGCGATCTCGCCGAGCACCGGGACGCCGATCGTGGACGGCCGGTCGGCGGCGCGCTCGGCCCGCGGCAGGAACATCCGGATGTCCACCGGCCGGGTCGAACGGCCCCGCCGCAGCAGCCCGTAGTCCTCCAGGACGCGAAGGTGGCGTGCCACCGCCGAAGTGGAGGCGAGCCCGACCGCGTCGGCGATCTCCCGGGTCGAGGGCGAGTAGCCGTGCCGTTGCGCATGGTCGCGGATGACCGTGAGGATCCGGCGCTGCCGGTCGGTCAGGATCGAGTCGTCGAAGTCGTCATCCGCAAGCACCCGCCGATCTTGCCTGATCGCCCCGCGCCCGGCGAACTGGCACGCCGTACCGGGCGTCGCCCGACCCTCCCAATGCCAAGTGATGCCGCGGCCCAAAACATCCGGCTGGCCCTCATGGCCCTATCCGCGCCTGCGACAGGGCCATGAGCACCAGCCCGAGGGGTTCAGCTGGCGTTGATGGCCCTACCCCGGCCCGCGATAGGGCCGTGGGCGCCAGCCCGAGGGGCTCGGCTGGCGGTGATGGCCCTATCCGTGCCTGCGGCAGGGCTGTGGGCGCCAGCCGGAGGGGTTCGGCTGGCGTTGGTGGCCCTATCCCGGCCCGCGATAGGGCTGTGGGCTCCAGCCGGAGGGGTTCGGCTGGCGTTGGTGGCCCTATCCCGGCCCGCGGCAGGGCTGTGGGTGCCAGCTCGACGGGTTCGGCTGGCGTTGGTGGCCCTGTCCGTGCCTGTGGCAGGGCTGTGGGTGCCAGCTCGACGGGTTTGGCTGGCGTTGGTGGCCCTGTCGCGGCCCGCTATGGGGCCGTGAGTGCCAGCTCGAATCGCTTGTGGCGCGTGGCGGGCCGGTGCCACGGCGGTCGTGCGGAGGGGTGGACGGGGGACCGGGCTCTGGGCGTACCGAAAGAAGGGTTTTTAGGCGGCGACCGGGTGGGTTAGCAGGACGTCGATCGCGGTGGCGGTGACCGGGCGGGCGAAGAGGAAACCCTGGGCCTGGCGGTAGCCGAGTTCGAAGAGGCGGCGGGCCTGCTCGGCGGTCTCCACGCCCTCGGCGACCGTGCGCAGGCCCATGGTCTCGGCGATGCCGGTCAGGGCGGTGACGATCGCCTCCTGCTGGGGCGTGCCGCCGAGCCCGTCCACGAACGACTTGTCGACCTTGATGGCGTGTACCGGGCAGGTGCGCAGCAGACCGAGCGAGGAGTGCCCGGTGCCGAAGTCGTCCAGCGCGATGCTCACGCCGAGCTGGGCCAGAGCGGTCACGGTGGCGAGCGCCCGGCCGCCGCCGAAGACCGCGGTCTCGGTGATCTCGATGGTCAGCTGACGGGCGGGAACCCGGTGCCGGGCCAGCGCGGCCGCGACGATCTCCGGCAGCGCCGGGTCGAGGAGCTGCCGGGCGGAGACGTTGACCGCGATCGAGCTGAGCGCGTCCGGGCCGTGGTCCCGGCGCCAGGCGGCGGCCTGGGCGCAGACGGTGTCGATGATCCAGGCGCCCAGTTCGACGATCAGGCCGGTGTCCTCGGCGACCGGGATGAAGTCGGCGGGCGAGACGGTCTGCCCGTCCGGCCGGGTCCAGCGGATCAGCGACTCGACGCCGGTCATCCGGCCGTGCGGCAGCTCCACGATCGGCTGGTAGAGCAGGTGGAACTCGCCGGCGGCCAGGGCGCGGCGCAGGTCGGCGGCGACGGTGGCGCGCTGGGTGAGGCGGCGTTCCAGCGAGGCGTCGTAGCGGACCACGCGGGTGCCGGTGGTGGCGGCCTCGCGCAGGGCGATCTCGGCCTGGCGATAAAGATCGGCGCCACCGGTGGAGGCATCGGCGAGGGGGGCACCGCCGGTGGAAGCGCTGCCAGTGGAGGCGCTGCCGGTGGAAGCGTTGGCGGTGGAAGCGTTGGCGGTGGAGGCGCTGCTGGTGGAGGCGTTGCTGGTGGAGGCGCTGCTGGTGGAAGCGCTGCCAGTGGAGGCGCTGCTGGTGGAGGCGCTGCTGGTGGAGGCGCTGCCGGTGGAGGCGATGCCGATGGAGAGGTCGACGAGGACGTCGTGACCGGCCGCGTGCAGCGGCTCGGCGTTGGCGGTCAGCAGCGGCCCGGCCGGGTCCGCGCCGGCTGAGCCGGCACCGGGCAGCAGGACACCGAACTCGTCGCCGCCGAGCCGCGCCACCACCGCGTGCTCCCCGGCCAGCGCGGTCAGCCGCCCGGCGAACGCGATCAGCAGCGCGTCACCCGCCACCGGCCCGAGGCTGTCGTTGATCTCCCGGAACTCCTTGAGATCCAGCAGCACCACGGTGTGCGGCCCGTCGGCCGCGGCAACCGCCGCCGCGAAGGACCGCCGGTTGAACAGCCCGGTCAGCTCGTCGTGCATGGCCTGACGCGCGACCGTGCGCAGCAGCGTGCCGTTCTCCGCGAGCGCGACCGCCTGCCGCGCCACCACCAGCAGGAGCAGGACCGCGGTGCCGGCCACCTGAACCGTGCTGAGGTGCCCGGTACGCAATCGCACGACGGTGAGCAGCACGCTGGTCAGCACGGTGGCGACCAGCGGGACGGCGGTGCCCCGGCGATACCCGGACAGGTCCACCGCCTGACGCGGCCGGGCGTGCGCCACGTGCCGGCGCTGGGCGTGCGCCGCGAGCGCCCCGCAGAGCCCGACGAACGGCAGCACCGCGGCACTGCCGTTGAGGTGCGGCCACGGCTTGAGCAGCGTCATCAGCACGGTGGAGAGGGGGCCGGCGATGCCGATCGGCGCCAGGCACCACAGGGCGGCCCGGGGGACCGGGCTCTGCCGGGCTGACATGATCTTGAGGACGACCACCACGCCGGCGACCGCGATCGCCATCATGGCGATGTTCAGCCACCAGGCCTCGGCGGTGACACCGAACCGCTCGACGAACCAGTCGACGTACTGGGAGCCGGCGATGGCGCCGGTCACCGCGACCACGGCCACGTCGAGGATCGCGGTGGTCAGCTGACGCCAGCTGCGGCCCCCGCCGGGGAGCCGGAGCAGCGCGGTGATGGCCAGCGTGGTGCCGATCAGGTAGAGCACCAGGGTGCGGGCACCCAGTGGGGGCATGCCGGTGTTCGGCACGGTGAGCACGTCGACGGTCTGGCTGACCCCGGCGACCAGGATCGCGCCCATCGCGACGGCGACCCGCCGCCAGAACGTGCGCAGCGGGCCGTCGGTGCCGGCCGCCGCGGCGCGGAACGCGGCGACCGCCATCGCCAGCCCGATCAGGGCCGGCGCCCAGACCAGCGCGACCGGGAAGCCGGCCCGGGTGCCGAGCAGGATCAGCAGCACCTCGGTGACCGCCATCAGGACCGCGACCGGGGTGTGCCAGGCTCGCCAGCGGGCCGTCGTCACCTGAGCCTCCCTCGTCCGAGCGCGTGCCACCGCACTCCGAGAGATCGGCTCCGCTGCCTCTCAGTTGAGGATCTCGGCGGCGAGGATCCGCTCCAGGACGAGCGCCACACCCTCGTCGTCGTTGCCGGGCGCCACCTCGTCGGCGATCGCCTTGAGTCCCGGGTGAGCGCCGCCCATCGCCACCCCGTGCCCGGCCCAGGCCAGCATCGGCGCGTCGTTCGGCATGTCGCCGAACGCGATCGTCTCGGGCCCGGTGACGCCGAGCAGCCCGGCCGCGTAGGCCAGCCCGGTGGCCTTGGAGAGCCCGAGGGGCAGGATCTCGATCTCGCCGGGCCCGGCGGTGGTCACCGTCACCAGATGTCCCACCAGCCGTGCCGCCACCTCGCGCAACGCGTCCTCGGACAGCTCCGGGTGCTGGACGTAGAACTTGCGCACCGGTGCCGCCCACAGCCCGGCCGTGTCGGTGACGACCACCGGCAGGTTGCCGACCGGGTCGTGCCGATAGCCGGGCCCGGTGAGCACCGCCCCGTCCAGGCCGTCCCGGTCGGCGGCCAGACGGAGCGGCCCGGTCACCGTCTCGATCATCGCGATCGCCCTCCGGGCCAGATCACGATCGAGAGGGTACGACGTCAGCTGCCGATGCGCCCCGGCGTCGTACACCTGCCCACCCTGCCCGCAGACCGCCAGCCCGGTGTAGCCGAGGTCGTCGAGAACCGTCCGGGTCCAGGTCACCGACCGGCCGGTGACGATGATGTGCCGGGCACCGCGGGCGGCCGCACCGGCCAGCGCGGCCCGGGTCCGCGCCCCGATCGTGTGGTCGGAGCGCAGCAGCGTGCCGTCCAGGTCGGTGGCGATCAGCGCGTACACGCTCAGCCGCCGATGCTGGTGTACCGGGTGAGGTTCCAGTTCCAGAACAGCCGGGCCAGCCGGTACAGCGCGTAGCAGATCAGCGGCGACCAGGCCACGATCGAGGTGACCGGCTGCTGCCCGAGCAGCACCAGCACCGGGAAGTACGCGACGAACGCCACCGGCAGCACGAAGGTGAACGTCACCCGCAGCACCATCGGCAGGATCGACAGCGGATAGTTCCCGACCGTCGCCATGATGTCGTCCAGCCACTTGCCCACGCCGTGCGCGAGCGGCGACCGCAGCATCAGCGCCGCGATCGGCAGCTGCACGGCGGCCTCCAGGTACATCCCGCCGAGGATGGCGGCGGCCAGATAGAGCAGCTTGGCGGGCGTCCAGTCGATCGGCACCCGGGCCACGCCGAACGCGCACACCACCACGCCGACGGTGAAGTCGCCGAACGCGTTCACGTTGAACCGGCTGATCAGGATCTGGGTCAGCACCGGCAACGGGCGCAGGAAGAATCCCTCGACCCGGCCCTCCTCGACGAGTTCGGCGAGCGCGTCACTCAGATTTCCGTACACCATGGTGAAAAGGCCGTGCGCCATCAATCGCATGCCGACGATCAGCAGCACCCCGCTGGCCGGGAAATCCCCGATGCCGTTGAATCGCGTGATCAGCACCGCCGCGAAGGCCAGCGTCGACGACTGCCACAGAATGCCGAAGATGATTTCGAAGGCGAAATCGCCGGGATATTCGAGGCGCCCCCGGATGTTGACGGCGGTCGCCTTCAGTGAAACCGCGAGTGTGTTCAAGGGTTCAGCCTCCTTGCGAGGTGACGCGCCGGGCCGCCCGCGACCAGAGGAACCGGGTCAGCGCGGCGAGTGCCAGCAGCCAGCCGCACGCGTACGCCAGCGGGACCGCCGCCCGGTCGAGCGGGATGCTGCCGATGTAGATCGAGACGGGCAGGTGGATGGTGGCGGCGAACGGCAGCGCGGTCGCCACGGTCAGCAGCCAGCCGGGCAGGAACCAGAGCGGCACGAAGACGCCGGAGAGCAGGTCCTGGACGAACGAGTACATCCGGGTCAGGCCGGTGTTCGAGACCAGCCAGAAGGTGGCCAGGTCGACGAGCTGCCCGAGGTAGTACAGGATCGCCTGGCCGAGCACCAGGCTGACCAGGAACACCCCGCCGACCGCGGCCGAGGACGGCAGGTCGATCATGCCGGTGGCCAGCGCGAACAGGTAGACCACGAAGGCCCAGGCGGCGCCGTAACCCATGTCGCCGAGCGCGCGGAACAGGTAGTAGCGCCCGGGGGAGATGGGCCGCAGGAACCAGTAGACGATGGTCCCCTCGCGGGTGCGCTGCGGCAGCGAGTCCTTGGAGACCATCCGGTTGGTCCACCGGATCCGGCTGAGCAGGATGGCCAGGGTGGCGTAACTGACCGCCTGGCGGACGTCGAGCCCGGCCACCGAATCCTTGCCGGCGTAGACCGCGGTCCACAGCAGGTAGTAGACGTACACCTGGACGACCAGCATGAACGGGGCAAGGAAGAACCGGCCCCGGTACGCGACGACCTGGTACAGCGGGATGATCCGCCAGATCCGCCAGGCCCGGCCGGGCGTCAGCGTAGCGGTGCTCATGCCGCCACCTGGTACGCGTCGCGCATCAGCTCCTCCAGGTCGGACTCCTCGACGGTCAGCCCGACCACCGGGAACAGCGAGATCACCGCGCGCACCACGTCCTCCGGGGTGCTGTCGCCCTCCGGCATCAGCGTGGCCCGCACCCCCTCGCCGGACACCAGCCGCGCACCGGGCACGACCACCTCGGCCACCGGCTCGCCGAACGTCACGTTCACCACCGGCCGCGACCCGTGCTTGCGCTTCATCTCCTCCAGGGTCCCGTCGAACATCAGCCGCCCGTGGTTGATCAGGACCACCCGTTCGCAGAGCCGCGCCACGTCGGTCATGTCGTGCGTGGTCAGCACCACCGCCCGGCCCCGCTCGTGCACCTGCTGGAGCAGGAACTCCCGGGTCTTCTCCTTGGCCACCACGTCCATCCCGATGGTCGGCTCGTCCAGGAACAGGATCGCCGGGTCGTGCAGCACGGCCGCGGCCATGTCGCAGCGCACCCGCTGGCCCAGCGACATCAGCCGGACCGGGGTGTCCCAGAACTCGGAGATGCCGAGGATCTGGTCGACGTCGCGCAGCTGCCGCTCGTAGTCGGCGGCGGACAGCCCGAAGATGTCCCGGATCAGCCCGAACGAGTGCTTGGCCGGCAGGTCCCACCACAGCTGCGTCTTCTGCCCGAAGACCGCGCCGACCGAGCGGGCGTTCGCGGCCCGGTCCGCGTGCGGCACCCGGCCGTCCACCCAGACCTGCCCGGAAGTGGGGGTGAGGATGCCGGTCAGCATCTTGATCGTGGTGGACTTGCCGGCGCCGTTCGGCCCGAGCAGCCCGACCAGCTCACCGCGGGCGACCGACATGGTGAGGTCGGTGACCACCACCTTCTCGTCGCGCGCCGGGTCGAGCAGCGCGCGCAGGTCCGCGAACCGGCCGGTGTGCGTGCGCTTGACCCTGTAGGCCTTGGTCAGTCCGCGAGTGACGATGGCAGCGGAGCGCTCCTCCGACATGACGACTCCTTTCCGTACGGGTGGTAGAGGTTGCTGAGCGCACCGATGTCGGGAAGCTCTCCCAGCAGGTCAGGGCGGTCCAGGGTGGTCAGGGGCAGCTCCCAGTTCTCCACGGCGGGCACGTCGGCGGCCGGCGGGAGCGGATCCCAGCCGATCTCGCCGGGAGACATCCCGAGTCCGGATCCGATCGTCCGGACCGCGTGCTGGGCGGCGAGCGGCGCGAGGGTCAGCTTGGCCGGGCTGGTCACCACGGCACGCCCGTCGAACAGGTCCACGCCGAACTCGTGCGCGACCGTGCCGCTGATCGGCGTCAGGCCGGACTTGGTCGCCGCGTACCCGGAGATCGTCGCGACCCGGCTCAGCACCCCGGCGTCGACGACCTGGCGCAGGGTCAGCAGCAGCCGCCGCGCCCACCACCCGGCGAGCTGCCCGGACTCCGCCTCGGCGCTGTCGAAGGAGTGGAAGTCGGACACCAGCCAGGTGGTGTCGTCCGCCTCGCCGCCGCCGCGGCTGGCCAGGAACAGCCCGTGCCGGGCCGGCTCCGGGAAGACCGCGCTGACCGCGGGCAGCCGCCCGCGCAGGACCAGCATGAAGGCCCGGCGCAGCTGGACCACGGCGGGCAGCCGGGAGCGGGTCAGCAGGCGCTGCGCGCCACTGCCCGCGGCGATCACGGTGGTCCGGGCGGGCAGCGCGGTGACGACTCCGTCCGGCTCGATGACCTGCAGACGCGTTCCGTACGCCGTGTCGCGCACCCGATCGGCGACCCCGGGCACGAACGTCACGCCGGCCGCTCGCGCCTGCGTCGCCAGGCCGTGCAGCACCGCCCCGATGTGGAAGGTCCGCTCGGTGGTGGCGAAGCAGGCGGCCGACGCGGGGGACAGCCATCCCGGCCGTGGCTGCGGGGTGACGTCCAGTCCCGACTCCCGCCAGAAGCGCTCGGCCCGGCCCACCGCGACCGGGTTCGCGAACGCCGCCGTCGACCCGGCCGTCACCGGGGTGACCGCGGCGAGCAGTCCCCGCCAGTGGTCGCCGGCCCGGCGGAACAGCGGCGGCAGCCGGGGCTCCTCCGGGCCGTACGCATAGCCCTGGTGCAGGTAGCCGTGCGACTGCCCGGACTGGCCGGCGCCGACCCGGGACCGCTCGACCACCAGCACCTCGGCGCCGCGCCGGGCCAGCGCCAGGGCGGTCAGCAGACCGGCGATCCCGGCGCCGGCCACCACGACGTCAGACCGGCGCATCGACCTGGACCCGGTCCCCGGCGACGGGCGCAAGCGGCTCGTCCGTCGCCCGGGAGGCGATCGGTTCCAGCGAGGCGACCAGGCCGGAGCTCGCGGAGACGCGCAGCAGCCAGCGCTCGCCGTCGCGGGTGTGCAGCAGCAGCGCGTCCTCCCCGGCCGGGTCGGCGGCGAGCAGCGGGCCGAGCCCGGCGAGCAACACCCGCCCGCCGGCCCGGAACACGTCACCGGTCGCCAGGTCGACGCGCGTCCCGGCGAGGCTCACCGCAGCGGGACCAGATAGCGGGCGGCGAGGGGGTGGTCGCCCCGGCACAGCCGCGCGTACCCGTCGACGAGCGCGGCCGCGGTGGCCGCGCCGCCCGGGTCGTCCACCGGCCGGCCGTCCACGCTCTGCACCGGGCGCAGCCCGAGCAGCGTGCCGGCCAGCACCACCTGCGCCCGGTGCAGCTCGCCGCGCAGCACCGGCCGCTCCTCGACCCGGTGGCCGAGGTCGCGGGCGAGGTCCAGGACGATCCGCTTGGTGATCGAGTCGAGCACCCCGCTGTCCACCGACGGCGTGGTCACCCGATCCTCCTCGACCAGCAGGATCGCCGCGCCGTCGGCCTCGGCGACCTGGTCCCGGTCGTTGAGGATGAACACGTGCTCGACGCCGGCCGCCACCCGCTCCCGCTCGAAGATCCGGAAGTCCAGGTAGGAGCCGCCCGACTTGGCCTGTGCCCCGATCGGCCCGCCGTGCCGGCGGTGGCTGCTCACGATCGCCCGGACGGCCGGGGGAGC
Organism: Actinoplanes ianthinogenes; assembly: GCF_018324205.1. Lineage (NCBI taxonomy): Bacteria > Bacillati > Actinomycetota > Actinomycetes > Micromonosporales > Micromonosporaceae > Actinoplanes > Actinoplanes ianthinogenes. The sequence goes on from NZ_AP023356.1 coordinate 7,256,288, forward strand.
GGACGGCGCGTACGGGAAGCCGCCGATGTACATGGCGCCCTCGCTGTCCAGCGACAGCGTCGACCGGCCCCGCTTGGCATAGAACGTCGGCCGCAGGTAGACGTCCGAGCCGCCCAGCTGCCCGGCCACCTCGGCGAGCGCGGCGAACACCTCGGCCCGGGTCGTCGGCGCCGGGATGTCGGCCAGGTGAGCGGACTGGAACAGCCGGTCGAGGTGCTCGTCCCCGGCCAGGATCCGGTGCCGCCCCTCGGCCGCGTCCCAGAACGCGGTGATCCCCTCGAACACGTTGGCGCCGCGCAGCGCCAGCTCGTCCCAGACGTGCACCCGGGCGTCCTCCCACGGCACGCAGGAGCCGTTGAACCACATCACGCGATCCGACATCGGTCAGCCCTCCCGCTTCGCGGTGATCCGGACGTCGCTCACGTCGAGCCGGGCGCGGGCCTCGGTGTGCAGCATGAACGGCACGTCCACGTGGTCGAGCTCGATGCCGGCCGCGGCCAGCTCGGTCAGCGGGATCTCGAGGCGGGACCAGACGCCGGGCGGCAGCGCGGCCAGCCGGCCGGTGATGTCCACCGTGGGCTGCTGCGGGAAGTCGTCGTGGCAGGTGAGCCAGAACGGGCCGTCGGGCGCCTGGTGCACCCGGACCGCGAAGCTGAGCACGCCGCCGTCGCGCAGCTGGGCGCGCAGGTCCCGGTGCTCGCCGTCGGGTGACTGGGCGTAGACGAAGGTGCGGGCGCCGGTGAAGGTGAGCGCCAGGCCCTCGTCGATCGGCTCGCTGAGGATGTACGACGTCTTCATCACCTGGTCGAGCGGGAGCGGCCGGGGGCCGTAGTCGGTGGCGCTGACCTTGAAGGTGTACGCGCCGTCCGGCCGGGGACCGATGGCGAACCAGGCGTCGCCGGCCGGCTCGGCGACGGGCGCGTCCGGCTCGTCGTCGAGGGGTAGGTCGCCCAGGTCCGGGGCGGGGTCACGCAACGTCAGGCCGTGGTCGTACGCGAAGAGGGGTTTTTGAATGATCTCGCCGGCGGGCGGCTGGTAGTCCGGGATGTGGCGCGGCACCCGGTTGGCCGCGAAGCTGCGCCGGCCGCGCGGCCAGCTGACGCTGAGCCGGCCCTGGAAGTCGTGCGCGACGGTGCCGTCCGGCGCGGTGAACAGCACGTCGGTGAGGCCGGTGACGTCCGGGCCGGGCAGCCAGGCCGCGACGAAGGCGTCCGACAGGTTGAGCTCCGGGGTGACGTAGAGCGGGCGGCCGCTGAACATCACCGTGACGGTCGTGACGTCGGCCGCGCGCAGCCGGCGCAGGGTCTCCCGGTCCCGGGCATACGCCGGCTTGAGGCGGCCGTACTCGATGGTCCGCCACGGCTTGATGGTGCCCATCATCTCGGCGTAGGCGTCCTCGCCGATGGCGACGATCGCGACGTCGAAGCCGGCCGGGTCGGTGTGCTCCAGGTACGGGTCGACCGTGCAGTCGCCGGCCACCGCGCGCACCGCGGACGCCACCGTCGAGCTGCCCGGGAAGTCCTCGGTCCCGATGTCGTCGCCCTGCCAGGTCACCGTGTAGCCGCCGGTCTGCTTCGCCACCGCGTCCGCGGCGCTGCCGGTGACCAGCACCCGGGCGGTCCGCGCGATCGGCAGCGCGCCGACGTCGTTCTTGAGCAGCACCAGCGACTTGCGCACCGCCTCGCGGGCCAGTTCCCGGTGCTCGGGCGAACCCAGCACGCTCTGGTCACCGGCCAGCGTCCGGTCCCGCGGCCGGGCCTTGTCCCACAGCCCGGCGCGCATCTTGACCCGCAGGATCCGGCGCACCGCGTCGTCGACCCGGGCCATCGGGATGTCGCCGGAGCGGATCGCGGCGAGCGCGGTGCGGTGCACCGACTGCCACTTCTCCCGGGTGGAGATCATCAGGATGTCCACGCCGGCTTTGATCACGTTGTTCGCGTCGCCCTGGGTGCAGCCCGCGACGTACGGGTGCGCGTCCCAGTCACCGACCACGATCCCGTCGAAGCCGAGCTTGTCCTTGAGCACGTTGAGCAGGTACTCGCTGCCGTGCACCCGCTCCTCGACCCGTCCCGAGCCGATCCAGCCGCTGTAGGACGCCATCACCGACTGGGCGCCGGCCTCGATCGCCGCGAGGAAGCCGGCCGCGTGCACGTTGCGCAGGATGTCCTCGTCGCAGCGGGCGATGCCGCGGTCCTCGCCCTCGAAGGTGCCGCCGTCGGCCACCCAGTGCTTGGCGCAGGCGATCACCCGGGTGTCCGTGCGCAGCTCGCCGGCGTCGCCCTGCAGGCCGCGGACCATGGCCCGGGCGTACGGGTCGACGATCTCCGGATCCTCGGAGTAACCCTCGTAGGTGCGGCCCCAGCGGCGGTCGCGCGGCGTGGTGACGGTCGGGGCGAACGTCCAGTCCATCCCGGTCGCGACGATCTCCCGGGCGGTGGCGACGCCGATCCGGTGCAGCAGGTCGGGATCGCGGGCCGCGCCCAGGCCGATGTTGTGCGGGAAGACGGTGGCGCCGTACACGTTGTTGTGCCCGTGCACCGCGTCGGTGGCCCACATGAACGGGATCCGGAACGGGCGGTCGCGGTAGGCCCGCTCGGCCGCGGCCCAGAAGCCGTCCAGGGCGTCGGTCCACTCCCGCGCGCCGGCCCGCCGGTCGTTGCCGGGCCAGCGGCCGGCGCCGTTCAACGCCGAGCCGATCTTGTAGGCCTCGACGTCCTCGACGGTCAGCTCGACGAGGTCGGGCTGGATCATCTGACCCAGCTTCTCCTCGACGGTCATCTGCGCGAGGATTCCGGTGACCGTCTCCTCGACGACCGGGTCGGGGGTGATCGCCGACCGCAGCGCGGGCCAGTCGGCGTGATGTTGGAGCCGTTCCACCTTGTTCTCCCCGTGAAGGCACGGGTCGTCAGCCGTGCGAGCACGACCTGGAGAGCGCTCTCCATCACCCGTCGAGCGGAACCTTTTCATTTCCGCCAGATTTCTGTCAAGAGTCATTGGTATTGACGGAAATCAATGGGCAAAGACGTGATGCCGAGCCGAAAAGAATCGCTCGGAAAGTGTGGCGGGTCCACCATGGATCGACGCGCATCGTCACGGTACGCCGGTGGCCGGTCGGCAACAAGGCTTCCTGGTTCCGGAACCACGACGGCGGGCGTCACGTGCTTCGCGCCCCTGCTGCGATCCGCCCCTCTCGGGATGCCTTGTCGCTAGTCACTTGCTCCGCGTACAGTTGACGCATGCCACCCATCGCCTACGGGAACAGGTCAAGAGCGGAGAAGCGGTCCGGGATCCCACGGCCGCGGGAAGAGGCCCGAAACTTCGACGGCCTGTACAAAGCACTCCTGGCCAGGTATCCGAGAGAAGCCCTGCGCCTGCTCTGCAAAGTCCAGATCCCCGACGATGCCGTGGTCGCCGTCGCGCCGACCGAGCAGGTCCGGCGGCACGGCCTCCGGCGGGACATGGTGATCACCGTCGCCGCGCCGGATGCTGCCATCGACGTGCATCACATCGAAGTGCAGGTGAAGCGCAGCCCCGACTTCCAGGTCCGGATGGTGAACTACTGGGCCGGACTGGCCGACGAATACGACGAAGTGACGCATCGGATCCATCAGACGGCGATTTGGCCGGTCGGCGGCGGCTACCCGGGTTGCTACGAGCGTGATCGGCTGCGCCTGGAATATCACACGGTCAACATTCCGGACGACCTCGACCCGGGCGAGTTGCTGCAAAGTCCGCTGGCTCCGCTCGCACTCTCGTCGCATCGATGTCCACCGGACGCCGCTGAACGGGTCGCCGGCCACATTGCCGGACTGGCCGACGACGAGGAACGACGGGTCATGTCCGAACTCGCCATGCTGGCGAGCAAAGAAATCGCAGATCAGGTCGACAAGGCATTGAGGAGAATGGTCGTGAGGTCTTATCTGGCAGAGACGGAAACCGGCCGCGAGATCCGGGCGGAGGGCCGGGCCGAGGGGCGGGCGGAGGGCCGTGCGGAGGAACGAAAGCACGCGATGAAGGTCGTGTTGCGGATGCGATTCGGCGACTTCTCCGGTCTGGATGACCTGGTAGGGAAACTCGCAGCCAGCGAATACGACTACGAGGTGAACCTGGCGTCGGTCGTCAGCGGTGCTTCGCTGGAGGACCTTGAGCAGATGTGAGACCACTGCGGGCCGGGGGCCACGGCGGCGGGTCGAGGGACCGCCGCCGTGGTGCTGTCAGCTGCCGGTGCCGCGCAGGGAAAGGGTGCGGTCGGTCAGCGAGCCGGACTCGTTGAGGTCCGAGCGGGTGCCGGCGGCGAAAACGGTCGGGCCGGAGGTGGCGGCCACCGAGTAGAGCACACCGCCGATCTCCTGCTGCGGCACCGTTTCGTCGGTGAACGCGGTGCCGTTCCAGCGCTGGACGAGCGGCTGGGACCGGCCGCCGGCCGAGGTGTATCCGACCGCCCAGACGTTGCCGGCCGTGCCGGAGACGCCGTACAGGACGTTGTTGCCGGTCCCGCCGGTCGGCGCGGTCGGCGCCTCGCTCCAGGCCGTGCCGTTCCAGTGGTACGCCACCGGCGCGGAGTAGCCGTTCTTCGAGCCGACCGCCCACACGTCGTTCGCGGACAGCGCGGTGACCCCGTGCAGGAACGTGCCGGTGCCCGAGGCGGGCAGCTCGGTCTCGGTCCAGGCGGTCCCGTTCCAGTGCGCCGCGAGCGGATGGGCCAGCACGCCCTTCTCCCCGGTGTTCGAGTAATAGCCGACCGCCCACAGGTCGTTCGCGGCGGTGCCGGCCACACTCTCCAGGGTGTTGCCGGAGGTGCCCGGGTCCGGGGCGGTGACCTGCGTCCAGGCCGTGCCGTTCCAGTGCAGGATCAGCGCCTCGCCGTGCAGCGAGCTGTCGTAATACCAGCCGACCGCCCACGCGTCGTTGGTGGCGACCGCCTTCACCCCGTACAGCTGGCGGAAGTTGACGCCGGGCTGCGGGGTCGCGACCGTCGACCAGGACGTGCCGTTCCACCGCAGGGCCAAGGCGTTGCGCGGCGAGCCGTTGACCCCGGAGGAGCCGTTGGCGTAACCGACCGCCCACGCGCTGGAGGCCGAAGTGGCGTCGACATCCCGGAGCTCGTTGTAGTACTGGGTGGCGTTCGGGCTGGTGACGGTCGACCACGAGGTGCCGTTCCAGCGTTCGATCAGGGTGCGCGGGGCAGCCAGGCCGGTGTCGTACCAGCTGCCGACCGCCCACCCGGCGGAGGCCGACAGCGCGGCGCTGCCGTAGAGCTCGTTGGCGATGGTGCCACGGTTGGGCGTGCTCAGGACGGCCCAGGACGTGGCGGCCTGGGCGGGTGCGGCGGCGATCGCCACGAGCGTGAGGCCCGCGGCGGCGCCGCCGAGTGTGCGAAACATGTCGCTCCTTCCGTCGGTGGCCTGACCGTGGCACCGGGGACTGGAACGGGACTGATGTGCGGCTGAAGCGGGCGGGACAGTGCTCCGCGCGTACCGGAATCGGTTTCACACAGCGGCGCCTGTGGGGACGGCGGCGGCGAGGCGGGCGCGGACCTGGGTGGCGTCCGGGTGGCGGAGCTGGTCGAGGATGGTCAGCGCCTGCCGCCAGCTGTCGCGGGCGGCCTCCGGGTCGCCGGCGGTGCGCTGGGCCTCGCCCAGGTTCACGAAGGTGGTGGCTTCGCGATACCGGTCGCCCAGGCGGCGGACCAGCTTGACCGCCTGGCGGTAACAGTTGATCGCCTGGTCGTAACGGCCCAGATGCTCGTACGCGTAACCGAGACTGTCCCAGGTGTCCGCCTGGCCGGTGCGGTCGCCGAGGTCGAGCAGTAACGGCAGGGCCTGCTGGCAGCAGGTGCGGGCCTGCTCGTACTCGCCGAGCAGGGCGTGACACCAGCCGACCGCGTTCAGCGCGATGGCCTCGCCGCGGGCGTGCCCGACCGAGCGGTACAGCTCCAGCGCCCGCCGGGAGTGGCCGAGCGCGCCCGGGCGGTCCTCGCGCCGCTCCATGACGTAGGCGAGGTTCAGGTGGGCGTGCGCCTGGCCGGCCCGATGGTCGCCGCGGCCGAACAGGTCGAGGGCCTGGCGCAGCTCGGCGCCGGCCGCCTCGAACTGGCCGAGCCGGGTCGCCGCGTACGCCAGCAGGCAGGACGCCTGGGCCTGCGCGTACGGATCGCCCAGGCGGCGCCCCGCGGCCAGTGCCGTCCGGCCGACCGTGGTGAGCTCGTGCCAGTGTCCCTCCCGGTTCAGGAACGTCGCCATCGACCAGGCCAGCCGCCAGGCCTGCTCGTCGAAGCCCGCCGCGGCCGCCTGGTGCACCGCGGCCAGCAGCCCCCGGTGCTCGGCGGCGAACCAGGTCAGCGCCTCGTTCTCGCAGTCGGGGCGCTCCGGCGCGGTCTCCGGTGGGTCCGGCGGCCGGGTGAGCGGATCCCGCGCCGGGTACAGCAGGCGGTCGGCGGCGTACGCGTACCGCAGGTAGTGATCGAGCAGCCGGCGCGTGGCGTCCCGCCGCTCCGCCTCGGAGTCGGTGTGCTGGGCCAAACCGGTCGCGTAGACGCGCAGCAGATCGTGGAACGTGTACCGGCCGGCGGTGTGCTGCACCACCAGGCTGGTCCGGGCCAGCTCCTCCAGCAGCGGCCGGGCCCGGTCCACCGGCAGCCCGGCGAGCGCGGCCGCCGCGGGCACCGGCAGGTCCGGGCCGGGGTGCAGGGCGAGCAGCCGGAACAGCCGGGCGGCGTCGGTGCCGAGCGCCCGGTACGACCAGGAGAACACCGCCCGTACGTCGCTGTTCGGGTCGTCGCCGCTGAGCATCGCGAGCCGCCCGCCGACGTCGCGCAGCTCCGCCGCCACGGCCTGCAGGGACAGCCGCGGGCGGGTGGCCGCGCGGGCCGCCACCACGGTCAGCGCCAGTGGCAGCCGGGCACAGCGGGCGACCATCTCGTCCACCGCGTCCGGCTCGACGGCGGCCCGGTCCGCGCCGATCCGCCGGGTCAGCAGCTGCCGGGCCTCGGCGGCCGGCGGCAGCTCCAGCGCGGTCGGATGCGCGCCCTCGGCGACCAGCCCGGACAGGTCGTTGCGGCTGGTCACCACGACCAGGCAGGCCGGCGAGCCGGGCAGCAGCGGGCGCACCTGGGCGGTGTCCCGGGCGTTGTCCAGCACGATCAGCACCCGGCGCCCGGCCAGCCGGGTCCGGTACAGGGCGGCCTGCGCGTCCAGGTCGGCCGGGACCAGGTCGGGGCGCACCCCGAGGGCGTCGAGGAACCGGCGGATCGCCTCGGCCGGGGTCATCACCCGGCTGTCCGGGTCGAAGCCGCGCAGGTTCACGAACAGGTGCCCGTCCGGGAACCGGCCGGCGACGCGGTGCGCCCAGTGCACGGCGAGCGCGGTCTTGCCCACGCCCGCGGTGCCGGCGATCGCGGTGATCCGGAGCGCGCCGGCCGGATCGGCCCGGTCCAGGAACGCGTCCAGACCGGCCAGGTAGGACTCCCGGCCGGTGAACCCGAAGACGTCGGCCGGGAGCTGCCGGGGCTGCGGCGGGGCGGCGGCCGGCGGGTCCAGCGACAGGTCGTGGTGCAGGATCGCGGCGTGCACGGCGCGGATCGCCGGCCCGGGCTCGACGCCCAGATCCTCCGCCAGGTTGCGGCGCAGCCGCTGGTAGACGCCGAGGGCGTCGGCCTGCCGGCCGGTGCGATACAGCGCCCGCATCAGCTGGCCGTGCAGCTGCTCCCGGTACGGGTGCTGCCGCGCCGACTCGGTCAGCTCGGTGATCAGGCCGGCGTGCTCGCCCAGGTCAAGCCGCGCCTCCATGACCGATTCCACCGCGTCGAGCCGGATCGCGGCCAGCCGTTCCGCCTCGCCCTCGAGGCGGCTCAGCCCGGGCAGGTCGGCCAGCGGCGGCCCGCGCCACAGTCCGATCGCGTCGCGCAGCAGCGCCACCCTGCGGGCCGGGTCGGTCGCCCGCCGGCTCTCCTCGATCAGGTGGAGGGCGACCTGGAGATCGGTGCCACCGGGACCGGCGTCGAGCAGGTAACCGGGTGGGCGGGCGACGATCGTGCCCCGGCCGCCGAGCAGTCCGCGCAGGTAGGAGACGTGGCTTTGCAGCGTGTTGAGCGCGGTGGCCGGTGGCCGCCCGTTCCAGACCGCGTCGATCAGCCGGTCGGTGCTGACCACCTCGCCGGCGGCGAGGGCGAGCACGGCCAGCAGCGCCCGGCGCCGCAGGCCGGCCACCGGCCGGAGTTCGCCTCCCGTGATCACATCGACGGATCCGAGCAGCCTCACCCGCATCTCAGCCACGCTACCTCCGCGGCGGGCGGCCGCCGGGCACAGTCAGACCTCCGACAGCGCCGTCGTGGGAGCGTTCCCCCGAGCGGCCGAGCCCGGTGACCGGATCATCTTATCGACTGACGTCGATCAGATGATTGACGTCGAATCATCGGCCTGCCTACGGTCCGACCAGCACTCGTTGTACGGGTCGGTTCCGGCATCGGACCGATCGGCCCGGCCCCCGCTTCCTGACGGCCGCCGGACCCAGCAAACCCGGGACCCGTCCGCCATGCCCATGGCGCGTGGCGGCTTGCCGAGGGGAACGAGGCACAACATGACGAAAACCTTCTTCGTACGACTGAGCACCCTGCTGTCGATGCTCGTCGTCGTCGGGCTGGTGGCCGCACCGGCCTCCCACGCGGGCGGGAAGCCCACCATCACGAAAGAGGCGTTCGGCAGCGTCGACGGCCAGGCCGTGGAGCGGTACACCCTGACCAACGGCCGGCTCCGCGTCAAGATCCTGACCTACGGCGGGATCCTGCAGAGCGTCGAGACGCCGGACCGGCACGGGCACGTCACCAACGTGACGCTCGGCTTCAAGGACCTGGCCGGATATCTCGACAGCAAGAACGCCCCGTACTTCGGCGCCCTGATCGGCCGGTACGGCAACCGGATCGCCAACGGGCGGTTCACCCTGGACGGGGTCACCTACCAGCTGGCCGTCAACAACCCGCCGAACAGCCTGCACGGCGGCACCGTCGGCTTCGACAAGCGGGTCTGGGGCGCCACCCCGGTCCTCGGCTCGGACAGCGTCGGCCTGCGGCTCACCTACACCAGCCCGGACGGCGAGGAGAGCTACCCGGGCACGCTGCGCACCACGGTGACCTACACCGTCACCCGGGACCAGGGCATCCGGATCGACTACCACGCCACCACCGACAAGCCGACCATCCTCAACCTGACCAACCACGCGTACTGGAACCTCGGCGGCGAGGGCACCGGCACCATCGAGGACCAGAAGCTCCAGATCAACGCGAGCCGGTACACGCCGGTGGACGCCACCCTGATCCCGACCGGCGCGATCGACCGGGTGGCCGGCACGCCGATGGACTTCACCCGGGCCACCGCGATCGGGGCGCGCAACCGGGACGCCTTCCAGCAGCTGGTCTTCGGCCGCGGCTACGACCACAACTGGGTGCTGGACCGGCGGGACAGCACGTTCCGCAAGCTGGAGTTCGCCGCCCGGGCGACCGATCCGGGCAGCGGGCGGCGGATCAGCGTCTACACCACCGAGCCGGGCCTTCAGTTCTACGCCGGGAACTTCCTGGACGGGACGTTGTACGGGACCAGCGGTCACGCGTACCGCCAGGGTGACGGCTTCGCGCTGGAGACGCAGCACTTCCCGGACTCGCCGAACCACGCGAACTTCCCGTCGACCGTGCTGCGGCCGGGCCAGACATTCCAGAGCACCACGATCTACCGATTCGGCGTGGAGGGCTAGATGTCCCAGATCCCACCCAGGGTCGAGGAGGCCGTGTCCACCCTCGACCTCAACCCGGTCACCCGGCGCCGGCTGCTCTCCGGGACCGGCCTGGTCAGCGCCTCGCTGGCGGCGAGCGCCCTGCTGAGCGCGTGCAGCAGCGACGACAAGAAGAGTTCGGCTTCGGGGGCCGTCGGCAGCTTCCCGAGCACCCCGAAGTGGAAGTTCACCTTCGTCAACCACGTGACGACCAACCCGTTCTTCACGCCGACCCAGTACGGGATGGCGGACGCCGCCGCCCTGCTCGGCATCGAGAAACCGCAGTGGACCGGGTCGCAGAACTCGATCGTCGCCGAGATGGTGAACGCCACCAACACCGCGATCAGCGCCAAGGTCGACGGGATCGCGATCGCGGTGGTGGACAAGAACGCCTTCCGGGCCCCGGTCGACCAGGCGCTCGACGCCGGCATCCCGGTGGTGTCCTACAACGCCGACGGTGCCCGCGGCGACCCCGGGACGAACCGGCTCGCCTACATCGGGCAGGGCCTGTACGAGTCCGGGTACGCGCTGGGCCGGCGCGCTCTGCTCCAGGTGCAGTCCGGCGACGTGGCGGCCTTCATCGCCACCCCCGGCGCGCTCAACATCCAGCCGCGTATCGACGGGGCCCAGCAGGCGTTCAAGGACTCCGGCAAGCCGATCACGTTCACCGCGGTCGCCACCAACGCCGACGTGACCAAGGGGCTGTCGATCATCGACGCGTACGCCCAGGGGCACAGCAACCTGGCCGGGATGCTGGCCGTGGACGCCGGCTCCACCTCGTCGGTCGGGCAGACGGTCAAGAAGTACAACCTGAGATCGAAGGGCCTGAAGGTGGCCGGCGGCTTCGACCTGATCCCGGAGAGCCTCACCGGCATCCAGGAGGGGAGCCTGGACTACACGATCGACCAGCAGCCGTACATGCAGGGCTTCCTGCCGGTCCTCTACCTGTACCTCTACAAGGTCTCCGGCGGGCTGCTGTCGCCCAGCGAGACCAACACCGGGCTGCTCTTCGTCACCAAGGACAACGTCGCCCCCTATCAGAGCACCAAGACCCGGTACGAGGGATCCAGCTCGGACGCGGTGCTGGTGCCACGGTCGGGGCCGATCCCGCATGGCTGAGCCGACCACCGTGCCGCTCGACGCCGGCGAGGCCCCGCCCCGCCGGCGTCCGGGCCGGGGCCGCCGTGCCGTCGACGGCTTCCTGCGCCGCCGCGAGGCGAGCGTGCTGCTCGTCGCGCTGGGCCTGATGATCTACTTCCGGGCGGCCAGCGACGTCTTCCTCACCCGCGACAACCTGGTCAACATCGCCCAGGCCACCGCGCCGGTCGCGATCGTCGCGGCCGGCATCGTGCTGCTGCTGGTCAGCGGCGAGATCGACCTGTCGGTCGGGATCGTGGCCGCGCTGGCCCCGTTCCTGTTCCACTTCGCGATCGACTTCTACGGCCAGCCGGTCCTGGTCGGGCTGCTCGTGGCGCTGCTCATCGCGGCGGCGGTCGGCCTGGTCAACGGGTTGATCGTGACCCAGCTGAAGGTGCCCTCGTTCGTCACCACGCTGGGCACGTTCTTCGCCGTCCAGGGCATCCTGCTGATCACCTCGCACGCCTATCCGGTGGCGATCCCCCAGGCGGCGCAGGGCACCTTCCAGACCTGGCTCGGCGCCGGGCCGTGGGCCAGCATCACCTGGGCGCTGCTCCTGGTCGCGATCTTCCACGTGATCCTCACCCGGACCCGCTGGGGCCTGCACACCATCTCGGTCGGCGGCAATCCGGTGGGCGCGACCGAGGCCGGCATCCGGGCCTCCCGGATCAAGATCGGAAACTTCATGATCACCAGTACGCTCGGCGGCCTGGTCGGCATCATGGAAGCGTTCCGGATCAACACCATCGACCCGAACATCGGCGGCGGCACCACGCTGACCTTCTACGCCATCTCGGCGGCGGTGATCGGCGGCACCGCGCTGGCCGGCGGCTCCGGCACCATCGTCGGCGCGTTCTTCGGCGCCCTGGTCCTCGCCGAGCTCCAGAACGGCTTCAACCTGATCGGCTACAGCGCCAACACCATCTTCCTGATCCTCGGGCTGGCCATCCTCGTCTCGATGATCGCCAACCAGTACCTGTCCCGACTACGCCGAGCAGGCCGGACATGACGACGAAGGTGGACGCCCTCCAGGTGCTCAACGTGGCCAAACGGTTCGGCGCGCTCACCGCGCTGCGGGACGTGAACCTGCGGGTCGCCAAGGGCGAGGTGCTCGGGCTGATCGGCGACAACGGCGCCGGCAAGTCCACCCTCATAAAGATCATCTGTGGGTATCACCGGCCGGACGCCGGGCGCATCGTGGTGGACGGCGCCGAGGTCACGCTGCGCAGCGTCGACCACGCCCGCTCGCTCGGAATCGACACCGTGTACCAGGACCTCGCCCTGATCAACGAGCTGTCGGTCTACCACAACATGTTCCTCAACCGGGAACTCGTGCGCTGGCCGCTGCTGAACAACCGGGCCATGCGCAAGCGCGCCGAGCAGCACCTGCGTGACATGGGCGTGGACCTGCCGGACGTCACCGTCGAGGTGGCCAAGCTCTCCGGCGGCCAGCGCCAGGCCATCGCGGTGGCCCGCTCGGTGTACTCGGACGCCCGGATCCTGCTGCTCGACGAGCCGCTCGCGGCGATGGGCGCCAAGGAGGGCACGCTGATCCTCGACCTGATCCGCGACCTCAAGGACCGCGGCGACGTCTCGGTGATCATCATCGCCCACAACTACGCGCAGGTGCTGGACGTCTGCGACCGGGTCAACCTGCTCCAGCACGGGCGGATCACCTTCGACAAGCGCGCCGCGGACACCTCGCTGGACGAACTGACCGAGCTGGTGGTCTCCGAGTACCGCTCCGCGCGGCGGCGGCCTACGTGATCGCGACGCCGCCGATCACAACGGACCGAGACGGTACGCCCGGCCGAGCAGATACCGCTGCTCCACGGTGTTCGACGTCAGCGCGGCGGCCTCCCGGTAGAGCCCGGCCGCGGCCGTGTGGTCGCCGATCGTCTCCAGCAGGTGCGCGCGTACCGCCCGCTCGCGCTGCCGGGTCAGCTCCTGGCCGGACAGGTCGTGCCGCGCGTCCAGCTCGTCGAGCAGCGCCAGTCCCCGCTCCGCCCCGTACGCCTGGGCCACCGCCACCACCCGGCTCAGCCGGACCGGCGCGGTCGGGCTGACCTGCTCCAGCCCCAGGTAGAGCGCGGCGATCTGCGGCCAGTCGGTGTCCGCCCCGGTCCCGGCGGCGGCGTGCACGGCCGCGATCGCCGCCTGGATCCGGTACGGCCCGGCCGCCGGCTCACCCCACACGCCCTCGACCAGCGCGACACCCTCGTCGAGCAGCCGCCGGTCCCAGCGGGACCGGTCCTGCTCGGGCAGCGGCACGAGCCGCCCGTCCGTGCCGGTCCGGGCCGGCCGGCGCGCCTCGGTGAGCAGCATCAAGGCCAGCAGCCCGGTGGCCTCGGTGTCCGCCGGCGCCGCGGCGCGCAGCATCCGGGCCAGCCGGATCGCCTCGTGCGCCAGGTCGACCCGGCCCAGCCGGTCGCCGCGGGAGACCAGATAGCCCTCGTTGAACACCAGGTAGAGCACCTCGCGGACGGCCGCGAGCCGGGCCTCCCGGTCGGCCTCGCCGGGCGGCGTGAACCGGGCCCCGGCCCGGACCAGCCGCTGCTTGGCCCGGCTGATCCGGGCGCCCATGGTGGCCTCGCCGATGCCGTACGCGTGCGCGATCTCGGCCGTGCTCAACCCGCCCACCGCCCGCAGGGTGAGCGCCACCTGGGCGGCCGCCTCGAGCGCCGGGTGGCAGCAGAGCAGCAGCAGGGTCAGGCTGTCGTCGATCGCCGCGACCGGCCCGGCCGGCGTCACCGCGCCGGCCGCGGCCCGCTGCTCCCGCCGCCGGCGGGCCTGCTCGGCGCGCAGCAGGTCGACGAGCTTGCGATACCCGATCCGGATCAGCCAGCCGCGCGGGTCGGCCGGGACGCCGCCGGCGGGCCACTGCCGGCTCGCCGCCAGCAGCGCCTCCTGCACCGCGTCCTCGGCCAGGTCGAAGTGCCCGAAGCGGCGCACCAGCGCGCCGAGCACCTGCGGCGCCTCGGTGCGCAGCAGGTGCTCGACGGCCCGGTCCGCGCTGGTCACCCGGGGAGGTCCGCGCACATGATCGGCCGGATCTCGATCGGCTCGCCGAGGATCGCGACGATCCGCCCGGCGATCTCGACGGCGCGTTCCCGGCTCACGCAGTCGATCACCGCGTAGCTGGCCAGCACCTCTTTGAGCTCGGCGAACGGTCCGTCCGTGGCGATCACCCCGGTTTCGGTACGCCGTACCGTCGTGCTGACCACCGGATGGCCGAGGCCCTCGCTGCCGACGAACTCGCCGGTCTCGGTCAGCTCCTGCTGGAACTTCTGGTAGACGGCGAACGCCGCCATGGCGTCCTCGGATCCGGCGCCGGCGTCCGCGGCGTCCCAGTCGGCGGCCGGGGTGTAGGCGAGCAGCAGAAACTTCATCGGTCGGTCCTCGTGGCGAGAGCGGACAGGGCCAGCGCGGTGGTCCAGGCGAACGAGATCAGGCCGGTCAGCGCGAGTTGCACGCTCGCGTGCGCGGCCGGGGCCGGCAGCAGCAGCACCACCGCCACGAGGCCGCTGAGCACGGCCGGGGCCGTCGCCCGCCGCCGGATCGACCGGACGGTGTGCGTGACGCACGCGCCGGCCAGCGCGGTGAAGGCGAGCACGGCCGCGGTCGCATGTACGACAGCGTGCCCGGACATCTCGGGCACCCGAGCGTCCGGCGCCCCGGCCGGGAAACCGTTCTCCGCATCCGGGAGGGCCAGCCCGGCGACGGCCAGCCCGGCGCCGAAGATGCCGAGGAGGACGGGCAGCGGGCCCGTGGCGACAGTGCGCCGCCAGCCGGCCGCCAGGGCGATGACACCGAGCCCGGTCAGCACGAAGGTGGCCGTCTGCAGCCAGCCGAGGCGGCCCAGTTCGAGCTGGCTGAGGGCGTGCCGGCGCAGGTCGAAGCCGTCCCGGGTGAGCACCTGCGCCAGCGACGAGACGACGAAGAACGGCCCGGCGCAGACGCCGGCGAGCAGCAGGGCGCGGGTGCCGGAACGAGTACGGACGAGTGGATCGGCAACGGCGGTCATGAGGTCCTCCCCGGTGGGTTGTTGCCGATACCTCGAAGCCACTGCGGACATCCTGACATCGCCATCAAGTGACCTGGGTCACAATCCGGTCCGGTTAGAGTGGGCGGACGTGGAGGTGAGCGCCTTGTTCCAGCAGCGTGCCACCGACGCGGCCGACGACGCGCGGCTGCGTGACCGCCTCGTGGTCGGCGACGAGTCCGCCCTCGCCGACCTGCACGAGCGGTTCAGCTCCCTGGTCTACACCGTCGCCGCCCGCGTCACCCGCGACGGCCCGGCCGCCGAGGACGTCACCCAGGAGGTGTTCCTCGCCGTCTGGCAGCGCCCGCACGCCTTCGAGCCGGCCAAGGGCAGCATGCGCGCGTGGCTCACGATGCTCGCCCACCGCCGCGCGGTCGACCTGGTCCGCCGCGAGGAGGCCCACCGCCGGACCTGCCGGGACGGCCGGCTGTCCGCCGGTGCGATCATGTCCGGCGACCCGGTCGGCGACCAGGTCTCGGCCGCCGAGACGGCCGAGCGGCTGGCCGCGGCGCGCCGGGAGCTGCCCGAGCACCTGGACCGGGCGATCGCGCTGGCCTATCTGGAGGGTCACACCTACCGGGAGGTCGCCGCCGAGCTGGGCCTGCCCGAGGGCACCGCGAAATCCCGGCTCCGTGAGGCCCTGCGCCGGCTGGCCGTGGCGCTGCACGACGGGGAGACGACATGAACAGCCACGAAGCGGTCGCCGAGCTGCTCGGCGCGTGGGCGCTGGACGCCTGCCCGCCCGACGAGGAGCTGCTCGTCGAGGCGCACCTGGACAGCTGCCCGGCCTGCGCGGCCGAGGCCCGGGAGCTGCGCGAGGCGGCCGCCTCGATCGGCGGCGTCTTTCTGCGGGCGCCGGCCGGGTCGGCCGACCGGTTGCTGGCCGCCGCACGGGAGCGGCGTCCCCCGGCGACCGCGACCCTGGGGTACGCCCGGGCGTACGCGGCCCAGGTCGCCGCGCTGGACCTGCTGGTCCACGACCTCGCGCCGCACGAGTGGCGGCGGACGGCGGCATACGGCGAGCTGACCGTACACGACCTGCTCGCCCACCTGGCCGCCGTCGACGGGCTGGTCGCCGATGCGCTCGGGTTGCCGGTCCGGCCGCCGGTGCGGCCGGGCGAGGACGTGGCGGCGCGCACCGACGCCGTGCTGCGCCGGGAACGGGACCGGCCGGCCGAGGAGACCCGGCGATCCTGGCGGGCCCAGGCCGACGCGGTGTGCCGGGCCCTGCTGACCGGGCCGGAGCCGCTCACGGTGTCGCTGAGCCAGCCGTTCTCGCTGGTGGACGCGATGACGGCGCGGGCCTACGAGACGTGGATCCACGGCGAGGACATCGCGGTCGCGACCGGCCGGGCGGTCGTCGCGCCGCTGCCCGAGCACCTGCACCCGATGGCCGACCTGGCCGCCCGGATGCTGCCGCGGGTGCTGACGCCGCGCCCGGCCGCTGTCCGGCTGCACCTCACCGGTCCCGGCGGCGGCACCTGGACGATTCCGTTCGCCCCCGAGCCGGTCCGGCCGGCCGCCGAGCTGGCCGCCGACGTCGTCGAGTTCTGCCGACTGGCCGGCGCCCGCCGCGACCCGTCGCAGATCACCGTGGAGATCAACGGCGACGCGGCGCTCGCCCGCGAGTTCCTGGCGGCGGTGCCCACCCTCGCCCCCGTCCCCTGAGCCGCCGTCCTACAGCGCCACGAATTGCAGACCGCGCGCCTTGAGCTGGGGGAGCACGACGCTCAGGGCCTGATAGGTCTGCGACCGGTCCCCGCCGCCGTCGTGGCAGAGCAGGATCTGGCCCGGGCGGGCGGCCAGCATGCGATGCTCGATCGCCGGGGCGCCGGGCATCGTCCAGTCGCGGGGGTCGTTGCTCCAGTCCAGCGGCAGCAGGCCGGCCTGCGCGACGTCGCGGAGCAGCTGCGGGGACCAGTCGCCGCCGGGCGACCGGAACAGTTTCGGCTCGTACCCGGTGGTCTTGACGATCTTCGACTGGGCCTTGCGGATCTCCCGCTCGGCGATGGTCTTGGCCTTCTTCCCCAGGTGGGTGGGGTGGCTCCAGGTGTGGTTGGCGAGCTGGTGCCCGTCCTTGGTGACCAGCTGGGCGACCGTCTCGTGGCCGAGCACCTGGTTCCCGATCATGCAGAACAGAGCGGGGACCTGGTATTTCTCCAGCAGGCGGAGGATTTTCGGCGTCCAGATCGGGTGCGGGCCGTCGTCGATGGTCAGCGCGACCGCGTCGGAGGGGAAGGCCGGCTTGCCGGCGGCCTTGGCGTACTCGGCGAGCGTGGAGATCGGTTTGCGCTGGACGGGGAGGACGGGGGCGGTGGTGGTCGTGCTCTCCGGGACCCGGGGCTTGGTGGTGGTGGGCTGGGCCGGGACCGCGGGCTTGCTCGGGCTGGTCACCGGGTCGTCGGTCGTGGTGAGGGCGACGGCGGCGGTGGCGGCCAGGGCGGTGCCGGCGACGCCGGAGAGACCGAGGAGCAGGCGGCGGCGGGTCAGGGGGATGCCGGAGGGGCGGCTTCCGCCGGGCGGCGCGGGGGCGGCGGGCGGCGCGGGTGGCAGCACGGTGGTGGCTTGGGCGGCGGGCTGGACCGGAACCGGTGGCCTTTCGGCGCGGAACATGACGGTCGCCTCGTCGGCCGGTTTCGCGGCGGCGCTCAGCGTGACGGTCTTCTCGTCCGTTTCGGGGACGGCGCTCAGCGTGACGGTCTTCTCGTCCGTTTCGGGGACGGCGCTCAGCGCGACCGTCATTTCGTCCGCTTCGGGAGCGGAGGTCAGTGCGACGGTCTTCTCGTCCGCTTCGGGAGCGGAGGTCAGTGCGACGGTCTCATCGTCCGCTTCGGGAGCGGAGGTCAGTGCGATGGTCTCATCGTCCTCTTCCGGCGTGGAGGCCGGTGCGACGGTCTCGTCGTCCGCTTGCGCGGCCGTCAGCGTGACGGTCTTCTCCTCCTCGTCCGGCACTTCGGACAGTGTGACCGTCTTCTCATCCGTTTCCGGATGGACAGAGATCGTTTCGTCCGTTTCCGGGAGTGTGACGGTCTCCTCGTCCACGTCCGGGACCGCGGTGAGCGCGACGGTCCGGTCGTCCGTTTCCGCCTCCGGGAGAGCGGGGACGGCCTCCGTGGGTGCCTCGTCGCCTCGCTGGTCAGGTGTGGTGCCGCCAGGTTTCGTCACCCTGGGCTCTTCGGGCATCAGGTACCTCCGCTTCGACCACACGACCTGCCGACACGTCCGCAGTGCCCGTCGGTGAATTGATCAGCTTGCCAGCGCGCGAGGCTAGCACTCGCCGTCAATTTCGTCCGACATAGTTGAGATCTGTCGATTAATGCCGTTCGGTGGCGCCGTCTGGGCGGTGTACAGCACGGCGCCCACCCCCATCATGACGGCGTCGGCCGCGATGGGGATGGGCGTCGGTGGGAAGGCTCGGTCAGGGCTTGCGGGCGACCGCCCCGAACTCGTCGACCTCGCGCAGGTCGTCGCCCGTGGCGTCCGGTGACGGGCGCCACTGCGAGCACGGGACCAGGCCCGGCTCCAGCACCTCCAGGCCGTCCAGGAAACGGGCGAGCTGGTCGGGATGGCGCAGGTGGTAGCTGAGCGGCGCATTCGCGTTCCACACCGCGATCGCCTCCTCGAAGGCCGGCCCGTCGAGCACGTTGGTGCCGTCGGCGGTGAGGAAGTAGCTGCCCGGCGGCAGACCCGCCAGCAACTCCCGGACGATCGCGATCGCCTGATCGAGGTCGGGCACGTGGCCGAGAATGTTCATCAGGATGAGGCCGACCGGCCGGCTCAGGTCGAGGGTCTCGCGGGCGGCCTCCAGGATCGCGGCCGGCTCGTGCAGGTCGGCGTCGATGTAGTCGGTCCTGCCCTCGGGCGTGCTGGTCAGCAGCGCCCGCGCGTGCACCAGGACGAGCGGGTCGTTGTCGACATACACGATTTTCGTGTCGGCGGCCGCGGCCTGGGCGACCTGGTGCGTGTTCTCCGCGGTCGGCATGCCGGTGCCGATGTCCAGGAACTGCCGGATCCCGGCCTCTTTCACCAGGAAGGTGACGGCCCGCTTGAGGAAGTCCCGGGAGTGCCGGGCGACCACCTTGATGTCGGGATAGAGATCCGCGAAGTCGTCGCCGACCGCCCGGTCGACCGGGAAGTTGTCCTTGCCACCCAGCCAGTAGTTCCACACCCGGGCCGAGTGCGGCACGGTCGTGTCGAGCTTGGCGGCAGCATCACTCTCGGTCATGGTTGCGGCTCCCGTCGGCGGCCTGCGCGGTGGTGCCGCCGAGCATACGCCGCCCCTCCGGTGCGTCCACAACAGACGGTCACCCGTCCGGGCGTGCCAATTCCGGACTGCCGCGCCGGTCAGGGGCGTGCGTGGGACCGGGCCGGTGGCGAGGTGATCACGTACGCTGCGCCGATGAGCATCGGCAAGGGTGACACAGCGCCTGACTTCGAACTTCCCGACCAGGACGGCACGCCGCGGCGGCTGACCGATCTCCTCGCGGACGGCCCGGTCGTCCTCTTCTTCTATCCCGCGGCGATGACCCGGGGCTGCACCGCGGAGGCCTGCCACTTCCGGGATCTGGCCGCCGAGTTCCGGGCGGCCGGCGTGCAGCGGGTCGGCATCAGCAAGGATCCGGTCGAGAAGCAGAAGCAGTTCGCCGACGCGCACACCTTCGACTACCCGCTGCTCTCCGACCCCGGGTCGGAGACCATCGCGGCGTACGGCGTGAAGCGCAAGCTGAGCCTGGGCGCGCTGAGCACCAAGCGGATGACCTTCGTGATCGGGACGGACCGGAAGATCCTCGACGTCATCCACAGCGAGCTGGACATGAACCAGCACGCCGCGCAGGCGCTGAGCGTGGCGGCCGCCGCCAAGTCTTGACTCCAAACAGGACCGACCCGATAGCGTCAGGGCATGCAGAGACACTGCTCTATGTCCACGGGTCGGATGACCCTACGCAAGCGGACCACAGCCGCTGCCGGCGCGCTGATCACGATCGCCGCGCTCGTGGTGGGCAGCCCGGCGGCCGCCGCCACGGCGGCGCCGACGGGCGTCACCCACGAGGAGAATCCCCGGGTGCCGGAGGGCGCGGTCTGGACGGAGGCGTACTTCCCGTCGGCCGACCACAGCGGCGTCGAGTTGCACGCCGACGTCCTCCGGCCGGCGAACCTGCCGGACAAGGCCCGGACACCGGTGATCCTCGCGGTCGGGCCGTACTTCGCCCACGCCGGGCAGACCGGGCCGGAGGGGTGGACCCAGACCGGGCCGTCCAGCCGGTTCGCCGATTTCACCAGCGGCACCGGCCTCTTCGCCCGCGGCTACACCTACGTCATGGTCGACCTGCGCGGCTTCGGCGGCAGCACCGGCTGCCTCGACTGGGTGGGACCCGGCGAGCAGGCCGACGTGAAGGCCGCGATCCAGTGGGCGGCGCGACAGCCCTGGTCGACCGGCAAGGTCGGCATGTACGGCAAGTCGTACGACGCCGTGACCGGCCTGGTCGGCAACAACCTGCGGGTCGGGCCGCTCAAGGCGGTGGTCGCCCAGGAGCCGGTCTGGAACATGTACAACTACCTGTTCAGCAACGAGGTGCCCCGGCCGAACGTGACCGGCACGCCGAACGCGTACAACAGCATCGCCACGATCGCGCCGCTGCCCGACGACACCGACCGGTACAAGGCGAACGCGGCGTACGAGGCCGCTCACCCCGAGTGCCTCAGCGACAACCTGACCAACAACAACAATCCCGACCTGAACTCGCCCTACTGGCGCGCCCGCAACCTCGCGGCGCAGGCCAAGGGCACGAACACCCCGCTCTTCGTCACCCAGGGCTTCATCGAGCCCAACACCAAGCCCGAGGACATCGAGGAGTACCTGGACAACCACCAGGGCTTCGAGCGGGGCTGGCTGGGGCAGTGGGAGCACGTCCGCGGCAACGACACGAACAGTGACGGGCAGCTGTTGCAGGGCCGCGCCGGCTTCTTCGACGAGGTCATGCGGATCTACGACCACTACCTGAAAGGCGTGAAGCCGTCGGTCAAGGACCCGGCCTACGCGATCGAGGACAGCACCGGGGTGTGGCGGGAGCAGCCGACCTGGCCGGTGACGTCGTCGGTCACCACGCCGAGCCTGCCGGACGGGCGGTACCTGGACGACGGCCTCGCCACGGCGCTGGCCGCGCCCGCCGGTCAGCAGTGGGACATGGAGCACTACGCGGATCCGGTCCCGCTGTCGGCGACGGGGCTGGTGGCCGCCGACGAGCACAGCTACTGGAGCTGGTCCACGCCGGTGACCTCGCGCCTGCGGATCACCGCCACCCCGCGGATCGGCTTCAGCGCGAGCGCGCCGGGCAACGTCCTGGTCCGGTTCTGGGACACCGCGCCGGACGGCACCGCGGTGATGTTCGACGAGAACGTGGCGCTGATCAAGAAGGCGGGCCGGGTCGCGATCGACCTGAAGGCGACCGACTGGACCATCGAGGCGGGGCACCAGCTCGGCGTCCAGATCGGCACGATCAGCAGCCCGGCCTGGCGGGACACCCCGAGCGGCAACACCATCGGGGTCTCCCGGGCCCGGCTGCGGCTCGAACTGCAGAACCCGCGGTTCGACGTGCCGACGCAGGGCGACCGGTCGCCGTACCTCGACACCTACCTGGCGGCGTACACCCGGGTGCTGACCGACGTCGGCGCGGGCACCTTCCCGCTGGAACTCCGCAAGGGGCACTGACCACGGTGATGGGAACGGCCATCCTGGTTTGAGCCGATCGGCCTGGGAGTCCGTGGAGTGCGACTCCCAGGCCGATCCGCAGTCTCAACGTGGTCCGGGCGGTCGCCGGACAGTGCGACGATGTCGACCATGACGGTCGACTACACCGTGCGCCTGCGGTTCTCCGACGACTCGCAGGCCGCGGCCACCCATACCAACCTCTCCGCGGTACGCCTCGACGGCCCGGTCCTGTGGATCGCCGGCGACGAGACCGCCACCGTCGAGCGTCTGCTCGCCGACTCCCCGGACCGGCCCGCCGAGTTCGGGGACGAGGCGCGATTCCGCCTCGCCGACCTGGTCGACCTGCCCGGCGCGGACGCCGACGAGGAGGCCGACGTGGAGGGGCTGGCCCGCTCCGGCCACTTCCTCTGGGCGGTCGGCTCGCACAGCCTGCGGCGCAAGCAGATCCGGGACAAGCACGACGGGCCGAAGGCGCTCAAGCGACTGGCCCGGATCGAAGGACAGGACAACAGGCAGATTTTGGTACGCCTGCCCGTCGCCGACGTCGGGGGACTGCCCACCCCCGTACGGGAAATGGTGGTCGATGGCGTCCCGCACCACGCCGCGGCCCTGAGCGGGCGGGACGACCTGCGCCGGCTGCTCCGCGACGACGAGCACCTGGCGCCCTTCCTGCCGATCCCCGGCAAGGACAACGGGCTGGACATCGAGGGGATCGCGGTGCGCGGCGACCGGGTCTACCTCGGACTGCGGGGACCGGTGCTGCGCGGCTGGGCGTTCGTGCTGGAGCTGCGGCCGTATGTGACGCCGGAGGACCCGGCGCGGCTGCGGCTGCGCCGGTTCGAGGACGGGTTGCCGTACCGTAAGCATGTTCTTGATCTTGATGGTCTGGGAGTCCGGGACCTCTGTCCGCACGGTGACGACCTGCTCGTGCTGGCCGGGCCGACGATGGCGCTGGACGGGCCGGTGCGGGTCTACCGCTGGCACGGGGCGAGTCGGGTGGAGATGCCGTCGATCGTGCGCGGCACGCTGATCAGCCGGGAGCTGGAGCTGACCTTCGGCGAGGGCGACGATCACGCCGAGGGGCTGAGCATGGTCGGCGACGACCGGATCCTGGTGGTCTACGACAGCCCGGCGGCCGAGCGGCTGACCGCGGACGGGGCGGTGATCGCCGACGTGGTGCGCCTGCCGCGGTGATGCGGTATGGCTTGTCCCTTCAGGGGAAGAATGCCGCCGATCATGCCTAATTACTGGTGCGCGACGGTGCGGTAGCTGACAGTGAGGGGGAGGGAACCCCTGACCGGCGCCGTGGAGTGGTCCGATGTCGCACGACCTTCGTCAGCAACGCCGGCCGGTCCGGGCCGCCCGGCGCGTCTCACCGCTCAAGGTGTCGATCGCGGTCCTGGTCTCGGTCATCGCGATCATCGGGCTCTTCGCGGCCGGGATCGCGGCGCAGCAGTACAGCCAGCAGCGATCGGCGGCCCCCGCGGCCGCGCAGGCCGCCGCCGCGCCGCCACCCGGGCCCGGACTCGGCGACGCGGTGCGTGACGGGAAGCTGCAGTTCGTGGTGTTCCGGGTGGACTGCGCCAAGCGGACCCTCGGCGTCGAGCACCTCAAGCGCACCGCCGCGGGCCGGTTCTGCGTCGTCAGCCTGACGGTGCGCAACATCGGGGACAGCGCGACATACTTCGTCGGGCACGCGCAGAAGGCCTACGACGCGTCCGGTACCGAGTACACCAGCGACGAACTGGCCGGCATCTATGCCAACGGCGGCACCGAGGCGTTCCTCCAGAAGGTCGCCCCGGGCGCGGAGGTGACCGGCAAGCTCGTCTTCGACGTGCCGAAACCGGTCACGCTGACCACCCTGAAGCTGCACGACTCCCTGCTCTCCGACGGCGCCGAGGTCTCCCTCCGTCAGAGGGCGAGCAGTTGATCGGTGCTCAGCTGGTCGAGTCCCAGCGAGCTCATAGTCCGGGCGCCGTCCGCGCGCAGATCACGGGCGAGGACGACGGACGTGAGGTCGATGATCGCGTCCATGGTGGGTGTCGGCACCCCCAACCGGCGGGCGAGGTCGGTGAAGAACACCAGGCTGTAACCGACATCCTCGGTCAGGTACCGGGAGTCGATGGTCGCGGGCGCCTTGATCCCGCGGAAGCCGGGAGCCCGCGAGTACCCCGTCGAGTAGTTGCTCTCGGTCATGTAACCCTGCATGACGCCGAGGTCCGGCTCGGCGACGACCTTCACGCCGAACGCCGCGGCGATCGCGAGCCGCTCGGCGTCCACCGCCTGCATCACGCGACCCACGCTGCGCGTGACACCGTCCTCGTAGAAGCGGAAGTCACCGTCGGTTCGCTCGAGCAGCGCGGCGTTCATCAGGGTCACCGCGGGATGGATGACCGGGTTCCCGTTCTGCAGGGAGGTCTGGAACACGGTCGTCGCCTCGCTGATCGACGGATACACCTGCCGGAGACACGCCAGCAACCGGCCACTGCCGGACCGGGGGACGGCCGCGGCGAACAGGCCACTGTCGAACTTGTGGAACACGTGCACGGTGCCCGCGCCGTCGGAGCGGGCAGCGTACGGAAGGGTGCTGGTCTCCCCGACGACGACGTCGTCGTCGTGCACCGCCAGCCCGGCGGCGCGCTTGAAGGCGAGCGCGCCACCGCACGAACCGGGGCAGACCACGACGATCATCCCGGCGCGCAGATGCGGCGCCAGGACACGCCCGAACTCCTCGGTGGCGAAGGCGGGCGCGACTGCCAGCACCACCTGCGCACCGTCCATGGCGGCCGCGACGTCCGACCCGCAGTACCCGACCGGCACGAAGCCCTCCAGCAGCCCCTCGCTGGCGATGCCGCCGTTGGCCCGCACCGCGGCGAGGTTGTCCGGGTGGGCGGCGCCGGAGTACAGGGCGACGCGGTGGCCGTGCCGGCCCCAGTCGAAGCCGACCGCCAGGCCGCCGTTGCCCGATCCCATCACTGTCACGTTCACGGTCCTGCGTCCTCCAGCCGTCGCTCGACTACTCAGGTTCCACAGTCGGCTGAGCTCCGCGACTCATCCGTGGTGGATGAGACAGCCGGTCCGTGCCGCACCCCCCGCTGCGGATGAGGTGGCGTCCCGGCGGGCGGGCGAGACTGGCGATGGGTCGAGAGGGGGACCGATGTTGTTGGTGCCGAGGCAGCTGCGGCGTTCCGGGATGACCGGCGACGTGCCTTATTACGGCGGCCGGTTCACGCCGGCGCAGGCGTACGCGGCCTCCCATCCGCGGCCCCGCCCGCGGCCCCGGCCGCCCGCGACACCGGAGGCCGACCCGCTGCCGGCGTTGCGGCACCTGCTCGACACCGGGGTGATCACCACTGAGGAGTATCAGGACCTGCGGGCGCGGGTGAACCGATGATGGGGCCGGTGCAGGTGCTCGTCGTCGGGTTCGAGCACCCGGCGTTCTCCGGCGAGATCCTCGCCGAGTTCACCCGGCTCCGGCAGGCGGGGATCGTCCGCCTGGTCGACCTGCTCCTCGTCTCGCGCGCCGAGGACGGCGCGGTCGAGACGCTGCCGCTGCCCGCCGATGCCGGCGCGGAACTCGGCGGACTGGTGGCCGGGCTCCTCGGGCAGCCGGACGGCGCGAACGAGACGGGCGCCGGCCTCGCCGGTGATGCGATGTGGTCGCTGGCCGACGCCGTGCCGCCCGGGTCGGTGGCGGCGGTCGCCCTGATCGAGCACCTCTGGGCCGGGCCGCTGACCGCGGCGATCCGGAAGGCGGGCGGGAACCCGCTGGAGGAGACCTGGCTGGCGCCCGACGATCTCGCGGCGCTCGAGGCCCTGATGGCGCCGGACGGCCGGCCGCTCCGCTGACCGGTCCCGGTCGTCTCCTTCGTGACGTGCGGGCGATCAACTCGCACCCGAACGGCACTGAAGCCTTTCATTGGCCGGACCCTGACGCCGCCGAATGGAGGGGGCACATCACCCGCCATCACGAAGGGCCCGGCCGTCCATGCGTTCCGTCACCCCAGTTGTCGCCCGTTCCCTGCCGCTGCTGCTGGTGGCGGGGGCGACGGTCTCGTCAGTGGCGACTCCGGCGTCCGCCGCGACCACTGTGGCGTCCGCCGCGACCGTGACGGCGGTGAAGGGCGGTCTCACGCCGGCCCAGCGGCTCGCCGCGGTCCAGGCCGCCAAGCAGATCAACTACTACCCGGCGGGTGGCAGCTGGACCCGGATGTGGACCGAGTTCGACGCCAAGAAGATCGACGCCGACCTGGCCCGGGCTCAGGCGCTCGGCGCGGACAGCGTGCGCGCCATCGTGTTCCCGTCGGTGTTCGGCTACCCGGCCCCGAAGACGGAGTACAAGAACAAGCTGGCCCAGTTCGTGTCGCTGGCCGCGGCCCACGGGATGACCGTGAAGATCACGCTGTTCGACTGGTGGGACGGCTACTCCGACGTCGCCGGCAGCAGCGCGTGGGCGACGGCTCTGCTCAGCCCGTACGCCAACGACGCCCGGATCGTCGCGATCGACGTGCAGAACGAACTGGACCCGGCCGACTCGGCCGCGATCGGCTGGGTGAAGAAGCTCGTACCGGTGATCCGGAAGGCCGTACCGGGGGTTCCGGTGACCATCCCGATCAGCTCCTCGGCGGGCATCGCCGGCCTGACCGCGCTGAAGTCGGCGCTGGGGACGACCCCGCTGGACTATTACGACTTCCACCTGTACGGCAACTCGGAGCGCGCCCTGGCCACGATCCGGCAGGCCCAGGCCGCCGTGGCGCCGGCCCCGCTGGTGATCGGCGAGACCGGCACGAACACCTTGCAGGCGAGCGAGGGCGAACAGGCCGCGTACCTCGCCCGGGTGTTCGCGGCCGCCGAGGTGGCGGGGGTGAACGCGGTCGCGCCGTGGACGCTGACCGACTTCACCGCCGGCAGCATCCCCGACTCGGGTGTCGCGCGTATCCCCGAGCAGTACTGGTACGGCCTGTACCGGGCCGACAGCACGGCCAAGCCGGCCGCCGCGGTGGTCAAGGCCGAATGGACCGGTGCCCCGTCCCCGGCCGGCCTGATGGACCTCGGATTCGAGAACGCCTCCGGTCAGACGCCGTGGCGCTCCTACCTGTCCGAGCTCGGCACGCCCACCCGGACGCAGACGGCCGCGCGGTCCGGGAAGTGGTCGGTGATGCTCACGAACACCGGGAAGACGGCGGCGGGGTCACCGTCGTACCGGGTCGCGCCGATCGCGCCGGTGCAGCCCGGGCAGCGGTGGCACGCCGAGGTCTGGGCGCGCGGCAAGAGCGAGACGGGCTCGACGCAGATCGCGTTGAGCTGGTTCGACGTGAACGACCGCTGGATCGGCGGCGCCGCCTCGGCCGACCTGCCGTCCGGGACGAGCGACTGGACCCGGCTGTCGGTCGACGGTGCGGCCCCCGCGGGCGCGGCCAGTGTGCAGGTGCACCTGAAATCGGGTGCGAACACCGGCTCGGTCTGGTTCGACGACGTCGCCCTGAGCGTCTCCTGACCGGAGCATTTCGCAACTGTGCTGCGCCCGGCGGGCTCTCACGGGCCGGGCGTGGCCGCCGAATCAGGGGGCATGATTCGTAGACGGCGTCAGGGTAGCGATCGGATCGGCGGGACAGCGCGGGGGAGGCGCTGGACGGCCGGGCAGGTGTCGGCCGCCGGATACGGGTCGATCATCGGGCTGCTGGCGCTGGGCGGCGCGGCCGCCCACCTGGGCATCGGCGCCGCCCAGGCGCAACGGGCGCAGGACGACCGCGCGTATCAGGTGCTGGACACGCTGTCGAGTCTGCGGGGCCAGCTCCAGGGCGCGCAGCGCGGGGAGCGCGGTTTCGTGCTGACCGCCGACGAGCACTACCTGGAGCCCTACACGTCGGCGGCGGCTCAGGTGCCGCAGAGCCTGGCGCGGCTGCGTCAGCTGCTCGGTGCCGAGCACCGGCAGATGCTCGACGATCTGGACGTCTCGGCCACCGCCACGGTCGACTATCTCGGCCTGGCGGTCACCCAGCTGCGCAACGAGGGCTTCCGGAATGCCCGGCCGGACGTGCTGGGCACGGTCAGCACCGAGACGCTGGCTCGTGCCGAGCAGCTCCTCGACGATCTGCGCGACGAGCAGCTGACGGTGCTGCACGTCGGGCAGCAGCACGCGCAGAGCCAGGAGACCCTGGCGCTCTGGCTGGCCACCGGGGCGCTGGCGGCCGCCGCGACGGTCGCGCTGACCGCCTGGCGGGTCACCCGGTCGGCTGCCTCGTCGGCCGTCGCTGCTTCGGCCTCGGCTCCCGCTTCGGCTTCAGCTCCTGCTTCGGCCTCGGCCTCGGCTTCGGCTCCTGCTTCGGCCTCGGCCTCGGCTTCGGCTTCGGCTTCGCCCGAGGCTTCGGCTTCGGCTTCGCCCGAGGCTTCGGCTTCGGCTTCGCCCGAGGCTTCCGCTCCGGCCGAGGAGACCTGGCACACCGCGCTGCGGGTGCTGCTGGCCGAGGACGACCCGGTCAACCAGAAGGTCGCCCAGTTCATGCTCGGCAAACTCGGCCACCGCGTGGACACCGTCGCCAACGGCCTGGAGGCCGTCCAGGCGTTGCGGGCCGCCGACTACGACGTGGTGCTGATGGACGTGCAGATGCCGATCCTGGACGGCCTCGAGGCCACCCGCCTGATCCGCTCGGAGTTCCCGGCCGACCGGCAGCCGCACATCATCGCGATGACCGCCAGCGTGCTCGCCGAGGACCGGACCGCGTGCCGCGCCGCCGGCATGAACGACTACCTGCCCAAGCCGGTCCGGCTGCCCGAGCTGACCAGCGCGCTGACCCCGCTGCTGGAGCTCGGCCACGACCTGCCCGGCGACGACGGTGACACCGGTGACGCCGGGACCGCGACGCCGCTCGGCATCGACCGGGACGCGCAGGTCCGCGGCCGGCTGGCCGACATCAGCGACGGCGAGCCCAGCGGGCCGGAACGGACCCTGCTCGCCCGGCTGCTGCGCTCGTTCACCAGTGGCACCCCGGCCGGCATCGACCGGCTCGCCGCGCTGATCACCGCCGGCGACGTCCCCGGTGTCCGGAGCCAGGCGCACGCGCTTACCGGCTCCGCCTCCAACATCGGCGCCGGCCACCTGGCCGACATGTTCGCCGAGGTGGAGGCCGACGCCCGGGCCGGTCGCCTGCCCAAGAGCCCGGCCACCATGGCGGCCATCCGCAGCGAGTTCGCCGCGATCGTCCCGGTCTGCGAGCGCATCGCCGACGAACTGGCGGTGGCCGCGGCGCACTGACCGCCGCCACCGCCGTCCGCCCGGCGGACAGGACGGTGCTCAGCGGACCGACGGGAGTCCGGTGTCGAGCGAGGTGATGAGCGTGCCCGACGCGGTGTCACCGGACATCTCCCAGATCATGCCGCCGAGCAGGTTCTGCCCCCGGGCCCAGGTGGTCTTCTGCCCGATCGACCAGGTGTCGTCGAAGGTCCACCACTGCCCGCCGTTGCCGGTGAAGCAGTACGTCGCCACCGACTGGGTGTCGTGGCGCACCGTGCAGCCGGGAACCATGGCCAGCAGGTTGGCGTAGCCGCGGGTGCCGGCCTCCTCAGCGAACTGCCCGGGCGCCGCGCCGCTCGCGCTCTCCCACTCGCCTGTTCCGGAAGCGCCGGCGGCGACACCCTGCCAGCCGCGGCCGTAGAAGGCGAAGCCGAGGGTGAGCTGCCGGGGGTTGACGCCGGCATCGGTGTACGTCTTGATCGCGTTCTCGCCGCTGAAGTGGAAGGCGTACGGGTCCTGGGTGTCGGTGTACAGGTTGCCCTGGTGGCCCGTGCGGTTCGGCTCCCACGAGTTGTCGCTGCCGGCGCCGTGGAAGTCGTAGCCCTGCACGTTCGCGAAGTCCATGTAGTCGAACACGCTGGGCGTACCGTCGCTCTTGCTGACGTCCCAGCCCGCCGCGATCTTGGCCGGGTCCGCGGGGGTGAACGCCGTGAGCAGGTAACGCTTGCCGGTGGTCCTGGTCAGCTCGTCCATCTGCTTGCGGAACTCGGCGAACAGGGCGAGGTTGTTCGCCTTGTCCTGGGCGCCCCAGTGGTTGCCGGCGTGCCCCTCGGCGCCCGGCCACTCCCAGTCGAGGTCGATGCCGTCGAAGATGCCGGCCGCGGTGCCCGGGCCGCCGGCGGTGCCGCTCACCGGCAGGTTTCCCTTGAGGTACATGTCCAGGCAGGAGCTGACCAGCTTCGCCCGGGACGCCGGTGTCGCCGCCGCGTCGGAGAAGAATTTCGAGTACGTCCAGCCGCCGATCGAGATGAGCACCTTCAGATTCGGGTACTTGGCCTTGAGCTTCCTGAGCTGGTTGAAGTTGCCGCGCAGGTTCTCCCAGCCGGTGTCGGCGACCCCGTCGACGGACTGCGCGGCGCTGAACGGCCGGCCGTAGTCGGCGTCCGCGTCGCCGGCCCCGGTGCCCTGGTCGGGGTCCTGCGGGTTCTGTGTGGTGCCCTTGGTGACACCTTGCAGGCAGGTCAGGTTCGTCGGGTCGAGGTTGGCGAACGCGTAGTTGAGGTGGGTGAGCTTCGCCGCGGAGCCCGAGGTGTCCAGGTTCTTGACGAAATACTGCCGTCCGTAGATCCCCCACTGGACGAAGTAGCCGACCTTGGCGTACTTGCCGGCGCCCACCACGTCGTCGGTCGTGACGGTGACCGCGGTGCTCGCGGCGGAGGCGTTGTCGTAGGTGTCCCGGGCCCGCACCGTGAACGTGTACGTCGTCAGGGGAGTGAGCCCGTCCACGGTGGCCGTGGTGCCGGTCGTGGTGGTGGCGAGCTGGTCGCCGCGGTAGATGTCGTAGCCGGCGATGCCGCTCGGGTCGGTCACCGCGGTCCAGGCCAGCGTGGCGCTGGTGGCCGTCTTGCCGGTGGCGCGCGGGCTGCCCGGCGCGGGCGGTGGTGTCGTGTCGTCGGCCGGGTTGAGCGTGGTGACCGAGACCGGGGCGCTGACCGCGGACAGGTTGCCGCGGGTGTCCCTGGCCCGGACGGCGAAGGTGTACGCGGTGTTCGGGGTCAGGCCGCCGACGGTGGCGGTGGTGCCCGTGACACCGGCGACGACGGTGCCGCCGCGCAGGACGTCGTAGCCCGCGACGGGGAAGTCGGTGGCGGTGGCCGCGGTCCACGTGAGCGAGGCCGTCTTGGTCGTCCTGCCGGTGACCGCCAGGCCGGTCGGCGTGCCCGGCGCCCGGTCCGCGCTGCCGTCACACTTGTTGCCGTTGATCCGGCAGTTCAGCGGCGGGGCGGACGAGCCGGTGGCGATGAACCAGAAGCTGTACGGCTCGGTCGTGGCGCCCGCGGCGACGGTGCCGTTGTAATGGGCGTTGACCACGGTGACGTGGCTGCCGTTCCGCGTCACCGTGCCGTTGTAGCTGTTGGACATGCTGACGCCCGCGGGCAGGTCGAAGTCGATCGTCCAGCCGGTGATCGCGCTCGTCGTCGGGTTGCTGATGATGTATTTGTCCTGGTACCAGGAGCCGTTGTCGGCGGACGAGAAGCTCGCGGTGAGGCCGCTCGCGGCGACGGCGGGGCTCGGCGCGGCGACGATCGCCGCGAGGAGCGCCAGTGCCGCCGCGGCAGCTGTCGTTGGCCGGGTCCGTCTTCGCATCAGAACCTCCTATTAGGAAACTTTCCTATTAACATTCATAGTCGAATGTCGATGCGTCAAGGGCCTGGTTCGGATTCGTGAGGAGCGCGGCGTGGATCTGCCCCGTCATGACCTGGAGGTTCCCCGGCCGGACAGCTTCCCGTTCGCGATGGGGACGTTCGACCGGATCGGCGCGCTCGCCCGCGCCGAGTTCGCCCACCGTCACACCTTTTACGAGATCGACCTCGTCACCGGCGGGCGCGGCAGTCACGTCGTCGACCTCGACGAGCGCCCGCTGCGCCCGCCGCAGCTCTGCCTGATCGCTCCCGGGCAGGTCCACCGCTGGCGCCAGCTGGCCCCGGTGCAGGGTCACGTCATCCTGTTCACCGACGACTTCCTGCTGGCGTACCCCGGCGACCGCGCCGCGCTGCACTCACTGGCCCGGCGGCGTCCGCGTCGGCTCGACGCCACCGGCGCCGGGCGGATCCGGGCGCTCGTCGCGAGCATGGAGAGCGAGTACCGGCGCCGCGATCCCGGGTTCACGACCGTTCTCCAGGCCTACCTGCACGTGCTCGTCGTCGAGATCGGACGGCTGCAGCGCGAGCGGCCGGCCGCCGGATCCGATCCGGTGGGCGCCGTGGTGCTCCGGTTCCAGGAGTTGGTCGCCGACGAGGCGTTCGGCGAGTGGGCGGTGGCCGCCTACGCCGCCCGGCTCGGTGTCTCCGCGAGCACCCTGAACGAGGCGGTCCGGCGGGCGCTCGGGTGGTCGCCCGGTCAGGTCATCCGGCACCGGCGCGTGCTGGAGGCCAAGCGACTGCTGGCCGCGACGGAACTCTCGGTCGCCCAGGTCGCGCGGCGGATCGGCTTCGCCGACGCGGCGTACTTCTGCCGCTACTTCCGCCGCGAGGTGGGTGTCACCCCGGGCGGTTTCCGCGACAGCCGCCGTGGAATTCACCACGATCCCGGCGGTTAGTCCATCGCTTCCCATCTATGGAATTCATAGTGTCGGGGCTGTCCGTGAGCGCCCCTGGGCGCGGAGAAAGGAGAGCCGAGATGGCAGACGAGCCGAACGGCGGGGTCACCCGGAAGAGCCTGCTCAAGGCCGCGGCGATAGCGGTACCGGTGCCGTTGCTGCTGGGCGCCGTCGCGCGGGCCCAGGCGGCCTCGCTCGAGCCGACGCCGCTGTGCGACGACGGCGACGACGACACGCCGCCGCAGATCGAGGGGCCGTACTTCAAGCCCTCCTCGCCGCAGCGGACGTCGCTGCTGGACCCGGGCATGCCGGGCACCCGCCTCACCGTCAGCGGGTACGTCTTCGGCACCGGCTGCCAGCCGCTGACCGGCGTGCTGCTGGACTTCTGGCAGGCCGACAACAGCGGCGCGTACGACATGAGCGGCTACAAGCTGCGCGGCCACCAGTACACCGGCGCGGGCGGGGCCTTCACGCTGACCACCGTCGTGCCGGGGCTGTATCCCGGGCGTACCCGGCACATCCACGTCAAGGCGCAGGCGCCGAACCGTCCCGTTCTCACCACCCAGCTGTACTTCCCGGGGGAGCCACGCAACAGCACGGACTCGCTCTACGACGCGCGCCTGCTGATGAACGTGCGGTCCGGGTCCGGCGGCCGGGAGGCGTCGTTCGACTTCGTCCTCGACGTGCCGGCCGGCCCGGGCACGCCGCCGACGAGCCGGCCGCCGGCGCCGGGTGGCACCTGGGCGCCGAACACGGCGTACCCGGCCGGCGCGCAGGTCACCTACGGTGGCGTCACCTACCGCTGCCTGCAGGGCCACACCTCGATGGCGGGCTGGGAGCCGCCGAACGTGCCCGCTCTCTGGCAGCGCGTCTGACACCTGACTTGACCGTTCGGTCAATCGACTCTTAGATTTGACCGAACAGTCAAGAAGTGGGGAGTGCGAGATGGCGCGGGACACCCGGGAGCGCATCGTCGCGGTGGCGCGGGATCTCGTCCAT
The DNA here is from genome assembly GCF_018324205.1 of Actinoplanes ianthinogenes. Taxonomy (NCBI): domain Bacteria; kingdom Bacillati; phylum Actinomycetota; class Actinomycetes; order Micromonosporales; family Micromonosporaceae; genus Actinoplanes; species Actinoplanes ianthinogenes. Next base: position 7,289,490 of record NZ_AP023356.1, read on the forward strand.
GGCGCTTCCCTCGCCGAGGTGAGCACCGAGGACGTCTGCAAGGCGGCCGGGGTGCACAAGGGCAGCCTCTACCACTTCTTCCCCTCCAAGGAGGCGCTGGGCGGGGCGGTCCTGGAGCACAACTGGGACATGATGCACGCGGTGCTCGAGGAGGCCTTCGCTGCCGACGTTCCACCGCTGGAGCGCATCGACCGGTTCGTCGACAGTTTCGCCCGGATGCTCTCGGCGATGCGCGAGCGGTTCGGCGCCACGCCGGGCTGTCCGCTCGGTGGCCTGGCCTCCGAGGTGGCCGGTCACGGCGAGGAGGGGCGGGTCCGGGCCGGCCGGGTGCTGTCCGGCTGGATGGGTTATTTCGCTGCGGCCGTGAGCGAGGCGCGGGGGCGCGGTGACGTGCCGGCCGACACCGATCCCCGCGCTGCCGCGACCCGGATCCTGGCTCTGACGCAGGGCTTGACGATGCTCGCCAAGGCGCAGGACGACCCGGGCCTCGTGCTGCTGGCCAAGGCCGACATCCGGCTGCTGCTGCGGGCGCCGCGCTGAGCATCGCTCGGTCCGCGCCCGCTCTTCGCTGCCCGCCTAGTTGACCGATCAGTCAAATGACAAAGGAGTTTGCCATGCCCACCACGATCACCAGCGCGGTGCCGTGCCCCTGGGGCCGGCCACGAAGCGCGTCCGCGGCGGTCGCCGGGGTGACGCGATGACGGCGGGTCCCGGCCGGGTCAGCGTCCGTGCCATTCCGGTCGCGGGGCGCCACTCCATCAACGCCTACCTGCTGGTCGGCCGCCGGCCGATCCTGGTCGACGCCGGGATCCCCGGCAGCGGCCGCCGGATCCTCGACGGCATCGCCGGCCACGGCATCGACCCGGCCGATCTGGCGCTGATCGTGCTCACCCACGCGCACATCGACCACTTCGGCGCCGCGGCACAGATAAGGCAGCTCACCGGCGCGCCGATCGCCGCACACCGCGCCGACCTGCAACCGTACCGAGCCGGCCGGGTCCGCGAGCCCTACCTGCCGACCGGCCCGTTCGGTGCGCTGCTGAGCCGGCTGCCCGCCCTGCACCACACCACCCAGCCGGTCGAACCGGACCTGGTGCTGGACGGCCCGCAGCGGCTCGACGACCTCGGCGTCGCCGCCCGGATCGTGCCGACCCCCGGGCACACCGCGGGGTCGGTGTCGGTGCTGACCGACGACGGCGACCTGGTGGCCGGTGACCTGATCGCCACCTCGTTCCTGGGCTCGATCACCGGGCGCCCGGCCAACCCGCCGTTCCACGACGACCGGCTCGCCAACCTCGCCAGTCTGCGCGCGATGCTCGCCCTCTCGCCGGTGTCGCTGCACGCCGGTCACGGCGGGCGGCTCGATCCCGGACGGGTCGCCCGGTGGGCCGACCGGGAACAGCGGCGCCTCGACCGCCTCGCCGCCCGGGGCCGCATCCGCCGTCGCGCCGAGGTGAGCGACGCGGCACGCTGACGGACAAGGCGCGCCTTACCGGGGCTGACCTCCTTCATTCTGCTCGAACAGGTCTCGGGTACGGCGCAGAAGCGCCTCCCTCACGCGGTCCGGTGACAGGACCCGGAGCGTCGTCCCCAGGCCGAGGAGGTAGGTGGCCAGCCTGTCGGCGTCGTTGCCGCCGATCTCGACGATGGTGGCGTCGGGGCCGTCCGGGCGATGTCGCGCCGGACCGTGCGGCCGGTGATCGCCATCCGCTCGGCCAGCTCGCGGCTGGTCCACGTCGATCGCGTGGACAGCAACGACACCAGTTGCAGCAGGCGGGCGGAGGCGCTGATCACATCCCGAAGTCTCCCCGATGATCAGGACCGGAACTGTCCTGGTCCCGTCCTAGCGTCGTGCCCATGAGCACCGAGACCACATCTGGGCCCGCGATCCGGCTCCTGTCCATCGACTTCGACTGCCCGGACCCGGCCGAGCTGGCCCGCTTCTACGGCGACGCGCTGGGCCTGCCAGTGATCTATTCCAGCGATGGCTTCGTCCTGCTCGGCCGCGAGGGTGCACCCGGGCTGGGCTTCATCCGGGTGGCCGACTATCGGCGTCCGACCTGGCCGGACCCGTCACAGGGCAAACAGGCCCACCTCGAACTGGGTGTCGACGACCTGGAGGCCGCCCAGGCCCGGATGCTGGCCCTGGGCGCCGTGGAGCCGTCGGTTCAGCCACACCCCGAGCAGCGGAGAGTCCTGCTCGACCCGGCAGGTCACCCGTTCTGCATCTCCACGCAGGGTTGAGTGTCATCGACCGAACAGTCCACATCGAGATGCCCGACCTCAGCGGATCGTTGACTGTGGCTCAATGATCGTTCCCCCGGCCGTGCTTGATCGAAATCGGGCATTCGCGGATGCTGGTCGCTGTCACCGAGTTGCGCTACCCGATGGAGAGCACACGCCATGTCCTTCCAGGCATACCTCGACGCCGTCGAGGAGAAGACCGGCAAGACCCCGCGCACCCTGGTCGAGGAGGCCAAACAGCGCGGCTACGACGCCGCGGACGTCAAGGCCGGCGTGATCATCGCCTGGCTCAACGACGAGTACGGCATCGGCCGGGGGCACGCCATGGCACTGGTCCACGTGATCAAGAAGGGCCCGCGGATCAGCGCCAAGCACGTCGGCACGACCGGCGCGCACCGCGACGCCACCGACGTGCTGTGGCTCGACGGCAAGGCGACCAGACCGTCCTGAGGGTCCGCTCCGACCGGGGTCGTCCCGCTTCACGCGGTGTGCGGTGGCCTCACGGTTCTCGTGGGGCTCGCCGCAGTTCGGTCGCGGCTCGCGACAACCACGTCGCGCAGCCGGCCGGATCGAGGACGTGGGCACTCCACTGGGCTGCCGCGACGGCCCGCAGGAACACGTAGAACGGCAACAGTTCAGACAGGTGCCGGTCGTCCAGCTCGGCCTGGTCGTATCGGTCGAGCAGCCCGGCGAGGATGCCGGGGGCGTGCAGGCTGAGGACCGCGAGATCCATGACGGGGTCGCCGGGTTGCAGTTCCGCGACGTCGATGAGCCGTACTCGATCGCCGGGACCCACGATGAAGTGATCCGGCGGGGCATCCATCATGATCATTGAGCCGGCCCGGCCCGCGATGAGCGGCCGGACGCGGCGATACCAGCGCCGAGCCACGCCGACGCCGGTCGGGTCGATCTCGCCGCGCCGCGCCCACCAGTGCAGAGCGTGGTGGCACCAGCCGTCGATCCACGTCACCAGGTCCGGGTTGACGCCGCCGTACGGCGGCGCGGCCGGCAACCGGTGAACCTTGCCGAGGATCTCGAGGACCTCGTGTCTCAACGGCACGTTGTCGTCCGCACCGATCGCTCGGCCGGGCGTCCAGTCGAGAACGATGACGCTGGGCGGCCCGTCGCGGACAGCTCGGACCCGGCTCACCGGCAGCCCGGCCGCCTTGAGCACCGCCACCGCGGCGACTTCCGCGGCGAACTGACCTGCCGATGTCGTGACCTTGACCACCACCTCGGCACCCGACGGCAGGGTGGCTCGGCAGACCAGGCGCCCGTGCCGATGGGTCAGCATCTCCACCGCATCCGGGGCCGCGCCCGTCTCCGTCGCCACCACGCGAACAAGCCGATCGCGATCCTCCACGCGGGCAGCCTTTCCCGGGGGCCGCTCGCGAGCAACGGAATTAAGGCCTGTTTCATAACCCGGCCGAGTGCGAGGCGAGGTCAGGAGTGTGGCTGGCAACGGCCGCGATTTGCCCGCATACCGGTGTTGTATGCGGGCAAATCGCGGACGCTGCCAGGCGCGCTCCTGGCCACGCCGCAGCCCCGGTCGGGTTATGAAACAGGCCTTAGCCCATGAGGCTTGTCGCAGGTGGTGCCGGTCCCCTGAGGCGTTCGGTGCGCCGAGCGGACCCGCACGACACGCGCTGCGGTCCGGGGTGGGCCGCAGCCTCGCGGGCGGACCGGCACGGGACTCCAAGTCGTACCGAAAAGGAACGGTCCGCGCCGGAAGCCGACCGTGAGGCGGTCGCGGACCGTCTGGATTTCGTTACGCCGGGACGCGGGTGGTGTTGACGCACTCGGCGACGTCGAGCACCAGCAGCAGCCTGCCCTCGGTCTTGTACGCGCCGGTGACCAGCGCGCGTGACGGGCCGGTCAGGGTCGCCGGCGGCTCCTCGAACATCTTCGCGTCCAGGTAGGCGACCTGGCCGATGCGGTCCACCAGCAGGCTCACCGGCTCACCGGCATACCGCACGATCACGTTCATCACGAGGCCGGACATGTCCCGGCGGGGCAACCCGAACTGCACACGCAGGTCCACCGCCGCGATCACCTGCCCGCGCAGGTTGAACAGGCCGCCGACCGCGGTCGGCGCCATCGGCACCGGCGTGTACTCGCTGTACGACAGGACCTCCTGCACAGCGTCCACGTCCACGCCGAAGAACTGGTCGGCGACCTCGAAGGTGACGAACTGGCGACTCGACACGCGTAACTCCCTGGATGATGTCCGCCGCGACACATGCGCGGCGGATCAGCAGCAATATCGGCGCTCGAGCCGCCGGGCCAAGCAATCCGGCGGATCAATCAGCCGGGCTGACAACGAGCGCCTGCCCTCGCGTACCGATTGGCTCAGGTCTGCCGCCGCCGCGCCGACTGACACGGGTAAGCGTCAGACATAAGTACGGGGAGGAAGCGGCACAGATGCTGAAGCGTCTTCCCGCGTGGGTGGGTTTCCTGATCGGCGGCATGCTCTTCGTCGCGCTGTACCTGCGGCTGCCGGACAACGTGTACGGGGTGCTGGGGTGGGACGGCGTGGCGGTGGCCGGCGCCGTGGCCATCGTGGTCGGCATCCGGCGCAACCGTCCCGAGGGAGCGGCCGCCTGGTGGCTGCTCATGGCGGGGCAGCTGGCCAACGTCGTGGGCGACATCATCTACTTCTTCGCCCCGGACGGTGACCAGGTCTTCCACCCGTACGACGTCCCGTACCTGCTCGGCTACGGGCTCCAGGTGGCGGGGCTGCTGGTCCTGCTGCGCCGGCGAGGCGCCGGGCGGGACTGGTCGACGCTCGTCGACTCGTTGATCATCACGAGTGCGTTCGCGTTGCTGAGCTGGGTGTTCTTGATGAAGCCGGTGGCCGAGGAGGCGTCGCTCGGACTGATCGGCCAGCTGATGGCGATCTCGTACCCGGCTCTCGATCTGCTGCTGGTCGCCATGGTCGCCTGGCTGCTGACCGCCGACGGGACTCGCAACGTCGCGTTCTTCCTGGTCGCGACGAACATGGTGGTCTTCCTCATCGGCGACTACTTCTGGGCGTTCGCCAGCCAGACCTCCTACGACCCGGGCACGCTCGGCGGCCGGCTGATCGACTGCACGTACCTGACCGGCTACATCGCCTTCGGCGCCGGCGCCTTGCACCCGGGCATGGTGGCGATCGGCCGGGCGGCCGGTCCGCAGCAGGTCCGGCCGATGACCCTGCATCGCCTGATGCTGCTCACCGCGGCCACGCTGATCGCGCCGGCGGTGCTGGCCTGGCAGGCGTACAGCGGTGGCGGGCGGGTTCTCGACGCGTACGCGATCGTGGCCGGTTCGGTGGTCATGTTCCTGCTGGTCATCGCCCGGATGACGATGCTCGTCCGGCAGGTCCAGGCGCAGGCCGCCACGCTGGCGGAACACGCCGATCTGCTGCGCGAGGCGGCCCAGCTGGACCCGCTCACCAACCTGCCCAACCGCCGCGCCTGGAACGCCGCGCTGCCCTCGGCGCTGCAGCACGCCGCCCGCCACCGCGCCCCGCTCACCCTGGCCGTGCTCGACCTCGACCACTTCAAGGTCTTCAACGACACCCACGGCCACCAGACGGGCGACCGGCTGCTCGTCGAGGCGACGGCGGCCTGGGCGGCGAACCTGCGCCCGGCGGACGTGCTGGCCCGATACGGCGGCGAGGAATTCGTGGCGCTGCTGCCCGGCACCACCGCGGCCGAGGCCCTCGACCTGCTCGACCGGCTGCGCCCGCTCACGCCGATGGGCTGCACCTTCTCGGCCGGCGTGGCGACCTGGGACGGCGTGGAGAGCGGCGACGACCTGCTCGGCCGCGCCGACCAGGCGCTGTACCGGGCCAAGGACGCCGGCCGTGACCGGGTGGTGAGCGACGATGTCCTGGCCGCTGCCTGACATGCGGACGGTCACCGACCGCCGGACCCGCCTGACCTGGGCGTGGATGACGGCGGGGACGCTGATCTGCCTCGGCTACCCGCTGCTTCCGGCCGAGGGCGTGGTCGCGCCCGTGCTGTACAACGTGATCGGCCTGGCCGCCTTCGTGGCCATCCTCGCCGCGGTGCGCCGGTACCGGCCGGCCCGGCCGTACGCCTGGTACGTGTTCGCCGCCGGCGTCATCACGTTCGTGGCCGGTGACGTGGCCTTCGAGGTGGGTGGCCTGCTGCTCGGCGAGCACCGGTACCCGTACTGGAACGACGCGCTCTACCTCGTCGCGTACCCCTTGCTCTGGTCCGGTCTGCTCCTCGCCGCCGGCATACCGGCCCGGCGGGACGTGCGCGGCATGATCGACGCCGCGGTGATGGCCACCGGTGTCGCACTGGTCTACTGGGTGTTCCTGATCGACCCGGCGCTGGGCGGACACGGCACGCCGCTGTCCGAGCGGATCCTCACCGTCGTCTACCCCGGCTGTGACGTGATCATGTGCGCGGTGGCGACCCGGCTGCTCACCCGCACCGGAGCCCGCACCACCAGCGTGGTTCTGCTCGCCGCCGGTTCGGCGCTGAACTTCGCCGGCGACCTCGCCTGGAGTCTCGCGCCGTCGTTGAGCGGTCATCCGGCCTCGACCATCACCGCCGCGTTCCTGGGCAGCTACGTCTGCTGGGCCGGCGCCGCGCTGCACCCCTCCATGGGCGATGCCGGCACCTCGGCGCACCCGGGCACCACCGTCCGGCTCGGGTGGGGCCGGTCGGCGCTGCTGGTCGGTTGCGCCCTGCTCGTGCCCGCCGTGCTGATGATCCAGGGCCTGCGCCACGACGAGATCAAGTGGGCGGCCATCGGGGTCGGCGCCGTCCTGCTCCTTCTGCTCGTGACCGCCCGCACGGCTGGCTTCGTCCGGCAGATCCAGACCCAGTCGGCGCAGCTCGAGCGGCTGGCCATGCGCGACGACCTCACCGGGCTGGCCAACCGCCGCCGATTCGGCCGCCGCCTGGGCGAGGCCCTGGCGACCGGCTCCCCGCAGGTGTGCCTGCTGGACCTCAACCGCTTCAAGGAGATCAACGACCGGCTCGGGCACGGGGTCGGTGACGCGCTTCTGGCTGCCGTCGCCGATCGCCTGCGTGACGGGCTGGGCGACGTCGACCTGGTGGCGCGGATGGGCGGCGACGAGTTCGCCGTCCTGCTCGCCGACGCGACGGCCGCGGAGGCCGACGCCGACGCCGCCCGGATCTCCGCCGCGCTGCGCGAGCCGTTCGAGGTGGCCGGCCAGAAGTTGCTGGTGGACGCGAGCGTCGGCGTCGCCGACGGCGCCGACGCCGGGGACGCGATGGAGGTGCTGCGCCGGGCCGACGTCGCGATGTACGCGGCGAAGTCGAGCGGCTCCCGGTGGCGGCGATACACGGCCGGACTCGATGAGCACGCCGACGAGAAGGCCCGCCTCGGCGCCGAGCTGCGCGCCGCGCTGGACACCGGTCAGTTCCGCCTGGTCTACCAGCCCATCGTGTCGCTGCCCTCCGGTGACCTGCGCTACGTGGAGGCGCTGGTCCGCTGGCAGCACCCGCAACGCGGCTTCGTCAGTCCCGCCGAGTTCATCCCGGTCACCGAGGAGAACGGCCTGATCGTCGAGCTCGGCGAATGGATCATGCGGACCGCGTGTTCCGACTTCGCCCGGTGGCACGCCGAGCAGCCGGACACGGCCCCGGAACGCATCAGCGTGAACGTCTCCGCCCGGCAACTCGCCGAGCCCGGGCTCGCCGCGATGGTCGCCGCCGTGCTGGCCGAAACGGGTGTGCCCGCCGGGTGCCTGATCGTCGAGGTCACCGAGACCGCCGTGTTCAGCGGCGGCGTCGCGGTCCGCGCCATCGAGGACCTGCACGCGCTGGGCGTCGGGATCGCCCTGGACGACTTCGGCACCGGGCACTCGTCGCTCGGCCTGCTGCAGACCGTCCCGGTGGACGTCCTCAAGGTCGACAAATCGTTCGTCGACAACGTGACCATGGCGGGCCGGCACGCGGTGATCGCCGAGGCGCTCATCCGGGTCAGCGACGGCCTGGGGCTCAGCGCCGTGGCCGAAGGCGTCGAGACCGCCGAACAGGCCGCGGAACTGCACCGCCTGGGTTACCGGCTGGCGCAGGGCTATCACTTCGGCAAGCCGGCCGCGGAGCCCGTCGCTCGCCGGACAGCGGCGGTGGCCTGACTCCGGCCCTATGTAGAGTTCAGATATAGTGCCCCGATGCGGATCACTGTAGCGACTGCCCGGCTGCTGGCCGTGCTGCTCACCGAGCCGGAGACCGACCGGTACGGGCTGGACCTGATGAGGGCGACCGGCCTGGCCAGCGGCAGCCTTTACCCGATTCTGCACCGGTTGCAGGACGCGGGCTGGCTGACCACGCGGTGGGAGGACATCGACCCGGCCACCCTCGGACGGCCGGCCCGCCGGTTCTATCGGCTGACGCCCGACGGCGTCAGCCAGGCCCGGTCGGCGCTTGCCCGGCTGCGGGCACAGACCGCCGTCCCCGGGGTCGTGGGCCTCGCGACGCGGAGCCTGGCGTGGTGAGCCGGCGGATCGCCGAGGCCCTGCTGCGGCTGGCCGCGCGCCGCTGGCCGGCCCGGCTGCGCGGCGAGGTGCACCAGGAGTGGCTCGCCGAGCTGCACGTTCTGGCCGCCGAACACCGCGGTGCGGCGATGCTGCGGTACGCGGCGAGCCTCGCGGTCGCCCGGCCCGTGCGGGAACCGGTCGCCGTCGCGGTGCGAGCGGCAGCACTGTGGCGTGCCGTACGGCTGTGCGTGCTGGCGCCGGTGGCCGCGGTCGTCGTGTTCGCCGTCTGCCTGGCGGCCGCGCTGACCGTCCTGGATCCGCTGCTGGCCGCGATGCCGTTCGGCGAGCAGCCGCGGCAGTGGACGGCGGCGCTGGCCACGGCCGCCGCGGCGGTCCTGCTCGCCCGGTCCGGCCGGTGGTGGACGGCCGAGGGCGCCGGAACCGCCGCGCTGGTGCTCGCGATCACGGTTCCCGGCTTCGTGTTCGCGAGCCTGGCCTACCTGCTGCCGGCCGGGATGTCCGAGAAGTACACCCTGCACTGGCCCGCGTACGCGGTGTTCTTCGGTGGCCTCGCCGCACTGCTCTACGCCGTCGACCGGCTGGCCGCGACCGGCCGGCGCACGCCGGCCTGGTGGACCGGCGCGGTCGGCGCGCTGACCCTCACCGACGTCGCGATCACCCTTCCGGTCCTGCTGTCCAACGGCGACGATCCGCCCCTCGCGTCGGCGCCGCTGTGGCTGTTCGCCGCGCTCAACGGCGGCGGCCTCGACGGGATCAGGTTGCCCGGCATGACCGGCGGCCAGATCTGGACCGTCGGTGACACCACCGACTTCGACGCCTACGTCTTCCTGCTCTACGCCGGCTTGGCCCTCGGCATGATCATGGCCAAGGCCTCGAAATCCGTCCCGGCGCCGGCGGCCGGCACGCACCTCGAACCCGCCTGAGACGCGGACGACCGAGGGCTCGGTCACATTGAACGTCGAGGCCCGGAGCTCATAACCGTTCAGTGGCCGAGGAATGCGATGACGGCGGACCGGAATTCCGGACTGGTTCCGATGACCTCGTGACCGCCGGCGATCAGGCGCAGCGAGGCGCCGGCGATGGCCTCGGCGAGAACGTGCGGCCGCTCGGCGAGCGGGTCGGCGTCGCCGGCGATGACGAGGGTCTCGGCGGTGATGGCGGCGAGGTCGATGCCGGTGCGGTGGACGGCGCGGGCCTGCGCAGCCAGCGACGGCAGGTCGGCTCCCAGCATCTCGGCATGCGCCCGCAGGCCCGCGATCCCGGGCGGCAGGTCCTCCGGGTCCTCGGCCAGGAGCGCCCGGGCCAGCAGGTCACTCGGCAGCGCGCGCGTGTCCACGCCGCCGACCTCGACGATTCCGGCCCCCACGCCTCCGACGACGAGCCGGCGAACGGTGGTCTGCGAGGCGGCGAGCAACGCCACCACGGCGCCCATCGAGTAGCCGACGAGATCCACGGCGGGCAGGCCGAGCAGGGCGATGACCGCGAGGAGATCGTTCGCCATCCGCCGCTCGCCATAACGTCCGGCGTCCGGCGACTTCGCGGACCGGCCGTGGCCGCGGGCGTCGACGCCCACCACCCGGCGCCCCGCGGCGGTGAGACCGGCCACGGTTCCGGGGACCAGCCAGTCGGCCATGGTGTCGGCGGTGAAACCGTGCTGCAGGACAACCGGAATCGGGTCGGCGGTGACCCCCTCGTCCGCTTCCCAGCAGTGGTAGGCGATCGTCGTGCCGTCCTCGACGACGACGCCGGCGGTGGCGGGAGTCCTCAACGAGGCCGCCTCATGAGGCATTGCCCGCATCGGCCATCTCCGCCGTGCTGTGTGCTCGGATCTCGTGGCAAGGCGCGTCGCCGAACCGGCTCACCAGGGTGCGCACGTGGTCCTCGGCGGGTGCGGCGAGCCCGTCGTAGACGGTGGCGAACACGTCCCGGGCCTGCGCTCGCGGCCAGGTGGCGGGCAGCAGCTCGATCGGCAGCTCCGGATCGACGACGGGGAACTGCCGATAGGCGTCCATGATCTCGGTACGGGCGTGCACGGCGGCGGCGCCGGAGACCTGTCCGGCGCGGATGCGGGGCAGCATCGGCTCCCAATGACGGATGAAGGTGTCGTAGCGGTTGGCGATCGCCGCGACGTCCCAGGCGTCGATCGGGTTGCGGCCGGCCGGGGGAGCGAGGTCCACCTGGCGCGCCCGGAACATGGTCATGGTGCCGATGGTGGTCGTCAGTCGTTGCTTGACGACCGGGTTCGGTGCGTCGGGAGAAACCCAGAGCGCGTCGTACAGGGGCGCGAACCCCAGCCATCTCAGTTCCCCGCGCAGAGCTCGTCGCCGGCCGCGCTCATCCTGGGGGAACGAGAAGGAGACCAGGGTCCAGTAGCCGTCCCACGGCTCCACCCGGGTGGCGAATCGGGCGATCCAGGCGCCGCCCGCGCTCAGATCGGCGGCGGCGGCCGTCGTGAGGCGGTAGGAGCTGTGGCGGCCGTGCCGGGTGCTCTCCAGGATCCGGCTTCGCGACAGCCGGCTGATGGCGGTACGGGCAGCGCCGCTTCCGATCCCCGCTTCCTCCAGCAGGGCGACGATGGACGCCGACGGCAGCCAGGCCCGGGTGCGCAGGGTGTAGTCGGCGACGAGCGTCACGGCCAGATTCTGCGCGGTACTGCCGGCCTGCTGGCGCGGCAGGCGCACGCTCGCCGGGTCGTCGGGAAAGATTTCCTCGATGTCGTACGGGCTGACCACGTGGCTGCTCCGGCGTCGAGTGAGAGGTGACCGGCGGCGCGTGACCGCCGCGACGCCGACCACGAGTATCCACTCCGACCGGCATGTCGCCGCACCGCCGTGCCGCACAGGGCCATCGATTGACAGTATCGTGTCCCGCGTGCAACATGATTGACACATATGGATCCCTGCCGGTCGTCGGAACCGGGCGGCGGGGTGCTCACCGGTCGCCACTCCATCGCTCTTCGGGCCCTCATGTCCACCGGGAGGCAAAGCGTGCACGATCCTCATGAGCCGCGGGAGAGCGCGTTCGGCGATGCCGCTCCCCGGTCGCGCCGGACGTTTCTGCGCACCGGGGCCGTCGCGCTGGCCGGGCTGACTCTGGGCGCGGCGGATCCGGCGCTCGCGACGCCGGCCGGTCCGGGAAAGCCGCATGGTGTGAAGCCGTTCGGGCCGGTGGTGGTCGCCGATCCGGGATCCGGAGCGGCGTACGCCCGAGCGGTGCGGCTCGGGAACTCCCGGTCCTGGCTGGCGACGTTCCAGCAGTTCGGGGCGCCGGGGTTCGCCATCCACCGCAGCGAGGACGACGGCCACACCTGGTATCGGCTGAGCAATGTGCCGAGCACCGGCGACGCGCCGGGCGTGTGGCTGCAACCGTTCCTTTACGAACTGCCGCGCGCCTTCGCGGGCTTCCCCAAGGGCACGCTGTTGTGCGTCGGCAATGCGCTCGGGAACTTCACCAGCACGAAGATCCAGCTGTACGCGAGCCGCGACCGCGGCGTCACATGGACCTTCCTGAGCACGGTGGCGGAGGGCGGCGCGCCGATTCCGGAGAACGGCAACACGCCGGTCTGGGAGCCGTTCCTGCTGCTGCACTCCGATCGGCTCATCTGTTACTACTCCGATCAGCGAGACCCCCGGTACGGGCAGAAACTCGCACACCAGAGCAGCCGGAATCTGCGTACCTGGGGACCGGTCGTCGATGACGCCGTCGGCACCGATTACGACCAGCGTCCCGGCATGACCACCGTCGCGCGGATACACGAGCGCCTGTGGATCCTGACCCACGAGGCCGGTGGCAACTCCGGCGACAACTTCTACGCCGTCCACTACAAGCTGGCGAGGGATCCGGAGTCGTTCGGACCGGCCCCGAGCATCGTGCTGCACGACCAGGACGGCTACGTCCCGTCGGCCGCGCCGACCGTGTCGTGGTCGGACTCCGGCGGTCCGCACGGGACGATCGTGGTGACGGCGAACAGCGACCAGGACCTTTTCGTCAATCGTCACCTGGGTGATCCCGGCAAATGGACTCGGGTGTCCTCGGCGGTTCCCGGCGGCTACAGCCGGCAGACCATCCCGCTCGACGGCCTCCTCTTCATCATCACCGGCCCGTATTACGCCGAGAACGGTCCGATACAGGCCGGCGTGGTCCCCCTGACCTGACCCGTTCGAGCGGAAGGATCACATGAGAACTAGGACGAAGTTCGGTACGGGATGGGCAGCCGTCGTCGTCTCGGCCGCTGCGGTGCTCACCGTCGCCGCGTCACCGGCCGATGCGGCGGCCGGCGGTTCCGGACCGTACCCCGCCGACTACGAGACCTCGTCGAGCCTGGTCAATCACACCATCTACCGGCCGTCGACCCTGCCGTCCGAGCGCCTGCCGATCTTCGTATGGGGCAACGGAGGCTGCGCCGCCAACGGTACGGCGCAGATCAACTTCCTGCGCGAGATCTCCTCGTACGGCTTCCTGGTCATCGCCAGCGGAGCGCCGAACGGCTCGGGATCCACCACGTCCTCCATGCTCACCCAGTCCATCGACTGGGCCGTCGCCGAGAATGCCCGGTCGGGCGGCAAGTACTACGGCCGGCTGGACACCAGCAAGATCGCAGTCGGTGGCTGGTCGTGCGGGGGCCTGGAGGCGTACGCCGTCTCCAACGACTCGCGGATCACCACAACGCTGATCTTCAGCAGCGGGTTGCTGAACGACGGCGACGACTATCAGCTCAAGCGGCTGACCAAGCCGATCGCCTACTTCATCGGCGGGCCCAGCGACATCGCCTACCCGAACGCCATGGACGACTGGGGCAAACTGCCGTCCGCGCTGCCCGCCTTCATGGGCAACCTGAACGTCGGGCACGGCGGGACGTACGACCAGACCAACGGCGGCGAGTTCGGCCGCGTCGCGGTGTTGTACCTCAAGTGGCGGTTGAAGGGTGACCTCGGCGCGGGCGCCACCTTCGTCGGCTCCGACTGCGGCCTGTGCCACAGCCAGTGGCAGGTTCAGCAGAAGAACCTGACGCTCGGCGACGGGACGCCACCGAGTACACCGCCGGTCACGCCGTCCCCCTCGCCGTCCGGCAATCCCGGCTGCACAGCGGCCTATACGGTGCAGAACCAGTGGAACGGGGGATTCGTCGCCGGCGTCGTCGTCACCGCGGGAAGCGCCGCGCTCAACGGCTGGCGGGTCACCCTCGCCCTGCCCGGCGGAGCCACCGTCACCTCGGTCTGGAACGCCGTCAACACCGGCACGACGGGGACGGTCACGATGGCGAACCAGTCGTACAACGGGCAACTGGGTCCCGGCCAGACCGCCAGCTTCGGATTCCAGGGCACGGGAACCGGCGGCGGAGCAAGCGCCACCTGCTCCGCGAGTTGATCGAGCGGGCCCCGCCGGCATGGTGACAATGCCGGCAGGGCACGGTCTTCCCATGACTACCTGCCGCCGGGCGGATAATCTTGCCGCCCGGCACGGTGTGGTCGTGGCACCTGAGCGACCTGCTGCGCACCGAACGCGACCCCGAGGTGGCTCAGCGATGGAGGCGACGAAGGTAAGCGATGCCGCCCGCAGCGCTGTCGCTCTGGTCACAGCGGCGCAGGGCGGTGATCGCCAGGCACTGGACGAACTGGTGGCTACGCATCTGCCGCTGGTCTACACGATCGTCGGGCGAGCGTTGAGCGGCCACGCGGATGTGGACGACGTGGTGCAGGAGACCATGTTGCGGGCGGTCCGTGATCTGCCGGCACTCCGGGCCCCGGCGAGTTTCCGTGCCTGGCTGACGTCCATCGCCGTACGCCGTGTGGTGGAGCATCGGCAGTGGCGCCGGGCACGTTCCGAACGGACCGTCGTGCTCGACGAGGCACTCGAGGTGCCGGATCGGGAACCCGCCGTCGAGGACGCGTCGCTCCTGCGCATCGACGTGTCCGGGCAACGCCGGGAGGTCGCGGAGGCCGCGGCGTGGCTGGATCCCGATGATCGACTGCTGCTGTCGCTGTGGTGGCAGGAAACAGCCGGGCGGATGGAACGGGCCGAGATCGCTCAGGCCGTCGGCATCAGTGTCGCCCACGTCACCGTGCGCATCCAGCGCATGCGTGAACAACTGGAGGTGACCCGCACCCTGATCGCGGCTTTCGCCGCGCAGCCGAGGTGCCCCGGTCTGGTCGAGGCGGCCACGAAGTGGGACGGCAAACCAGCCTCCGTCTGGCGTAAACGCTTCGCCCGGCACATCAGAGGCTGCCCGGCATGCAGCGGTACCGGCCAGGGCCGGATACCGGCCGAGCGCCTGCTCGCCGGTTCCGCCCTGCTCGTGGTTCCGTCCGGACTCGCGAAGGTCCTGGCGGCCACGACGGCTGGAGCGGTCAACCCCGTCGCGGCTCCCGCGGCCTCGTGGGGTGGAAAGCTGGTTCTCGCCAAGGTGTTCGGTGGGCATCCGGTGATCGCCGCGGTCACTGTCACCGCTGTCGCGGCGGTCGCCGTTCCTGTCGTCCTTCACCAGAGCGGCACGCCACCGCGGCCGGCAACCGCGCCCGCACCGCCGGCGATCTCGTCGAAGGCTGCCGGTTCGGCGCCGGCGGGACGACCGTCGGCCACGTCGGCGTCGCCGGCACGCACGTCGGCCGGTCCGGCGGCTGTCCTCACCCCGGGGCGGCGGCTGTCGCTGGAGTCGGAGATCGGCGGCTTCCTCACCGCCGGGCCGGGCGCTGGGTTCGGCGCCGCTGATGAGGTGACGCTGGCCGCCGTGGGCGCCGGCAGCGGTGCCGAGGTCCGGCGGCGCGCCACGTTCGTCGCGGTCGCCGGCCTGGCCGATGACAACTGCTACTCCTTCCGCACGATGGACGGCCGCTACCTGCGTCACTGGAACCTGCACACCTACACCCACCGGCTGGAAGACACGGACCTCTTCCGGCAGGACGCCACGTTCTGCCCGCGCCCGGGATCGGCGGCCGGCACGGTGATGCTGGAGGCGCACAACTATGACAACCAGTTCCTGACCTGGGCCGACGGGCACCTCCTGCTGCGCTACAACGTCAACACCGCGACCTTCCGTACGCACAGCTCCGTGCGGATCCGGGATCCCTGGGCGGACTGAACCGGCCGCCGGATTTCCGGCCGTGGTCGTCGAGTTTTTGTTATCCGGGTCGTGGCGCGGCGGCCTATGTCTGGTGAGCACCCTCGCGGTGGACCACGACGACAGCTGGAGCCGTTCCCATGCCCGACCTTCGACTCGCGACGAGAGCCCTCCTCGCGGCGCCCCGATCGTCCGATCCCATAAGCCCTTGACGATGGCTCCGGAAGGTTTATTTTTCGCTCTCCGTACCGTCTGATTACGGGTCGCCTTGATGTGCGGTTCAGAATCGCGCCGACGTCCCGGATGAGCATCATGGAAAAGGCCGATTCCGGTCGGCCCGGACCCGTTTTTCACTCTGGTCTCATGTGCTCTGAGCTGCTGTTTCGTCGTTGCTTCGTACAGAAAACCTTATTTCCTGTTAAAAAATTGTCGACCGATGGTAATGCGGCGGTTCACGCTTCGTGTTTTGTCGGGAAAACCGTCTGCCCAGGTTGATATCCGCGGATTGCGCTGGCATCCTGCCAAAGGCGTCGTGGGAGGGCTCCCATGACGCTTCATCACTCCAACAGTCTTTCGTGACCAGGACCGAATTTTCGGCATTGCTGGCGCGGACGGCTATCGTCGAAAGGCAAGGTATGACAGCGTCGGAACGTGCGCCCGCACACCGCTACCCCGCTCGCCGGCGGACGGCGATGATCGTGGCCGGCATCGCCGGACTGGTTGCTGCCGGCCTGGGCGTTGTCTACACCCAGACCGCGGATGCGGCGACCACGCTGAGTGCCTCGGCGAACCAGACCGGTCGCTACTTCGGCACGGCGATCCCGGTCTCCAAGCTCGGTGACTCGGCGTACACCACGATCCTGAAGACCGAGTTCAACGCGGTGACGCCCGAGAACGAGATGAAGTGGGACGCCACCGAACCGTCCCAGGGCTCGTTCAATTACACCAACGGCGACAAGATCCTCAACCAGGGCCGCGCTCAGGGAGCCAAAGTACGCGGTCACGCCCTGCTCTGGCACTCCCAGCAGCCGACGTGGGCGCAGTCGTTGTCCGGCAGTGCGCTGCGCACCGCGGCGATCAACCACGTCACCCAGGTCGCCACCCACTACAAGGGCAAGATCTACGCCTGGGACGTGGTCAACGAGGCGTTCGCCGACGGTGGCAGCGGTGGGCGCCGCGACTCCAACCTGCAGCGCACCGGCAACGACTGGATCGAGGCCGCGTTCAAGGCGGCCCGGGCGGCGGACCCCGCTGCCAAGCTCTGTTACAACGACTACAACACCGACGGCGTCAACGCGAAGTCGACCGGGGTCTACACCATGGTCAAGGACTTCAAGGCCCGCGGTGTGCCGATCGACTGCGTCGGCTTCCAGTCCCACCTGGGCACCACGGTGCCGGCCGACTACCAGGCCAACCTCCAACGTTTCGCCGACCTGGGCGTGGACGTGCAGATCACCGAGCTGGACGTGGCGCAGGGCGGCAACCAGGCGAACATCTACGCGAGCGTGACCAAGGCCTGCCTGGCGGTGTCGCGGTGCACCGGCATCACGGTCTGGGGCATCCGGGACAGCGACTCGTGGCGTACCGGCGAGAACCCGCTGCTGTTCGACAACTCCGGCACCAAGAAGGCCGCGTACACCTCCGTGCTGAACGCACTGAACGCCGGCGGGACCAAGCCGGCAACGTCCGCGACGACCACGCCACCGGGCACGGCTGCACCCAGCGCCGGCGCCGGATGTACCGCGAAGCTGACGGCCGGCGAGGTCTGGGGCGACCGGTACAACTCCACCATCACCGTGAGCGGGGCGAGCACCTGGACCGTCGTGGTCACGATCACCGCGCCGCAGAAGGTCTCCACCGTCTGGAACGGCACCGCGACCTACGGCGGCGGGAGCGGCCAGATCATGACCGTGAAGCCCAACGGCAACGGCAACAGCTTCGGCTTCACCACTATGAACAACGGCAACAGCACCGCTCGGCCGACGATCACCTCGTGTGTCGCCGGTGGCAGCACCACGTCGGCAACGGCCGCGCCGACCACGGTGCCGGCTTCGGCGCCGAGTTCGTGCGCGCTGCCGTCGAAGTACCGCTGGACGTCGACCGGCGCGCTGGCGACGCCGAAATCCGGCTGGGCGTCGTTGAAGGACTTCACGGTCGTGCCGTACAACGGCAAGCACCTGGTGTACGCCACCACGCACGACACCGGGTCGAGCTGGGGCTCGATGAACTTCAGCCCGTTCACCAACTTCTCGGACATGGCCTCGGCCGGCCAGAACGCGATGAGCTCCGGGGCCGTCGCGCCGACGCTGTTCTACTTCGCGCCGAAGAAGATCTGGGTGCTCACCTACCAGTGGGGTGGTTCCGCGTTCTCGTACCGCACCTCGAGTGACCCGACCAACGCCAACGGCTGGTCGGCCGCGAAGCCGCTGTTCACCGGCAGCATCTCCGGGTCGGGCACCGGGCCGATCGACCAGACGATCATCGGTGACGGCACGAACATGTACCTGTTCTTCGCCGGGGACAACGGCAAGATCTACCGGGCGAGCATGCCGATCGGGAACTTCCCCGGCAACTTCGGTTCGTCCTACACGACGATCATGAGCGACACCACGAACAACCTGTTCGAGGCGCCGCAGGTCTACAAGGTGCAGGGCCAGAACCAGTACCTGATGATCGTCGAGGCGATCGGGTCGAACGGACGCTACTTCCGGTCGTTCACCGCCACCAGCCTGAGCGGCTCGTGGACCCCGCAAGCCGCCACGGAGAGCAACCCGTTCGCGGGCAAGGCCAACAGCGGGGCGACCTGGACCAACGACATCAGCCACGGCGAGCTGGTCCGGGTGACCGCCGACCAGACCATGACGGTCGACCCGTGTCACCTGCAGCTGCTCTATCAGGGCCGCTCGCCGAGCTCGGGCGGCGACTACGGGCTGCTGCCGTACCGGCCGGGCGTGCTCACCCTGCAACGCTAGAGCGGCCTTCGCCGGAGCCACGGCGAATCTCTCGCGGCCGGGCGTGCTTGGCACGCCCGGCCCGGGAACTCCGGCGTGCGGCGCGTCGGTACGCATCGCTCGTTTCCCCATGATCACTGAACGCCCCGATGACCAGGGCACACGATGAGCCGTGCGGCGCAAGGCTCAGATCGGCACGGTGGCTGTCGATCAACTAGGTCAGCGCGTCCGGCGCTCTGGCCGTACGGGGAGTCATTGGTGATCGAAAAGGGTTCTCGGGTGCAGCTTCCGCGCGGCGTCCAGGTGGAGGCGGACGCGCGGTTGCGTGCCGCCTTCGACCACGCCTCCACCGGCATGACGGTGGTCGACGACAGCGGCCTCTACGTCGAGGTCAACCGCGCTTTCGCTGACTTGCTCGGCTACCGGGTGGACGAGCTGCTCGGCCGGCACTTCAGCGAGGTCACGCTGGCCGGCGAGCACGACTCCGACGTGGCGATGATGGGCGACCTGATCTCCGGCGCCCGCCGCTCGGTGGTCCGGGAGAAGCAGTACCGGCACCGCGACGGCACTCTGCTGGTGGCGCTGGTCTCCAGCTATCTCGTCCGGCCGGGCACCGGTCCCTCGTGGCAGCTGCTGAGCACCATCGAGTCGCTCACCGAGGAGCGGGCCGCGCAGCAGCGCCTGTTCGAGACGCGCACCGCGGGCGACGGCATCGTCACGGTCGACGACGCCGGCATCGTCGTCGCCTGGAACACCGGCGCCGAGCGGGTCTTCGGTCACCCGGCCGCCGACCGGCTGGGCAAGCCGCTGGACGAGCTCGTCCCGCTCCGGCTGCGGGAGAACTTCGCCGCGCACCTGCGCGACCTGCTGGCCGGGAGCGGCTCGCTCCTCGGCCGCACCGTCGAGGTGCCGGCCCGGCACGCCGACGGCCGGGAACTGCTGACCGAGCTGTCGCTGTCGACGTGGCAGCACGACGGGCACGCCCGGTTCACCGCCATCACGCGGGACGTCACGGTGAAGCGGCGCGCCGAACAGGCAGCCGCGTTGATCAGGCACGCCGCGCTCACCGCGAACTGCGCCAACTCCTTCGTCGAAGCGGCCGCCGAGGTGGTGCGCCAGGTCTGCACCCGGCTGGGCTGGCGGGCCGGCCAGGCGTGGACCGCCAGTGGCGGACCGGTCGCCTGGCACGTCGAGGAGCACCACCACGCCTCGCCGGCGTCCGGATGCGCCTTGCGCCGGCTCGCCGAGCAGGGAAGCGCGCCGACGCCGCAGCAGCTCTCGTTGGACGCCGTCGCACGGGTCGTCTCCGACCCGGCCGGCCTCGGGCCGATGGGCCCGGCCGTGTGCGAGTGCGGGATCGGTTCCGCGGTGGCGGTGCCGGTCCTCGCCGGTGGCGAGGTCACCGGGATGCTCGGCTTCTACCTGCCGACCGACTGTCCCGCGCCGGACCACGACCTGGTCCAGGCCCTCGAACAGGTCGGTCTCGCGCTGGGCCGGGTGGTCGAGCGGCAACGAACCAGCGAGGCGCTGGCCTGGCAGGCGACCCACGACCCGGTCACCGACCTGGCGAACCGGCGGTTGCTGCTGGAGCACATCCGGCGTACTCGCCAGCAGAGCGCCACCCTGCTGCTGATCAATCTCGACCGGTTCCGGCTGGTCAATGACGCTCTGGGGTACGCCATCGGTGACCAGGTCCTGCGCCTGGCCGGCAACCGGCTGCGGGCCGCGGTGGGGGCCGAGGACCTGGTGGCCCGCCTGAGCGCCGACGAGTTCGTGGTCGTCGCCACCACGCCGGGCGCGACAGAGCTGGCCGAGCGGTTGCTGCACGACCTGCGCGAGCCCCTGACCATCGGCGGGCACGAGCTGGTGCTGCGCGCCAGCGTCGGGATCCGGGCCGTCACCGGCGACGATCCCGAGCACTTCCCGGCTGCCGTGCTGCGCGACGCCGACGCCGCGCTGCGCCAGGCCAAGAGCCGGGGCAAGGACCAGATCGTGGTTTTCGACGAGGCGATGGCCGGCAGCGCTGAACAGCGCATGGACGACGAGATCGCCCTGGCCCGGGCGATCACCGAGGAACAGCTGACCCTGCACTATCAGCCGATCATCGGACTGGACACCGGGCGGCCGGTGAGCGCCGAGGCGCTGGTCCGGTGGCACCGGCCGGGACACGGCATGCAGGCGCCGGACCGGTTCATCCCGATGGCCGAGGACAGCGGTCTGATCATCGATCTCGGACGCTGGGTACTGCACCAGGCGTGCCGGGACGCCGCCGCCTGGCCGGACCGGGCGCCGGCCATGGCGGACGCCACGGTCAGCGTCAACGTGTCGGCCCGGCAGCTGACCCATCCGCGCTTCCTCGCCGATCTCCAGTCGGCGCTGGCCGAGAGCGGGCTGCCGCCGGAGCGGCTGATCCTGGAGATCACCGAGACGGCGCTGATCAGTGCGCCGGAGGCGGCCATGGAGACCCTGCACGCGGTGCGGGCCTGCGGCGTGCAGCTGGCGCTCGACGACTTCGGCACCGGGTACAGCTCGCTGAGCTACGTCCAGAAACTCCCGGCCTCCATCCTGAAGATCGACAAGAGCTTCGTCGATCCGATCAGCGGGCCCGGGGCCGGCACGGCGCTGAGCGAGGTGGTCATCAAGCTGGCCGAGGCGATCGGGATGCGTACCGTCGCCGAAGGCGTCGAGAGCCCCGAGCAGGCCACCGCACTGCGCCTGCTCGGCTGCCATCGCGGCCAGGGTTACACCTGGTCGCGGCCGGTGCCGAACGCGGAGCTGCAGGACGCGGCGATGCGCCTGGCCGGGGCGGCGGACGTGCCCCAGCCGGCGTCCTGACACACGCTCGCCGCGGCGGCCGGCGGCCACCCGGTGAGGCGGCTCATCCGGCGTCGCGGCGGCGCAGGCCGGTGCCGGCCACCGCGAGCAGCGCCACCGACCAGCCGGTGAAGACGGCCGCTCCGGCTGCCGGTGAGAGCAGGCCGGGGTCGCCGGCGATACTCATGAACGCCTGCCCGGCGCGGGACGGCAGGTAGGGCCCGATGGAGTCGGGGCGGCTCGGCGATGGTGCGCAGCAGGAATCCGAGGGCCATGCCGAGGACGCCGACACCGGCCAGGTAGCCGGCGGTGCAGCCGCCGCGGGATCACCCGCCGTGGGGTTGCGGCACTCGTTGCCGGCCCGCTGCCTCGCTCGCCCGGGCGCACGCGGCCGGCACCTCGTCGGCCGGCACCGGCCGGCTCAGCGCGAAGCCCTGGGCGAGGTCGCAGCCCATCTCGCGGAGCACGGCCAGCGCCTCGAGGTCCTCGACGCCCTCGGCGACAACCGACAGGCCCAGGTTGTGGCCCAGGTCGATGGCGCTGCGGACCAGCACCACGCCGTCGGCGTCCCGGGCGAGGCCCTGCACGAACGACCGGTCGATCTTGAGTTCGTCCGCCGGGAGCCGGCGGAGCTGGGACAGCGAGCTGAAGCCGGTCCCGAAGTCGTCGACCGAGATCAGGATGCCCTCCTCACGGACCTCGCGCAGGACGGTCCGGGCACGTTCCGGGTCGAGCATCACGCTGCTCTCGGTCAGCTCCAGTTGCAGGATGCCGTGGGGCAGGTGGACGTCGGTGACCGCGTCGCGGATCCGGGGCAGAAAATCGTCGTGCAGCAGGCACCGCGGCGAGATGTTGACCGACACCGCCAGCGGGGTGCCGGCGGCCGCCCACCGGTCTGCCTGCGCCACCGCGACCTTCAGCAGGTGGTAGGTCAGCGAGATCTCGAGACCACGGGAAACGGCCATGTCGAGGAACGCCGCGGGCAGCAGCAGTCCCCGGCTCGGATGGCGCCAGCGCACCAGCGCTTCGACGCCGGCCACCGATCCGTCGGCGATCCGGATCTGCGGCTGGAAGTACAGCACCAGCTGGCCGTCCGGGTCGCCGGTGTCCAGCAGCGCGCGAAGGTCCCCGAACAGGCTCATGTCCTCGGGCGGCACGGCGTCCAGGAGCTGGTCGTAGACCGCGACGCCCCCACCGGCTGCCTTCGCCCGGTACATCGCGGCGTCGGCCTGGCGCAGAAGCTCCTCGTCGTCGGCGACGCCGGTCGTGCCGACGGCAAGACCGATGCTGGCACTGACCGAGGCCGCGCCGACGTCGAGCAGGAAGTCGTGCCGGATCTTGTCGGAGAGCCGCTCGGCGACCTCGACGGCGGTCGCCAGGTCGGTGACGCCCGGCAGGAGCACCGCGAACTCGTCACCGCCCAGCCGGGCGGCCAGGTCGCCGTCGCGAATGCCGGCCCGCAGCCGGTGTCCGGCCTCCTGCAGGAGTTGATCGCCGGCTTGGTGACCGAGCGTGTCGTTGACGGCCTTGAAGCCGTCCAAGTCGATGATCATGACGGCCACCTGGTCATCTCGCCGGTCGGCCGGTACCCGTACCGCGTCGGTCAGGCGCTCGTGGAACATCCGCCGGTTCGGTAGCCCGGTCAGCGGATCGTGCAGGGACCGGTGCTCGCTGGCGTCGGCGTCCTGGACCAGACGGCGCTGATAGCTCAGCACCAGCCGCCAGATCACACCGACCAGCGTGAGCCCCACCCCGAAGCCGACCGACGTGCCGATCAGCATGCGCACCTCGGCGCGTTGCATCTCGTCGGCCTGCCGTTGTGCGCTGGCGTGGTACGCCCGGCTGACGGCGTCCACATCCTGCTGCAGGGTGTAGTAGGACGGCGTGACGCTGAGACTGTCCAGGCTGAGGCTGTCCGGATCGCGGTCCGCCACCAGTGCGATGAGCTGCTCGGCGTTCGTCCGGTATTCCCGTTGCCGGTCCAGCAACCGGGCCGCCTCGCGGTCGGCGTCGGGCAGCCCGTGCTGGATCGCGAGGCGCAGCGCCCCGTCCACCGAGTCGGCGGCCTGGAGGAAGCGGCTGAGCACTGCCGAGGACGGCTCCACCTGGTAATGACGCAGATTGACCTCTTCGAGCGTGATCGCCCCGCGGGCCTCGCTGAAGTCCGCGTCGACGCGGAGGGCCCGGCTGTGGTCGTGCACCGCCTGGGCGGTAAGCGCCGTTCCGATGATGGTGTACGCGCCGAGTGCCAGCAGCACGCTCGCCAGCGCGGCCGTGGTGTTCAGCCGGCCTCGCCGCCGTGCCCGGGAGCCGTCGCGCACGGCCGACCGGCGTCCCCCGAGTCCGTAGGGCATCCGCCACCGTTTCACGATGTCTCCCTTCGGACCGTAACCGGTGAGACCTGGCCGCTACACCATCGGCCGGCCGTTGCGGAACCTGAACCAAGTGCTCAGCACACACCACTCGGACGCCGATCAGAGAAGGCGGCGACAAGGTTCTGCGGGGAGGCACTGTCATGGGCATCAGCCCACGGTTCGGCACTTTGCTCACTGTCTTGGTGCTGGCCGGGGCGACCGCGCTCGGGGGTTGTGGCGGCGGCGACGCGGCCACCTCCACCGCCGAAGCGCCGGCCGCCATCCGGCTGGGCGCCCTGGTGCCGCTGTCCGGCACCAACGCGCAGTCGGGCCGGGAGATGCGGGATGCGGCTCAGATGGCGGTCGACGAGGTCAACGCGGCCGGGGGAGTGCTCGGCCGCAAGGTGGAGTTGCTGGTCCTGGACGACGCCTGCGACCCGGGCACCGCCGTGGTGAAGGCCAACGATCTGGTGGCGCAGGACATCACGGTCTCGGTCGGCGGCTATTGCAGCAGCGCCACCGTGCCCACCCTGAAGGTCTTCCGGGACGCGGGTGTGCCGATGGTGATCGCCCTGGCCACCTCCACCGATCTGCTGGTGCCGAAGTACGACAGCATCTTCCTGATCAGTGGCACGGTCACCGCCGAAGGCGCCTTCGCGGTCGCCGCCATGCGCCGGATGGGCAGCAAGCGGCTGATCATCGTCAACGACGGCACCAGTTTCCCGGTCACCCTCGGCCGGACGACCACCGAGGCGGCCGCCAAGCCCGGTACGGGCATCGAGACGGTCGCCACCCACGAACTCAGTCAGGGTGCGCCGTCGTACGCCCGGCTGGCCAAGCAGATCGTCGGCGAGAAAGTCGACACGGTGTACTTCACCGGCTATTACGGAGAGGCCAACCAGCTCATCAAGGATCTGCGGACCGCCGGGTTCGACGGCCGGATCTTCGTCGGTGACGGCGCGACGGACGGGCCGCTGCTCACGGGTCTGACCGCCGCGCAGACCAAGAACGTGTACGGGACGGCGTTGATGGTGCCGGCGCTCATGCCGTCGCTGGCCGGGTGGTCGCAGCGATTCGCGAAGGTCACCGGGCGGCAGCCCGGCGCCGGCGGACCGGAGGCCTACGACGCGGTCACGGTGGCCGTCGATGCGATCAAGCGGGCCGGTTCGGTCGACCACGCCGCCGTGCGTGCCGCCATCGCCGCCACACCGGACTTGCCGCTGCTGTCCGGGACGGTCAAGTTCAACCCCGACGGCACCCGGGAGAATCCGGTCTTCCTGCTGCTGGAGGTCCGGGACGGAAAGCTGGCGGAGGTCCCGGCGGGCTGAAGACCCGACCGGGTGGGCGGTATGCGGCCAGGACATGCTGGCTCGACGGCATCGAGTGGCTGCCGACCCTTTCGGCGGTCGCGCGGGTCGGCGGCGCCGCCACGGCCAACATGGTGCCCGGTGGCATCGACGAGATCTTCGCCCGCGTCACGTCGGCCGGAACCCAATCGCTGCTGACCGACAACCTCGGCTCCACGATCGGGCTGGCCGACACCACCGCGGTCAACGCCGAATACAGCTACGACCCGTTCGGCACCACCACCGTCAGCGGAAATGACAGCGGCAACACCATCCGCTTCACCGGCCGCGAGGACGAAGGCAACGGCCTCTACAACTACCGCTCCCGCTTCTACGCCCCTGGCAGCGGCCGATTCCTCAGCCACGACCCGCTCGGCCTCGCCTCCGGCGACACCAACCCCTACACCTACGTGCTCAACCGGCCCATTCTGCTCAGGAAGCATTTGAGGTGAGCTATGCGCGGGGCTCGCAGATGGACAGGACCAGTGGGCGTATGAGTGGTAATTGGTATTGGGGTGGAGGTCGGGTTGTTGTGGCGAATCCCTTCGGTGGATAGCGTGAACGGCGGCGGTTGCAGGTGTCATGCGAGCCTTTAGGGTAAAGGTGTAATCTCGCCAGCTCCTGATGGGGACTGACTGAAGGGTGGTGCATCGGTGACGCTGGTTGAAGAACTGATAAAGGACGCTGCGCTGTCCGATGCTCCGCTGGACGGCCTGTGCAGCGGCAAGGATCGATTCGGTTCCGTCGACGCTCTTTTGCCGACAGTCGATGGACACGTCTCTGTTCGGTCCGGATGCGATACTGGCTATGAACTAGCGATCTGGGTGCGCGACGAAATCGTCGCAGAGGGCAGAACGCGCATCGTAGCCGAGTTGTTGAGCGCCATGATCGACATCCGGAAGGGTGTTTCGGTCGGCGAGCTCTGCCTGCGTCACGGCTATCTCCGCGTCACCGATTCCGAGACCGCTAATGACGCGTTGTGGCACCTTCTGACGGAGCACGGCGAGAACCATCTTCGTGCAGAGGCTGCCGCGATCTGTGCGAACCCGGTACTACGCCAGTTGCGGCCATGGGTCAGTCACGGGACCCTGCATTTGATCCATTCTCGCGACCGAGTCGAATCGGTGCGGTACGGATTGGTGTTCTATCCGACTGCCGACAACATGTTTCAGCTCAACGTCTACAACGAGTCGCCTGGACCAGCTGAACCGCTTGGCTCCGCCATTGCCAGAGCTGCAGCGGTGGTCGAAGGTTGGCACTGAGAGCTATCGCTGGCGCTCCTCGAGCCTGATCAAGCTGGTGTGGGTGCGGTGATCGTCCGCGAGGTGCGTCAGCCTCGGCTACGAACTCGCTGGCAGCGGCACCGCACTAAGACCCGTGCCCCCACACGGGCAGGGTGCGGACCCAACCGGCACGCAGGTGGCGATCCTCCGGGCAGAGGCTGCTCGGTGGGCCAGTCCCACCGCCGGACCAGATCCTGGGCGGTGGTTCAGGTGCCGCACGGGACGGTCAGCCAGTCGGTGGCGGGGATGGTGGTGCGGGACCGGTCGAGTTGGGTCAGGATGCGGTCGAGGTCGTCGGGGGACTGGAGGAACTCCAGGACGGCGCGGTAGAAGGCGTTGGTCATCGCGCTGGGCATGAGGTCGGAGGCGTCGAAGCACAGCGTCGCGTCCCCCGTCAGCGTCTCGGCGATGCGGCGGGTCACCGGGTCGTCGTAGATGGCCGGGTCGACGCCCCGGTTCGCGGAGAACACCGAGCCGTGGCTCGCCGCCGGCCAGATGCTCTGCGCCTCGTCGGTGGCCAGGAAACGCATCAGCTCGCGCGCCTCCGGCTTGTCGGTGAACAGGGCGGCGAGGTCGGCGGACACCTCCCACGCCCGAGCCCGGGCGGACGGGAACGGCATGAAGTCCAGGCCGGCGGCGTCGCCGGCCACGAACGACGCCTGGTGGTGCAGGAAACATCCGGGCGGGTCGGCGGACATCGCCCGGCCCGCGTCGCCGAAGTCGGTGAACAGCAGGCCGGACGCGCCGCCACGGACGAAACCGGGCCGCAGCGCGATCCGGCCCCAGGCCTGCCACGCCTGCTTGATCTCCGGGGCGGTCCAGGCCAGCTTTCCGGCGGCCCAGCGCTGGTACGCCCCCGGGCCGGCCTGGTGCAGCACGAAGTCCTCGATCCAGTCGGTGCCGGGCCAGCCGGAGACCGGAGTGGACCCCATGCCCATGCACCAGGCCGCGGCGCCGCCCGTGCTGAGGCGTTCGCTGATCTTCACGAGCCCGTCCCACGTCGGCGGCTTGTCACCCGACAGGTCGGGGACCCGGCTCGGGTCGTACCAAATCAAGCTCTTGAGGGAGGTCTTGACCGCCACCGAGTAGCGTGCGTTGTCCAGCTGCTCCAGGCGTAGCCACTGTGCGCTGTGCGACTGCTCGGTGCCGGCGTCGATCACGCCGGTCAACGGGCGCACCGCGGAACGGCGCACGTAGCCGGCGAGATCGCCCAGGCTGGGCAGCACCGCGATGTCCGGCGGGGTGCCTTTCTGCACCTCGGCGGTCAGCACCTGGTTGAGCGCGCGGGTGCCCTGGAGATCCACCTTGATGCCGGTCTTGTCGGTGAACCGGTCCAGCACCTGCCGGAACGCCGCCGCCTCGCCGCCGGTCCACGACGCGAGCACGGTCACCGCCGCCCGGTCGCCGCCGGTGCATGCCGCGGTCGCGGTGAGCAGGACGACGACGGCTGCCAGTGCCACGACCCGTACGATGCG